>NZ_JBHXIB010000064.1:6646-27604 GCF_042723975.1 Amycolatopsis sp. NPDC058340 | reverse complement strand
CACACCCCCCCCCCCCCCGTCGGCCCCCCCCCCCCCCACGGGTCCAAACCACCTCGGCAGACCGCAGGCGTTGCGAAAGCCACTTTCCCAACCTTCAACGTTGCGAAAGTGGCTTTCGCGACACGCCGCCTTCACCGCGCCCGCCCCACGGGACCGAACGGACGGCTCGCGTGATCAGACGGACGACACGCGTGACTGGGCGGAGCTCAAGACGCGGCAGGCCGCTCGAATTCCCGGATCAGCACCGGATACTGCTCTCCCCCGTGCCCGGCGGCGATCGCGCGGTCGGCCATCGCCTTGATCAGCTTCGGCAGTTCGGCGTTCACGCCCAGCGCCTCGCTCTCCTCGACCATGTGCGCCATCGCCCGCGCGTCGGTCTCCAGCGCCGACACCTCGGCGGGAAAGGAATCCTTGTCGATCTGTTCCGCGTAGCCGGGCAGCCAGTCCGCCACGCCGGCGGCGATCTGCCGCGCGAAGGGCGCGTACGTCGCGGCGTCGACACCGGCCGTCTTGAGCATCGCGGTGCCCTGGAGCCACGCGTTCAGGACGCTCCACATCATCGTCAGACCGGCGACGTCGTACAGGGACGCGAGTCCGGGGTCCTCGCCGAGATGACTGATCGTGCCGAGCGCGCCGAGGTCGAAGTCCGGCCGCGGTCCGCTCAGCAGGATCACCGCCTCGTCGGTCCCGATCGACGACGGGATGGCCATGATCGCCCCGTCCAGGTAGCGGGCGTCCCGCTTTTCGGCCCAGGCGGCGGTTTCCCGCGCCTGCGCGGAGTCACCCGAGGTGAGGTTGACCAGTGTCGTGCCCTCGAGCCCGGCGGCGCCGAGCAGTTCGCGCGCGGCGGAATAGTCGGTGAGGCACAGGATCGTCACGCCGTCCGGGCCGAGCGCGTCGCCGATCGCCGGCGCGAGCCGCGCGCCTTCGGCGACCAGGGAGTCCGCCTTGGCGGCCGTCCGGTTCCACACGGTCGTGGGATGCCCGGCCTTCAGGAACGCGCGGGCGAGCGCGGTGCCCATCAGGCCGAGGCCGACGACCGAAATCGAGGTGTTCGTTTTGTCTGTCATGGCACGATCGTCAACGTTGATACCGGTATGAAGGTCAAGTGGGGGAAGCGATGAAGATCGGTGAACTGAGTCACCGGACGGGCGTCAACGCCCACCAGTTGCGCTACTACGAAGCCCAAGGCCTCTTGGCGGCGAGCCGCGGCTCGAACGGTTACCGCGAGTACGACGAGACGGCTTTGCTGCGGGTGAAGCAGATCCGTCATCTGCTCGCCGCCGGCCTGTCGTCCGAGGACATCGCGTACCTGCTCCCCTGCGCGATCGGCGAGGAACCCGAGCTGATCGGCTGTCCCGAGCTGCTGGCCGCGATGCGCGAGCGGCTCGGGCGCCTGGACGAGCAACTGGCCAAGCTGACCCGGTCGCGTGACGCGCTGGCCGAGTACATCGTCGTGGCCGAGCGCGTCGGCGCCGAGACGTACCCGCCGTTCGACGGCACCGCCGCGTGAACGAGGCGATCCGCCTGCGCGAGCAGGGCACCGACGAGGCGCGCCGTCGGCTGATCGAACTCGCCGGGCGTAACCCGCGGGACGCCGTGATCGCCTACCAGGCCGCGTGGGCCCACGATTCGGCCGGTTTGGAAGCCGAAGCGGCGCCGTTCTACGAACAGGCGCTCGCGGGCGAAGGTCTGTCCACAGAGGACAGACACGGGGTGTTCGCCGGGCTCGGCAGCACGTATCGCGTCCTCGGCCGGTACGACGAGTCGCTCGCGACCTTGCGGCGCGGACTCGGCGAGTTCCCGGACGACCCCGCGCTGAAGACCTTCCTCGCGATGGCGCTCTACAACGTCGGCGAGGCGCGCGAGGCGGTGGGAACCCTGTTGAAGCTGCTCGCGGCGACCAGCTCGGACGACGGCGTCCAGCAGTACCGGCGAGCGGTCGAGTACTACGCCGACCATCTGGACGACGTCGAATGAGCCTTGTTGACACTTTGTCAACACTGGCTTACTTTCACGTCATGAGCGCGTACGCCGAAATCACCTACGAGGTCGAAGACCGCATCGCGACGGTCACGCTCAACCGGCCCGAGGCCCGCAACGGCTACACCATCCGCATGGCCGACGAACTCGGCGACGCGATGGACCGCGCCGACCGCGACGAGGACGTCCGGGTGGTGATCCTGACCGGCAACGGCAAGGATTTCTCGGTGGGCGCCGACCTCACCCAGGGCGGTTTCGACTTCGACCCGGAGACCGGGCCGGACGCGGCGTGGCAGGAGCCGGCGGGACGCTGCTCGAAACGGATCTTCACGATGAACAAGCCGGTGATCGCGGCCCTGCGGGGCGCGGCCGTCGGCGGCGGCGTCACGATCACGCTGTCGTGCGATTACCGCCTCGCGTCCACGGACTCCCGGTTCGGCTTCGTGTTCGTCCGCCGCGGGATCTACCCCGAAGGCGCGTCCGCCTGGTTCCTCCCCCGGCTCGTCGGGATGGGCACGGCACTCGACTGGATGATCAGCGGCCGCGTTTTCGGCGCCGAGGAAGCGAAAACCGCCGGACTGGTCCACAGTGTCCACGAGCCCGGGGAAGTGCTCGGCAAGGCGCGCGAACTGGCTCGCGAGATCGCCGCGACCACGTCGCCGGTCTCGGTCGCGGTGACCCGCCAGCTGCTGTACCGGATGGCGAGCGCGGAATCGCCGTTCCCCGTGCACGAGCTGGACTCCCGGCTGATCGGCGGCCTTGGCTCCAGCCCGGACGCGGTCGAAGGAGTCGTGTCCTTCCTGCAGAAACGACCACCGGAGTTCTCGATGCGGGTCGACACCGACCAGCCCGACTACCTGCCGTGGCGGAACTCGTGACCGCCTATCCCCCGGAACCCTGGAACCTGGCGGGTCAGGCGTACCTGTCGATCTGGCGCGTCCCGGTGAGCGAACTGCCCGAACTGCCCGGCGGCGTCGAGCCGATCACGCTGGGCGGCCGCGCCCAGGTGTTCACCGCCTGGATCGACTACCAGGAACCCGGACAGCTCCAGTACCACGAGCTGCTGGCGACGGTCGCGGTCCGCGGCGAACGACTTTCCAGCTCCATCACCGACATCTGGGTCGACAGCGAGGTCTCGCTCGACGGCGGGCGGGCACTCTGGGGCATTCCCAAGGATCTCGCCGCACTCGACTTCGCCCACGGGCGGACCTTCACCGCCTCGGCGGCCACCCACGAAGACTGGATCGCGACGGCGGCCTTCACTCCCCGCCCGAGCCTCCCGCTGCGGATGCCCGCCGCCTTCGACGTCGTCCAAATGCTGGACGGCCGTCTCAAAAGGAGCCCCGTCCGGGCGACGGCACAGCCGCGTCCGGCCGCCGCGGACTGGCGGATCAACGAGTCCGGGCCGTTCGGCTTCCTCGCCGGTCAGCGGCCCGTGCTGAGCGCCTGCCTGCGCGATTTCAAGATCGTCTTCGGCGGCTGACCAGCCGCTCAGCGTGATCGTCTAACCCGCCAGGGTGAGCCCACGACACGCCACCCATTGGGGCACGTGCAGCCTCCGACCCCTACATGTAGTCTCTGGGAACCGGCACCGCCCAGCGACGGGGAGACCGCTCGGGAGCGGTGGTCGGACAGCTTTGTGTACGTGCAGCGCACGGCCTCGCGAGGCCTTGTGGTGCTTCAACGCGCCCTTTTTTGGAGACACGCATGTCAGTGGAAACCGGTCAGCGGCCACCTTCGTCCTCGGACACCACGCCCGCGACCGTGCGAGTCATCCGGCGGGACGGCAGCGTGTCCCCCTTCGACGCGAACAAGATCTCGGTCGCCGTGACCAAGGCCTTCCTCGCCGTCGAGGGCGGTGACGCGGCCGCCTCGTCGCGGATCCACCACCTGGTCAAGGAACTGACCGAGCAGATCGAGACCACCCTGCTCCGCCACGCCGGTCCCGAGACCGCGCTGCACATCGAGCAGATCCAGGACATCGTCGAGCTCGCGCTGATGCGCGGCGAGCACCACAAGGTCGCCCGCGCGTACGTCCTGTACCGCGACGAGCGCGCGAAGGCCCGTGAAGCCGAGAAGCCCGCGTCGTCCGACGTCGCCATCAGCGTCAAGGCGGCCGACGGCTCGCTTCGCCCGCTCGACTGGGCCCGCGTCTCGCACGTCGTCGGCGAGGCCGTCGCCGGCCTCGAAGACGTTTCGGCCGAGCCGGTACTGGCCGAGGCCAAGCGAAACCTCTACGACGGCATCAGCGCCGACGAACTCGCCCTCGCCCAGATCATGGCCGCGCGGGTGCTCGTCGAGCAGGAGCCGAACTACTCCTACGTCAGCGCCCGGCTGCTCGCGGACAAGCTCCGCGGCGAGGCGCTCAGCTACCTCGCGGGCGTGCCGCAGCAGGCCAGCCAGGACGAGATGACCGCGCGGTACCCGCAGTACTTCCGGGATTACCTCAAGCGCGCCATCGAGCTGGAGCTGGTCAACCCCGAGCTCCAGACCTTCGACCTGGACAAGATCACCGCGGCCATCCGCGCCGAGCGCGACCTCGACTTCGGCTTCCTAGGCCTGCAGACCCTGTACGACCGGTACTTCCAGCACCACGACGGGGTCCGTTTCGAGCTGCCGCAGGCGTTCTTCATGCGCGTCGCGATGGGCCTGGCGATCCGCGAGGACGACCGTGAAGCTCGTGCCATCGAGTTCTACGAACTGCTCTCGACGTTCCACTTCATGGCGTCCACGCCGACGCTGTTCAACTCGGGCACCACGCGCCCGCAGCTGTCGTCCTGCTTCCTGACCACCGTGGACGACGACCTGGACTCGATCTTCCAGGCGTACAAGAACAACGCGCTGCTGGCGAAGTACTCGGGCGGTCTCGGCAACGACTGGACCCCGGTCCGCGGCCTCGGCGCGCACATCAAGGGCACCAACGGCCAGTCGCAGGGTGTCGTGCCGTTCCTCAAGATCGCCAACGACACCGCGGTCGCGGTGAACCAGGGCGGCAAGCGCAAGGGCGCGGCCTGCGCGTACCTCGAGACCTGGCACGTGGACATCGAGGAATTCCTCGACCTGCGCAAGAACACCGGTGACGACCGTCGTCGTACCCACGACATGAACACCGCGAACTGGGTGCCGGACGAGTTCCTGCGCCGTGTCGAGGCCGACGCGCAGTGGACGCTGTTCTCGCCGAACGAGACCCCGGACCTGCACGACCTCTACGGCAACGCGTTCGCCGAGCGCTACCGCGAGTACGAGGCCGCCGCCGAGCGTGGCGAGCTGAAGGTGTTCCGCAAGGTCCGCGCGGTCGACCTGTGGCGCCGCATGCTGACCATGCTGTTCGAGACCGGCCACCCGTGGATCACCTTCAAGGACCCGTGCAACCTGCGTTCGCCGCAGCAGCACGTGGGTGTCGTGCACTCGTCCAACCTGTGCACCGAGATCACCCTGAACACCACCACCGACGAGGTCGCGGTCTGCAACCTCGGCTCGGTGAACCTGCTCAAGCACGTCACCCCCGAGGGCCTCGACACGAAGCGCCTCGAGAAGACCGTGCGCACGGCCGTCCGCATGCTCGACAACGTGATCGACATCAACTTCTACACGATCCCGGAGGCGCGCCGCTCCAACCTGCGCCACCGCCCGATCGGGCTGGGCCTGATGGGCTTCCAGGACGCGCTGTTCGAGATCGGTGTCCCGCTGTCCTCCGACGAGGCCGTCCAGTTCGCGGACACCAGCATGGAGCACATCAGCTACTACGCGATCTCCGCCTCGACCGACCTCGCGGAGGAGCGCGGCCAGTACCAGACGTTCGAGGGTTCCTTGTGGAGCAAGGGAATCCTGCCGATCGACTCGATGCAGCTGCTGATCGACGCGCGACAGGGCGACGCGCTCGACGTCGACACCTCGTCCACTTTGGACTGGGCGCCGCTGCGCGAGCGGGTCAAGACCGTCGGTATGCGCAACTCCAACGTGATGGCGATCGCGCCGACCGCGACGATCTCCAACATCTGCGGGGTCGGGCAGTCGATCGAGCCGCTGTTCCAGAACCTGTTCGTCAAGTCGAACATGTCCGGTGACTTCACCGTGGTGAACCCGCACCTGGTCCGCTCGCTCAAGGAGCGCGGGCTGTGGGACGAGGTCATGGTGTCGGACCTGAAGTACTTCGACGGCAGCCTCGGCCAGATCGACCGCGTGCCGGACGACCTGAAGGCGCTGTACGCCACCGCGTTCGAGATCGAGTCCAAGTGGCTGGTGGACGCCGGTTCACGGCGCCAGAAGTGGATCGACCAGGCGCAGTCGCTGAACCTGTACATCGCGGCGCCCAGCGGCCGCAAGCTCGACGAGCTGTACCGCTACGCCTGGCACAAGGGCCTCAAGACCACGTACTACCTGCGGGCGCGGTCCGCGACGCACGTGGAGAAGAGCACCCTGCGCGGCACCGACGGCAAGCTGAACGCGGTCTCGGCCACCCCGGCCCCCGCCGCACCCGCTTCGCCGAAGCCCGCCGCCGCTCCGGCTCCCGCCGCTTCGCCCGCCCCGTCGACTTCCGCCGCGGTGTCGCCGTCGCCTGCCGCCGCTGTTCCGGCCGTCCCGGTGACCGCCCCGGAGCCGAAGGAGATGCCGAAGGTCTCGGACGTCGACTTCGTCGCCACCGACGGTGCCGCCTGCCGGATCGACGACCCCGACTGCGAAGCCTGCCAGTAAACATCCTCGTGAGTGGTAAGGGCGGTTCTAACCGTCCTTACCACTCACGACGCCCTCTTGGAGCCTTTGATGACCACCTTTGACGCTTCCGCCGACGCCACCGGCCTCGGTGAGATCGAAGTCGGCGCCGCCCGCATCAACGTCGACGACAAGCGGATGATCAACGCCCGCGCCGACGTCAACCAGCTGCTGCCGATGAAGTACACCTGGGCGTGGGAGAAGTACCTCGCCGGCTGCAACAACCACTGGATGCCGACCGAGGTCGCCATGCAGGCCGACATCGCGCTGTGGAAGTCGCCCGACGGCCTCACCGAGGACGAGCGGACCATGCTCAAGCGCAACCTCGGCTTCTTCGCCACCGCGGAATCGTTGGTGGCCAACAACATCGTGCTCGCGGTGTACCGGCAGATCACCAACCCCGAATGCCGCCAGTACCTGCTGCGCCAGGCGTTCGAGGAGGCCGTGCACACGCATACCTTCCAGTACATCTGCGAGAGCCTCGGCCTGGTCGAGGGCGAGCTGTTCAACATGTACCGCGAGGTCCCGTCGATCTCGGACAAGGACGCGTGGGCGCTCAAGTACACGCAGAACCTGGAGAACCCGGACTTCGAGACCGGCACGCCGGAAGCCGACCAGGCGTTCCTGCGCGACCTCGTCGCCTTCTACGTGATCTTCGAGGGCATGTGGTTCTACACCGGCTTCGCGCAGATCCTCTCGCTCGGCCGCCGGAACAAGATGGTCGGCATCGCCGAGCAGTACCAGTACATCCTGCGCGACGAGTCGATCCACCTGAACTTCGGCATCGACTGCATCAACCAGATCAAGATCGAGAACCCGCACCTGTGGACCGAGGAGTTCCAGGCCGAGGTCCGCACCATGCTGACCGAGGCGTGCGAGCTCGAGGTCGCCTACGCCCGCGACACCATGCCGCGCGGCATGCTCGGGCTCTCGGCCGAGCTGATCGAGCAGTACATGCACTTCATCACCGACCGGCGGGCCCAGCAGATCGGTCTCGCGCCGATCTTCGGCGAGACCGAGAACCCGTTCCCGTGGATGTCGGAGGCGATGGACCTCAAGAAGGAGAAGAACTTCTTCGAGACCCGCGTCATCGAGTACCAGTCGGGCGGCGCCCTCGACTGGGACTGACCCCGAACGCGTAACTCGCGTGATCGAATCGCGAACTCGCGTGATCAGACACGTAACTCGCGTGATCGAGCGGCGAACTCACGTGATCAGACGGACGACACGCCGGGCGGCCTCCGCCCGGCGTGTTCCGTTTCCAGACACGCGAGTTACGCCCTCAATCACGCGAGTTCGCCGTTCAATCACGCGTGTCGTCCGTCTGGTCACGCGTGGCGTCCGGTTCGTCACATGTCCGGCGGGGCCGTTGCGTCCCTGAGTACGCTCCGAAGTGCTACTGGTTCGCCCGGTCTTCCAGGCCGGGCGAGGTAACAGGGAACCCGGTGCGAATCCGGGACTGCCCCGCAGCGGTATGTGGGAACGAAAGCCGTCACCGTGCGAGACACGGTAAAGCACTGGGACATGGCGCCCCGGGAAGCGACGGCCGGTAGGAACGAGCGAGTCGCCCACGAGTCCGAAGACCTGCCCGTGGTACGCGCGCCGACGGCGTGCGTGAGTCCGGGCCTCGTGGGATGGGCACGACCGAACGGCGGTCACTCCTGCGCGCTCCGGGCTCCGACGACAAGCTCGCGAGGAGAGAGCTGTGACCGAAATCGGCACGACGGTGCTGGGCTATCCCCGGATCGGACCGGACAGGGAACTCAAGCGTTCACTCGAACGCTATTGGGCGGGCAAGATCGACGAAGCCGAGCTACTCGGCACCGGCCGCGCGCTGCGCACCCGCACCTGGCGGGAGCTCAAGGACGCGGGGCTGGATTCCGTCCCCTCCAACACGTTCTCCCATTACGACCAGGTACTCGACACCACCGAGCTGTTCGGGGCGCTGCCGGAGCGCTTCACCAGTCTCGGCCTCTCGCCGCTCGACACCTACTTCGCCGCCGCACGCGGCGTGCAGGACGCGCCGGCGATGGAGATGACGAAGTGGTTCGACACGAACTACCACTACATCGTCCCCGAACTCGGCCCGGGCACGACGTTCTCGCTCACCGGCACCAAGCCGCTCGACGAGTACCGCGAAGCCCGTGCGATCGGCGTCGAGACGCGGCCGGTGCTGGTCGGACCGGTGACGTACCTGCTGCTCGCGAAGCCGGCTGAAGACGCCCCGGAAGGTTTCCGCCCGCTGGAGCTGCTCGACAACCTCCTCGACGGCTACGTCGAGCTGCTGCGCCGTCTGCACGACGAAGGCGTCGAGTGGGTCCAGTTCGACGAGCCCGCCTTCGCCGCGGACCGCACGGAGCGGGAGCTCAACGCGCTCATCCGCGCCTACCATCGGCTCGCGAAGGAGACCTCGCGGCCGAAGATCCTGGTCGCCGGGTACTTCGGCGGGCTCGGACGCGGGCTCGGCGTGCTCGCCCGCTCCCCGATCGACGCCATCGCGGTCGACCTCGTCACCGATGAGTCCTTTGTGGACGCGGTCGCCGCCGAACCCGCCTTGCGGGACAAGGAGGTGCTGGCCGGTGTCGTGGACGGGCGCAACGTCTGGCGCACGGATCCGGCCCGCGCGCTCAGCCGGGCGGCGACCCTGCTGGGCACCGCGCGATCGGTCAGCGTGTCGACGTCCTGCTCGCTGCTGCACGTGCCCTACGACGTCGAGCGGGAGGACGGGCTTCACTCGCGCCTGAGGGGCTGGCTCGCCTTCGCCAGGCAGAAGGTCGACGAGGTCGTCCTTCTCGGGCGCGCGCTGAAGGAGGAGGGCGTCGACCTCTCCGCCGCCCGCGCCGCGGCCACGGATCGCGCGACGGCGGCCGACCTGGCCGACAGCGGGGTCCGTGCCCGGCTGGAGGCGTTGCGGCCGGAGGACACCGTCCGCTCCCCCTATGTCCGGCGCGCGGCGGCTCAGCAGGCGGCGCTGAAGCTGCCGTCCTTGCCGAGCACCACGATCGGCTCGTTCCCGCAGACCACCGAAGTCCGCAAAGCGCGGGCCGCGCACAAGGCGGGTTCGCTGGACGACGCGGGCTACGAAGCCGCGATGAAGGCGGAGATCGAGCGTGTCGTCCGGCTGCAGGAAGACCTCGGCCTCGACGTGCTGGTGCACGGCGAACCCGAGCGCAACGACATGGTGCAGTACTTCGCCGAGCGGCTGGCCGGGTTCGCGGCCACCGACTTCGGCTGGGTGCAGTCCTACGGTTCGCGCTGCGTCCGGCCGCCGATCCTGTACGGCGACGTCTCGCGTCCCGAGCCGATGACCGTCGAGTGGGCGCGCTACGCGCAGAGTCTGACCGGCAAACCCGTCAAGGGCATGCTGACCGGACCGGTGACGATCCTGGCGTGGTCGTTCGTCCGCGACGATCAGCCGCTGGGCGAGACCGCCCGTCAGGTGGCACTGGCCATCCGCGACGAGGTGCACGACCTGCAGGAGGCGGGCATCTGCGTCATCCAGGTGGACGAGCCGGCGCTGCGGGAACTGCTCCCCCTCCGCGCCGCGGCGCACGAGGCGTACTTCGCGTGGGCCGTTTCGTCGTTCCGGCTCGCGACTTCCGGGATCGACGACGCGACGCAGATCCACACGCATATGTGCTACTCGGAATTCGGCGACGTGGTCAAGGCGATCGACGCGCTCGACGCCGACGTCACCAGCATCGAGGCCGCGCGGTCGAAGATGGAGGTCGTCACCGACCTCGGCGCGGCGGGCTTCGGCCGCGGCGTCGGGCCGGGCGTCTACGACATCCACTCCCCGCGCGTCCCCGGCGTCGACGAGGTCAGCGGCCTGCTGCGGACCGCGGTCGGCGCCGTGCCCGCCGAGCGGATCTGGGTCAACCCGGACTGCGGCCTGAAGACCCGTGGCTACGCCGAGGTCGAACCGGCCCTGCGGAACCTCGTCGCGGCCGCCCGCACGGTCCGTTCCGAACTGGGCTGACCGGGCCGTGAGGGCCTCCTTCCCTACCCTCAAGGTAGTGAAGGAGGCCCTCACGGAACTTCCATCGAGGTATTGTCAGGACGTCAACAAGGGTGCGATGGTGGAGCGGTAGCCGATCTCAGCGGGGAGATGGTCACCATGGCGAACGCCGTCGAAAAGGTCACCGGAGCACTGCGCGAGCGGGTTCCGCCGCTCACTTCGATCCCCCTGCCGCGTTCGGTCGACCAGCGCTGGCTGGGCGCGACCTGGCCGGTCCGCGAACTCGCGCCCGCCCCGCCTGGCCTCAAACCCGTCCTAGGCGACGAAGGCCCGCCGGTCGTCGGGCACGCGCTGGACTTCATGCGCTTCGGCATCGAGTTCGGCCTCAAACGCTACGAGACCTACGGACCGGTGTCGTGGATGGGCGCGTTCGGGCGCCGTATCGTCGCGCTCACCGGCCCGGAGGCCACGCAGATCGCGTTGGTGAACAAGGACAAGGCCTTCTCACAGGAGGGCTGGAAGTTCTTCATCGAGCAGTTCTTCGACCGCGGCCTGATGCTGCTCGACTTCGGCGAGCACCACCTGCACCGCCGGATCATGCAGGCGGCGTTCACCCGGCAGCGGCTCACCGGTTACGTCGACCAGATGGGACCGGCCCTGCGTGAAGGCATCGCCTCGTGGGCCGGCCGGTCGAACCCGCGGATCTACTGGTCCCTCAAGCAGCTCACGCTCGACGTCGCGACGCGCGTTTTCATGGGCATGCGGTCCGGCGACGACGCGGCCGCGATCAACCGCGCGTTCGTGAACTCCGTGCGCGCGGGCACGGCCATCGTGCGCTTTCCCGTTCCCGGCGGCCGCTGGGCCGCGGGTTTGCACGGCCGCAAGGTCCTCGAACGCTACTTTTCGGCGAACCTGCCCGCGAAACGGGCGAGCGACGGCGACGACCTCTTCACCGCGTTGTGCCACGCCACCACCGAAGACGGTGACCGCTTCACCGACTCCGACGTCGTCAACCACATGATCTTCCTGATGATGGCCGCGCACGACACGTCGACGATCACCAGCGCCGCCGCCGTCTACCACCTCGCCAAGAACCCCGAATGGCAGGAACGCGCGCGCCGGGAGTCGCTCGCACTCGGCGACGACGTGCCGGACATCGAGGCGCTGGAGACGCTGACGACCCTCGATCTGGTGATCAAGGAAGCCCTGCGGCTGGTGGCGCCGGTCCCTTCCCTGACCAGGAAGACCGTGAAGGACACCGAGGTTCTCGGGCATTTCATTCCCGAAGGGACACTCGTCGGGGTTTCCCCCACCGTCAACCATTTCTCGCCGGAGCACTGGACCGACCCGATGCGGTTCGACCCGGACCGCTTCGGCGAGGACCGCCGTGAGGACAAGTCGCATCGCTACGCGTGGATGCCGTTCGGCGGCGGCGCGCACAAATGCATCGGCCTGCATTTCGGGACGTTCGAGGTGAAGGCGCTGCTGCACGAGATGCTGCGGGCGTATCGATGGTCGGTCCCGGAGGGCTACACCGCGCGCTGGGACTACGTCTCGCTGCCCGTTCCCGCGGACGGCCTGCCGATCCGCCTGACGCCCCGGTGAAGCGGCGCCACGATCGAGCACTCTTGGTAACTTCCGGTCACCACTCGTGTAGCAGCGATCACCCTTTCAGCCGGTAGACACCCCGGATCGCGCATGATGCCGTGGCACTACACCCGGTCGGCTCATACCTAGTGTGGGTCCATGGGCTCGGACACCCGGTCTGAGCTGGCCCTCAACCGCGCATGAAGAGGTGAAGTGTGCCCGAACCTGGTTCCGCGCCAGGGTTGGTGGACGTGGCCCGGAGATGGGCCGAGACGCTCGCTGACACTAAAGGAGTATCGCTTCCCAAGGAGCAACTCGAACAGCTGCTGCTCGGCGTCGCGCAGGACGCCGTCCGCGCCGAGCCCGATCACCAGCCGGCGCTGTTGCGCTTCTCCAAGCTCTACTCGGCCTCTCCCATCGGGATCGCGCTGGCCGACTCCGACGGCTCGATCGTCGAGGCGAACGCCGCGCTCGGCACTCTTCTCGGCTGCCGTCCCGCCGCGCTGCGCGGGCGGAAGATCCCCGATCTCGGTTCGGCCGAGCACGACGTCGCCCGCCTGCGGAACGGCCTCTCGCAGCTCATGACGCTCGGCCAGCCGACCCAGCAGGAGCGGCTGCTGATGGATCACAGCGAGGAAGGCACGCTCTGGGTCGACGTGACCCTGACCGACCTCCCGGGTGACCGGCCCGGTTCGACCTATCCGGTGCTGATGGTCGCCGACGCCAACGAGATCCACCTGCTGCAGGAACGGTTGCTGCACCAGAACGTGCACGACCCGCTGACCGGCCTGCCCAACGCCACCGCGTTCGGCAACGCCCTCGAAACCGCGCTGGCCGGGTCCGGCGCCGAACAGGTCGCGCTCGTCTATCTCGACGTCGACGGCTTCAAGGTGATCAACGACGGTCTCGGGGCAGGCGTCGGCGATCAGGTGCTGCGCGGGGTCGCGAAGAAGCTCACGTCCGTGTTCACCGGCAGGCACGAAGGTTCCGTCGCCCGGCTGTCCGGCGACGGGTTCGCCGTCCTGTTGCGCGGCGATTTCACCCCGCCCGAGGTGATCACGCTGGTCGAGCAGGCCTTGGAGGAACTGGTCGAGCCGATCTACGTCGGCGGGCACGGGATCGGGGTCAGCGCGAGCGCGGGCATCGTCGTCCGCCCGGTCGCCGAAGGCGGTCCCGAGGACCTGCTTCGTGCCGCGGAGATCGCCCTGCACCGCGCGAAGGAGGCGGGCAAGGCGCAGTGGATGCTGTTCGACCCGGAACTCGACGCGCGTGACCGTGGCCGCTACCAGCTCGGCGCGGTGATCGCGGGCGCGCTGGAGAACGGCGAGTTCTCGCTGATCTACCAGCCGACGGTGAAGCTCGCGAATCCCGACCAGCTGGCCGCCGTCAACGCCGGGCTGCGCTGGAGCCATCCGGAGAAGGGCGAACTGGACTCCGACGAGTTCTATCCGCTGGCACAGATCACCGGGATGACCATCCCGCTCGGCCGGTGGCTGCTGGCCGAATCGCTCGCCGCCACCGCGCGATGGCGGAACAGGTTCGGCGAGGCGGCGCCCGACGTCTGTGTGCGGCTGCCGAACCGGCTGGCCATCGAGCCCGGTCTGGTGCTGCTGGTCAAGGAGCAGCTCGACCGGCACAACCTGCCCGCGCAGGCGCTGCGCCTGTGCACGGACCGCGAATCCATCCTCGACGGAGACGGCGAGGTGCTCGACTCGTTCGCCGTGCTGGCCGATCTCGGCGCCCAGCTGGTGCTGACCATCTCCGGTTCGGACGATCTGGAGCTGATCCCGCGGCACGGGCTGCCCGTCCGCCACGTGATCCTGTCCGGCGCGGTCGTCGACGCGCTGGCCGACGGCGAGGACGAGGCCGACGTGCGCCATCTGTGCCAGCTGGTAGCCAGGGCCAAGGAGCTGAAACTGCGCATCGGCGCGGAAGGCGTCCACAGTCACGAACAGGCCGAACGGCTGCGGCGGTACGGCGTCCTCGCGGCGCGCGGTTCGTTCATCGCGGATTCCGCCACCGGGGACGAGGTGGACGAGCTGATCGAACGGCACGCCCACTGACATGTGTTTTCTCCGGTGAACCCGCGACCGCGATCTACGTCGGCAGGACGCCGTTCGGCCTTCGGCCGGACGGGTTCACGCGTCCGGTCACTTCCCGGGCACCCCTCAGCTCCGCCCACTGACATGGCAGGATCCGTCCATGGACCAAGGTGACCTCGCCCCGGACTTCACGCTGCCCGACGACAAGGGCGAAGAGCGCACGCTGTCGGACTTCCTCTCGTCCGGCCCGGTGGTGCTGTTCTTCTACCCCGCCGCGATGACCAGCGGCTGCACCGCGGAAAGCTGCCATTTCCGTGACCTGGCGGCGGAATTCGCCGAAGTGGGCGCGCACCGCGTCGGTATCAGCCCGGACGCCGTCGCCAAGCAGCAGGAGTTCTCCGCCAAACACGGCTTCGACTATCCCCTGCTGTCCGATGTGGACGGTGTGGTGGCGAAACAGTTCGGCGTCTGGCGCAAATTCAGCCCGCTGCACGCCAAACGGCACACCTTCGTCATCGACACCGACCGCAAGGTGCTCGAAGTGATCAAGAGCGAGCTGAAGTTCACCGTGCACGCCGACAAGGCGCTCGCGGCCTTGCGCGAGCGCAAGACTAAGGGCGCTTGAGCCGCCAGATCCGGTTGACGCCCGCGCAGGCGGGAGCGAGCGGCGGTTCTGCGGTCTCGTCGCCGATCATCGTGAACCCCAGCCGCGCGGGCACGGCACCGCTCGCGAGGTTCTTCTCGTCGTGCCGGATCTCGACCTCCGGCGCGCCGAGCCGGAAAGCCTCGTCTGCCAAGAGCTTCGCGGCCCTGGTCGCGAAGCCGCGGCCGGTGTGGTGCCTGCCGAGCCAGTAGCCGATCTCGATCCGGTCCGGATGCGTGATCATGCCGGCGCCGCCGACGAGGTCTTCCCCGGCGAGGATCGCGAAGTCGTAGGTCTTGCCTTCGGCCCAGTTCCTCGCGGTCAGCTCCAGGAAGTCGGCGGCTTCCCGGCGGCCGTAACCGTAGGCGGCCCAGATCATCCAGGCGCCAAGGTGTTCGGCGGAGCCGCCCGCGACGGCGGCGAGTGTTTCGAGCTGCTCCGGCTTCCAGCGGTGCAGGGTGACTACTTCGTCGGCGAGGGTCTCGGCGGGCGCTTCCATCAGTCTCCTCGTGAGTGGTAAGGACGGTTAGAACCGTCCTTACCACTCACGAGGCCGGAGGTCAGGTCAGGATCGCGCTGTCCGGGATCTCCGTGTCGTTCTTCAACGCGTCGAAGAGCAGCTTCGACTTCGTCTTGTCCCAGTTCTCCGCCGAACCGCTGGTCACCGGCACCGTCGTGGTGACGACGCCGCCCGAGGAGATCCCGCGCATCGCCAGCGCCAGCCCGACCAGGTTGTGCACGTGGTCGCCCGAATCCATCGTCAGCGCGTCCGGCGCGGTCGACAGCAGGGGGAACAGCGTGAACGGGTTCAGCAGGGTGCCCGGGCTGCCGATCTCGCTGACCATCGCGCCGATGAACTTCCGCTGGTTGGCGACGCGGTCGAGGTCCGAACGCGGCGTGGCCTCGCTGTGCCGCATGCGGACGAACCCGAGCGCCTGCGGGCCCTGGAGGTCCTGGCAGCCCGCGGGGATCTTGATCTTGGTGAGGGTGTCCTCCATCGGCTTCTCGACGCACATGTGCACCCCGCCGATCGCGTCGACGATCTTCGCGAAGCCGCCGAAGCCGATCTCGGCGTAGTGGTCGATGCGCAGGCCGGTGGCGCCTTCGACGGTCTGCGCGAGCAGCGTCGGGCCCCCGATCGAGAACGCCGCGTTGATCTTGTTCTTGCCGTGCCCGGGAATGCTCACCTGCGAGTCGCGCGGGAGGCTCAGCAATGTCGGTTTGACGCTGTTGGACGGGATGTGCGCGATCATGATGGTGTCGGTCCGCTTGCCGCCGCCGGCGGCCTTGGAGTCACCGGTGACCAGCTTCTCCTGCTCTTCGGGGGTCAGCCCGTCCCGGCTGTCGGAGCCGACGATCAGCCAGTTGGTGCCCTCGGCCGCGACGGGGCGGCCGGAGTAGTCGGCCAGCGCGTCGACACGGTTGATCGAGAACTCCAGGTACACCCACACGCCGGCGAGGAACACCACGAACACGGTCAGCAACGTGAGCAGCACCTTGCCGAAGCCCCAGCGCTTGCGCCGCCGCGGCGGGCGCGCGCCGTCCATCGGGCGGCCCGGAGGAGGCTCCGGGCGGCGCGGAGGCGGACCCGCGGGGCGCTCCTGGCCTCCGTGCCCCATGGGCGCGGTCCGCTCGTCGTACGGGCTGCTCCCCCGGCCCGGCAGCGGCATCATCTGCGCGGGCTGGTGCCGCCGGGGGCGGCCGGACGGCGGCCGTTGTGGCGGCATCCGTCGCCCTCGGTCGTCGCCTCCATACGTCATGCCGAATCACCCGTCCCGATCTCGCGTGTGGGGCCCAGTCAACCGCAGACCCTAGGTGAAGGACGTCCGGCACCCCGCATCGGTTGGGTGGTCGTCACCGTCCGTTTTCGGCGAATCCGAACTGGTGGACCTTGAGATACCCCGAACGGAACCCCGCTTCGGAGTACGCCAGATAGAACTCCCACATCCGTTTGAACACGTCGTCGAAGCCCAATTCGGTGATCTCGCCCCACCGCTGGGTGAACCTCTCCCGCCACAGCCGCAACGTGCGGGCGTAGTCGTGGCCGAACTCGCGCACCCCTTCCAGCCGCAACCGCGCGTGCTCCAGCAGGCCCTCCTCGACGGAGGTGGTCGACGGGATGAGCCCGCCGGGGAAGATGTACTTGTGCATCCAGGTGTACGAACGGGACGCGGCCACCATGCGCTCGTGGTCCATGGTGATGGCCTGGAGCCCCAGTCTGCCGCCCGGTTTCAGCCGCTTCCCGATGGTCTCGAAGAACGTCGGCCAGTACGCCTCCCCGACCGCTTCGATCATCTCGACACTCACCACGGCGTCGTACCGGCCGGTGGAGTCGCGGTAGTCGCACAGCCGGACGTCGACGCGGTCGGCGAAGCCCGCGGCCGCGATGCGCTCGGTGGCCAGTTTCGCCTGCTCCTCGGAAATGGTCAGTGACGTGACCGTGGCCCCGCGCGCGGCGGCCCGGATCGAGAGTTCGCCCCACCCGGTGCCGATCTCGAGAACCGTGCTGCCTTCGCGGACACCGGCGTAGTCGAGGACGCTGTCGATCTTGCGGTGCTGTGCGGCGGTGAGGTCGTCGTCCGGGCCGAACAACGCCGACGAGTACATCATCGACGGGTCCAGGAACGCGCCGAACAGGTCGTTGGACAGGTCGTAGTGGCGGTGGATGTTCGCCCGCGCGCCCTCGACGGTGTTCTCCTCGCCGTCCGGGTGGCCGCGGTCGACGAACCGGCGGAACCGCTGCAGCAGCGGCGGGATGAGCGTCGCCATCCGCTCCGCGAACGGGGTCAGCACCTCGGCGAGCGCGTCGCTCGTCCAGTCGCCGACCATGTAGGCCTCGCCGAAGCCGATCTTCGCGTCCACTCCGAGGCGGTGGAAGAAGGCGGCGGGACGGTTGAGCCGCATCTCGGGCGCGTCCGGGCCGCCCGCGCCCAGCTGCGAGCCGTCGGGCATGCGCACGCGGACGTTCAGCGGGCGCACCGCGTGCCGGAACAACTGCTCGGCGATCCGCGCCCGGAACGGGGAATGCGGCGGGGTGGCCAATCCCGGCCACCGGGTTTCGTCGGGACCGGGCAGGCCGGACGAACCTGCCGTCCGATCGACGCTCGACGTGGACATGGGTACTCCCTCCCGCCCGGTCTAGACCGGGATCCGCAGCCGCTCCGAGCTCGGCCGATCCCAGGCTCCGCTCAGTGTTTCGTCAGTGCCCCCGGCTTCGATCAGCTCGAGTGCGAACGCCCGTACGAGACGGTTCCAGACGCGAGACCTTCGTAGCATCGCGTGCCCTTCACCGCCGATTTCGAACCGCGCCGACCGCGACGCCACCTTTTCGGCGCGTTCGGCGAAAGCGTGTGATGCCACCGGATCGGTCATGCGGTCCTTGGTCCCGTGCGCGATGAGCACGGCGCGGCCGGCGACGGCGTCGATGGGTTCACCCGGTGGTGTCCAGGGTGCCAGCGCGCAGACGCCGATGACGGCCGGATCGTCGGCGACGCGCAGGCCGACCCGTCCCCCCATCGAATGGCCGACGAGGATCACCGGCACGCCGGGGTGATCGTCGTGGATCCGGTTCAGGGCCCAGCGCGCGTCGGCGAGCGCGTCGGTGCCGTGGTCGTTCCAGCCGTAGATCCGGTTGCGCAGCAGCCGCACCTCGACCCCGTGCCCCCTGCCCGCGCGGTGCACGTCCTTCGCCAGCGGCACCATCCGCTGGTACGCCAGCCGCCACGGCGCCACGCGGGCATGACTGTGCTCCGCGCCGCCGTGCAGTACCAGCACCACGGCTTTCACCTGGCCGCGTGCCCGCCAAGTCCGCACCGCGGGATCAGCCTCGCTCACCCTGGCCCCTCCAGTCTCCGAAACCCCGGCCGCAGTGATCGGGTCAACCTCGATCATGACCCCATGTATTCCACTTCGGCGATTGGTCCACGCGCTACATTCGTCGCTGATCTCCAGACGGAAGGGCGGATGTGGTGAGCACCACCGAACGTTATGCGGACGTCGCCGAACGGCTCGCGGAGGCCGAACGGGGTAACGCGGAGCAGATCCGGAAGTCGGCCGAGCTGATCCTGGGGGTCATCCGGGCCGACGCCCTGGTGTTCACCGCCGGGGCCGGTCATTCGCTGGCCGCGGTCGCCGAGACCTTCTACCGGGCGGGCGGGCTCGCCTGTGTCTACCCGCTCTACCACCCCGAGCTGCTGCCGCTGCACGGCGCGCAGCACAGCACCAAGACCGAGCGCCGGTCCGGGCTCGCCGAAGAGGTGCTGGCCGAGCGCGCCCCGGGTCCGGACGACCTGCTGGTGGTGTTCTCGACCTCGGGGGTCAACCCGTACCCGGTCGAACTGGCCGCCGGGGCGCGCAAACGCGGCGCGTCGGTCATCGCGGTGAGTTCGGCCGCGTCCGTGGCCGCGGCGCCCAAACGCTCGGCCACGACGCTGATCGAAGAGGCGAGCATCGTGCTCGACTCCCACGTCCGCCCTGGCGATTCGAGCTATCCGCCGGAGGCGCCGCGGACCGCGCCACTGTCCACGGTGATCAACGCGTTCCTCTGGAACCTCGTGCTCGCCGAGGTCGTGGACCTCGGCACGGCGCAGGGCGTCGACATCCCGCTGTGGCGCAGCTCCAACGTGGACGGTGGCGACGAGGCCAACGCCGCGCTGCTGGCCAAGTACGGCGCGCGGGTCCCGGCGCTGCGGTAGCGATCCGCGGGGACGGGCCTCTTGACTCGTCCCCGCGGCACTCCTACGGTCACATACCGACCGGTCGGTGTCCCCATGGGAGGTCCGTGCCATGACCGAGATCCACGGTGACTGCGCGGCGGGCTTCGAACCCGTCCGGGCCGCCTTCGAGGAGAACTTCGCCGCACGCGGCGAGATCGGCGCCGCGTTCTCGGTGACCCGCCACGGCGAGACTGTGGTCGACCTCTGGGCGGGCTGGGCCGATCCGGACCGGACGATCCCGTGGCGGGCGGACACGCTCACCAATGTCTGGTCGACCACCAAGGGCATGACCGCGCTCTGCGCGCACCACCTCGCCGACGCCGGCGCGCTCGACATCGAGGCTCCCGTCGCGAAGTACTGGCCGGAGTTCGCGGCCGCGGGCAAGCGGGACATCCCGGTGCGATGGCTGCTCTCGCACCGCTCCGGCGTGACCGGCATCGGCCTCGACCGGCCCGTGAAGGTCGAGGAGCTCTACGACTGGGACCACATCACCGGGTTGCTCGCCGCGCAGCCGCCGCTCTTCGAACCGGGCACGGCCAGCGGCTACCACGCGCTGTCGTTCGGCTTCCTCGTCGGCGAGGTGATCCGCCGGGCGAGCGGGCAGGACGTGCGCGCGTACTTCGCCGAGCACATCGCCGGTCCGCTGGACGCGGACTTCCGGATCGGCCTGGATTCCGACGACGATCTGGCGCGCTGCTCCACCCTCGTCGAACCCGTGCTCAGCGCCGAGATGAAGACCGCGCTGACCCAGGCGTTCGCCAACGCCGGCCCCGCCGCCCTCGCGGCGCTGGCGAACCCGCGCGTCCAAGGCCGCGACGCCAACGAACCCGGCTGGCGGCGCGCGATCCTGCCCGCGCTGAACGGACACGGCACCGCCAGGGCCATCGCGGCCATCTACGGCGCGCTCGCCTCCGGGCGGCTGCTCTCGGCCGGCGCACTGGCGACCGCCCGCGAAGGGCAGGGCCGGGAGGCCGACGTCGTCGGCGGGCTGGGCAACGAATGGGCGCTGGGGTTCTACCTCGGCAGCGAGGAACGCGGTTTCGGCCCGAACCCGCGCGCGTTCGGGCACGACGGGCTCGGCGGCTCGTCCGGCGGCGCGGATCCCGAAAGCGGGATCGCCTTCGGCTACACGATGAACCGGATGGGGCCCCTGATGCGCGACGATCCGCGGAAGATGGCGCTGGTGAACGCGACCTTCGCGGCTCCCGCCCTCGTGAGTGGGGGGGGGGGGGGGTTACCACCCCGCCCCCCAACCAGCCCCCGCGGGGGCGCCCCGCCCCGGGGGGCCCCAGGACAACGCGCCGGTGCCCTGGGTGA
>NZ_JBHXIB010000064.1:0-6636 GCF_042723975.1 Amycolatopsis sp. NPDC058340 | reverse complement strand
CTACCCTGGCGCATGTGGGGGGTGGTCACCCCCCCCTGCGCGCCTCCCCCCCTGTGGTGGGGCGTGGACGGTTCTAACCGTCCTCGCCACTCACGAGGCACCTGAGGGTCACGCGGCCGCGGGTTCCTCCGAGAACTGCGTCAGGTACAGCGACGCGTAGCGGCCTTCGCGCGCGAGAAGCTCTTCGTGCGTCCCCCGCTCGACGATCTCCCCGTGCTCGATCACCAGGATCTGGTCCGCCGCCCGAACCGTCGACAACCGGTGTGCGATGACCAGCGCGGTCCGCCCGTCCAGGGCGTCGGTCAGCGCCTCGCCCACGGCCGCCTCGGACTGCGAGTCCAGATGCGCGGTCGCCTCGTCGAGGACGACGACCTTCGGCTGCGCCAGCAGGAGCCGGGCGATGGTCAGCCGCTGCCGTTCACCGCCGGAGAGCCGGTAGCCCCGCTCCCCCACCACGGTCTCCAGCCCGTCCGGCAGGTCCCGGATCAACTCGCCCAGGCGCGCCTTCTCCAGCGCCGACCAGATCTCGGCGTCGGTGACCCCTGGCCGTGCGTACTCGAGGTTCGCGCGGATGGTGTCGTGGAAGAGGTGCCCGTCCTGGGTCACCACGCCGACGGTTTCCCGCAGCGAGGCGAACTCCAGCTCGCGAACGTCCACATCGGACAGACGAACCGACCCGGCGTCGACGTCGTACAGCCGCGGCAGCAGCGAGGCGATCGTCGACTTGCCCGCGCCGGACGATCCCACCAATGCCACCATCTGCCCGGGTTCGGCTCGGAAGCTGATGCCGTGCAACACCTCCTCGCCACCCCGGTGATCCAAAGTGGACACGTCCTCCAGCGACGCCAGCGAGTACCGGTCCGCCGCCGGGTAACCGAAGCGGACGTCCGAGAACTCCACCGAAACCGGGCCTTCGGGAACCCGTCGCGCGTCCGGCTTCTCCTCGATCATCGGCTTGAGGTCGAGCACCTCGAAGACCCGCTCGAACGACACCAGCGCGGTCATCACGTCCACGCGGACGTTCGCCAGCGCGGTCAGCGGCGAGTACAGCCTGGTCAGCAGCAACGCCAGCGCCACGACGGTGCCCGGCGCGAGCGCCCCGGTCAGCGCCAGGTAACCGCCCAGCCCGTAGACCAGCGCCTGCGCGAGCGCCGAGACCGTGGTCAGGCTGGTCAGGAACCAGCGCGTCAGCATCGCCGTGCGAACGCCGATGTCGCGCACCCGTCCGGCCCGCGCGCCGAACTCGCCGGTCTCGCGCTCCGGATCGCCGAACAGTTTCACCAGCGTCGCTCCCGGCGCGGAGAACCGTTCCGTCATCTGCGTGGTCATCGACGCGTTGAGCCCGCCCGCCTCCCGCTGCAGCCCGGCCATCCGCCGCCCGAGCCGCCGCGTCGGCAGGATGAACACCGGCAGCAGCACCAGCGCCAGCAACGTGACCTGCCAGGACAGCGTCACCATGACCACCAGCGACAGCGCCAGCTGGATCACGTTGGTGACCAGACCGGACAGTGTCGCGGTGAACGTGCGCTGCGCGCCGATGACGTCGTTGTTGAGCCTGCTCACCAGCGCGCCGGTGCGGGTGCGGGTGAAGAACGCGACCGGCATCCGCTGCACGTGGCGGTACACCGCGAGCCGCAGGTCGAGGATGATCCCCTCCCCGATCCGCGACGACTGCGCCCGTTCGGCCAGCCCGAGCCCGGCGTCGATCAGCGCCAGCGCCGCGATCACGACGGCGAGCCACACCACCAGCGCGACGTCGTGCCCGCCGATGATCGCGTCGACCACCTTCCCCGCCAGCACCGGCGTGCTCACCGCCAGTACCGCAGAAACGACGGTGAGCACCAGGAATATCAGCAATCTCCGCCAGTGCGGCCTGGCGAACCGCGCGACGCGGCGGAGCGTCCCCTTGTGCAGCCCCTTCGGAACATCGGCGGATCTCATCGCCGAGTTCATCAGCGCGTACGTGTTGTCCATGAGAACCCTCTCTCAGCCCCCAAAACCTCGATATTAGTCGAGAGTTTTCCCGGATATAAGCAAGACCAACACCGCGGCACACCGGATGCTTCCCGGTTTCCGCGTCCTCTTTCCGGCGGGCGTGGCCGCGTCGGTAGCCTGAGCCGGTGACCAAGGACCCAGACCGGCGACGACTGACCATCGACCTGGTCTTCTACACGGGCTGCCTGATCTTCGCCGTCGTGAACACCGCCGTCGCGGAATTCTACGGCTATCGCGTGTGGGCGAACTTCGCTGTAGCGGGTTACGGGCTCGCCGTGGTCCACACCGGCTGGCTGACGATCGCCGCGCGGCGCGGCAAGCGACTGCCCGGCGCACTCGGTTCGCGGTGGATCGGTATCGGCGCCATCGGGTTGTTCGCCATGATCCTTCCGTTGGGAATGCTCGTCATTCGCCGTCTGACCGGAGTGGACTGGCTCGTCACGCCGGACTCGTGGGCCGCGCAGCCCGAGGTCTGGGTCATCGAACGGTCGGCGAAACTCCTTCTGGAGAACGGAACCCCGTACGTCGACGTCACCGCGCTCGGTCGCGCGGTGGAAGTAAACGATTACACGCCATACGGTCCGGTGATGACCGTCTTCGGCCTGCCGCGTGCCTTGTCCGGCGGCGGGCCGGTCGCGAACGCCCTCACCGACGCGCGCTGGATGTTCGCGCTGGCGGCCGTCGCGTGCGTACTGCTGACGCTGCGGCTGCTGAAGTGGCCGAAGATCCCGGTCAGCGCGGCACAACTCGCCCTCGCCTGCCCGCTGACCGCGCTGACCTGGGCGGTCGCCGGCCCGGATCTCGCCATCGTCGGGCTGCTGGTGCTGTCCTTCGCATTGGCCACGACGGGCCGTGCGATCCTGTCGGGTCTGGTGCTGGCACTGGTGGTCAGCGCGAAACTCATCGTCGCGCCGGCGATCGTGGTGCTCGGTGTCCTGTTGATCACGCGGCGTGGTCCTCGCGCACTGGGCGGATTCGCCGCGGCACTCGTGGTGACGACCCTCGTCCTGCACGTACCCGTGTATCTGGTGGACCCCAAGGCGTTCGCCGAGCACGTCTTCCGGTTCCCGCTGGGAATCGGCGTGATCAAGTCACCGGCGGCGAGCCCGTTGCCCGGCCACCTCATCGCCTCGCTCGGCCCGGTGGGCACGGCGGTTTCCTTCGTCCTGCTCGGGATCGCGGCCGTCGCGATCCTCGTCTGGCTGCTGCGACGCCCGCCCGCGACCGGTTCGGACGCGTTGCTGCGCATGGCCGTCGGGCTCGTCGCGCTGATCATGCTCACTCCGGCGACGCGGTACGGCTACCTGGTGTATCCGCTGGTCCTGCTCGGTGCCAGGCTGGCCTTCCTCGCCGCGGAAACCCGTGAAACAGCGGTCCCCGGAAAGGGAACTGCGCCCCCCGCGCAGCAGTCCGCTACTTCCTCGTGACTACTTCTTCTTGACCCTGGTGGCACCGCCACGGCCGCGCAGCTGGACGCCGGACTCCGAGAGGACCCGGTGCACGAACCCGTACGAGCGACCCGTGGACTCCGCAAGAGCGCGGATGCTCGAGCCCTTCTCGTATTTCTTCTTCAGGTCAGCGGCCAGCTTGTCACGCGTGTTGCCGGTGATCCGCGCGCCTTTCTTGAGATCAGCCACGTCGATCGCCTTCCCGCCGAGAGTGTTCTGGGCCACATAACGGCCCCTGTCGCCGCAATGATCGAACACTGAGCGCCGGAATGCCAGACGACGAGCGCAAAACTGCTGAAACCGCGATCACATTGGGCCATTTCAGTGGCCGGATGGCATCGATCAAGCACCCGAACGGACGCAAGCCTCACGCAAGCTGGACAAGTTCCAGATAATCCGCCGACCAATGGTCCTCGGTTCCGTCCGGCAGGAGGATCACGCGTTCCGGCTCCAGCGCCTCGACCGCGCCCGGGTCGTGCGTCACCAGGACGACCGCCCCGGCGAAGCTGCGCAAGGCGTCCAGGACCTGGGCACGGCTGGCCGGGTCCAGGTTGTTCGTCGGCTCGTCGAGCAGCAAAACGTTGGCAGCGCTGGACACCAGACCGGCGAGTGCGAGCCGCGTCTTCTCACCACCGGAGAGCGTGCCGGCGGGCTGATCGAGCTGCTCGCCGGTGAACAGGAACGAGCCGAGAAGGTTCCGCAACTCCTGCGCTCCGGTGTCCGGTGCCAGGTGACGGATATTTTCCCACACGGACGCATCGTGGTCGAGCGTTTCATGCTCCTGTGCGTAATAGCCCAAACGCAATCCGTGACCTGGAATGGTCTCGCCGGTATCCGGAGTTTCCATTCCGCCGAGCAGCCGGAGCAAAGTCGTCTTTCCGGCGCCGTTCAATCCGAGCACGACGACCTTGGAGCCACGGTCGATGGCGAGGTCGACGCCGGTGAAGATCTCGAGCGATCCGTAGGATTTCGAGAGCCCCTCCGCGGTGAGCGGGGTCCGGCCGCACGGGGCGGGCTCGGGGAACTTGATCCGGGCGACCTTGTCGGCCTGCCGGGTCTCGTCGAGCGCGGACAGCATCTGCTCGGCGCGGCGGGCCATGTTCTTGGCGGCCACGGCCTTCGTCGCCTTGGCGCCCAGTTTGGCGGCCTGCTGCTGCAGCGCGGACGCCTTCTTCTCGGCGTTCGCGCGTTCGCGGCGGCGGCGCTTCTCGTCGGTGGCGCGCGCGTCGAGATAGCGCTGCCAGCCCATGTTGTAGAGGTCGATCTCGCCACGGGTCGCGTCGAGGAACCACACCTTGTTGACCACGTCCGCGAGCAGTTCGACGTCGTGGCTGATGACCACGAGACCGCCGTCGTGCTGCTTCAGGAAGCCTCGAAGCCAGTTGATGGAGTCGGCGTCGAGGTGGTTGGTGGGCTCGTCGAGCAGCAGGATCGTCTCGGATTTGCCGCCCGCGCCCGCTTCGGCGGCGGCGAACAGGATGCGGGCCAGCTCCACGCGGCGGCGCTGACCACCCGAGAGCGTCTGCAGCGTCTGCGCGAGCACCCGGTCGGCGAGGCCGAGGTTGGAACAGATCCGCGCGGCCTCGCTCTCGGCGGCATACCCGCCGAGGGAGGCGAAGCGCTCTTCGAGGCGGCTGTAGCGGTTGACCGCCTTGTCGCGTTCCTTCTCGTCCACCAGCTCCGACATCGCGTTCTGCGCTTTTTCCATGTTGCGCAGCAAGGAGTCGAGGCCGCGCGCGGAGAGTACCCGGTCCTTCGCGGTGACGGACAGGTCGCCCTCGCGCGGGTCCTGCGGGAGGTAGCCGAGCTCGCCACTGCGGCGGACCTCGCCCGCGTACGGCTCGCCCTCCCCCGCCAGCACCTTGAGCGAGGTGGTCTTGCCGGCGCCGTTGCGGCCGACCAGGCCGATGCGGTCGCCCTGCTGGATGCGGAGATTGGCGTCGTCGAGCAGAATGCGCGAACCAGCGCGCAGCTGAAGGCCAGAGGCCGTGATCACGGGAACTCCCGGTACAAGGGGTGGATGAGCGGACAGCTTCGACTCGCCGGCCGACGGGCCGGCGAGGAGCTACTCCAAGAGGATGTCCACGCGACCAGTGTACGGGCCGGTGTCGAACGGTTTTATCGGACCGTGCCGGACGTCACGGCCCGGCGAGGGTGATTTCGACCGCGACGGCCCGCTCCGCCGCGTCTTCGAGCACCGTGCGGCGCGGTTCGGCGATGTCGAGCACGCGGGGCTCGGCACGCTGGAACAACGGCGCCAGCCGCCTGTCCTCGCGCAGGGTGTCCAGGGCCCGGCGGTCACCACCGAGGACGACTGCGTCCACTTCGGACAGTTGAGGGACGAGCACCTCGAAGGCGTCGTCCGCGGCGGCCCGTAGCGCCGTGCGGGCCTGCCCTTCCCGGCGCCGCGCGAACCGTTGCTGCGACCACCCGCCCGCCGCGGACCGGCCTTGGACCAGATGCCGGTCCGTCCTGGACTGGACGACCACTCCCCCGCGCGCGATCCCGACACTGTGCCCGCCGCGGCGTACCAGCAGGAGCGCGATCCTGCGCGAGATCAGCGCGTGTTCGATGAGCGGGCCGACGGCGAGACCCGGCTCGGTTCCTTCGGTGTTCAGCGGTCCGAAAGGGACGGTCGCGAGGGCTACCACGCCGTTGCCCGCGATGACGGTGACGGTGTCGGGGCGCAGCTCGGTCTCGCGGACGCCCTCGTTGCGGACGGCGAAACGGGCGTACCAGCCTTCGAGG
Source organism: Amycolatopsis sp. NPDC058340 (assembly GCF_042723975.1). Taxonomy (NCBI): domain Bacteria; kingdom Bacillati; phylum Actinomycetota; class Actinomycetes; order Pseudonocardiales; family Pseudonocardiaceae; genus Amycolatopsis; species Amycolatopsis sp. NPDC058340. The sequence continues at coordinate 445 of NZ_JBHXIB010000064.1, read as the reverse complement.
CGATCCGGCGCGATTTCGACCGCCCGGCCCCCGCCCGCCACCTGCCGCTCCCTCGCCATGGGTCCAACGTACGGGGCGTGGCGCGGATCGGCAGGGGTCGGTCGTTGCCGTTTCGCGGCGACGCTCCGGCTGCGGCCGTGTCGCGAAAGCCACTTTCGGGACACCAGACGTCGCGAAAGTGGCTTTCGCGACATCACCCGACCCACACGGCAAGCCAGAAGGCCCTGCCCGTGCGGCTGTCGCCGTTTCGCGGCAACGGCAGACACGTGTGGGCGTCGCGAAAGCCACCTTGGCAACGTTGAAGGCAGCGAATGTGGATTTCGCAACGCACGCCGCGACTGCGGGGCAAGTAAGCGCCACGCTCCCAGCTGCGACTGGTGTCGCGAAAGCCACTTTCGCGACACCACCCGACCCACAGCGCGTGAAGGCCCCCTTCCCTCGGCTG
>NZ_JBHXIB010000063.1:43933-45119 GCF_042723975.1 Amycolatopsis sp. NPDC058340 | reverse complement strand
GGGCCGGCCGCCGGCCCCCGCTCCGTGCTTTCCAAAAGAAAATTACCCATGTTTTATGTTCCTTATGGTGGCTTCCCCCACGTCCAGCACGGTCGATCAAGCGGCTCGACCGCGGGCAAGGGCGGCTCGATGGGCCGCGACGAGCTCGGCGGCCACCCGCTCCGGTTCCGTTCGCAAGCGGCTGGGCAAGGTCTGGAGGACCATGATCCCGGCGGCCGCGTACCTCGCGTTTCTCGCCACCGTCGCCGCGTATTGTTGCTTGCCGAAGTGGAAGTCGTACGAATCGATTTCCCAAGCCAGTCCGACCGCTGCGAAGTAGCCGTCGGCGGTCGCGATGTACTCACCGTTTTCATCCCGCAACTCGTGATTCCACAAGGGTTCCGGCAAACCGGTCATCCGCCAGACCTTCATCGCGTCGACCTCCGCGGCCGAGCGGGCACCGTCGACGATCCGGTGCAACACCTCACGCGGGATCGCGGTGCCGCGGCTGCTCCCGGCGTCGAGTTCGGCGAACAGCTCCGGAAGGCTCGCACCCCGTTGCACCGCGTCGGCCAGCAAAGCCGAAACATCCTGGCGCGAGCCGAGGCGACGACAGCAGTCGAGTATCGACCGGACCAGCGGCGCCAGCGGCACTCCGTCGATCACGATCGGCTGCGGCAGCCGGGTCGTGCGTTCGACGATCACGTGCCCGGCACTGCCGACTTTGTGCTCGAGCGGAACCAGAAGGTGGACGAGAAAGGGCTGGTCCGGCAGGTCCCGTAACCCCTGCCGCCGGCAGGAGACCACCCCTGTCACCACCGCGTCCGGTCCGGCGTACAGGAGCGCGGCATCGATCAATTGCCGACGCGTAGGTCTCCCGGAACTCAGCAGCACGACACCTGGCAACAACCGTTGCCACGGTTTCCCTGGACGGCACCGGCGATAGCAGGTCATGGACGGAACGCCGAGTTCCTCGAGCCGAGCGACGGTGACCACGCCGCCACGGCTGTGTCGATAGAGCCCTTCGGGGTCACGGGCCCAGTCTCCGGTTTTCACCCCATGATCGTCGGCGCCGCTACCGATCGCGCGCCAGACCGATCCGGCGCCCTGTGGACAACTCGCCACATCAGCCCCACTGTGGATAACTCCCGGGACGTTGGGGAAGCCACAATAACGAAGGAGTAATTTTGGGGAGTGGGGTGTGGAA
>NZ_JBHXIB010000063.1:0-43923 GCF_042723975.1 Amycolatopsis sp. NPDC058340 | reverse complement strand
AAAACCCCCCCCTGGTTTCACAACTCGGCGTTGTTTGCTAACCCAATTTTCTCTTGTTTTTTGGGTGTTATTGGGTCTTGCCCAACGCACGGAGCACCCGCGAGCGGCGCCGCGACACCCGCCGGAAGCCGCTCGCGACCAGGAGCACGGCTAGAGTGCGCGGTGATGAGACGCAAGCTCCGCCCGCCGCTCCCGCCCCGTCACGGGCTCGACCCCGCGAGGCTCAAGATGCCCGCCGAGGGGCCGTGGACGACGTTGCGGGAGCACCTCGTCGAGCGGCTTCCCCGCGTCGCACCCGAACGGATCGAGGAAATGCTCCGCGAGGAGCGCATCGTCGGACTGGACGGTCCGCTGGGCGTCGATTCGCCGTTCGTGCCGGACTCGTTCATCTGGTTCCACCGCGACCTGCCCGACGAGGTCGAGGTGCCGTTCGAGGTTTCCGTGCTACACCGCGACGAGCATTTCCTCATCGCCGACAAACCGCATTTCCTCGCGACGATCCCGCGCGGACGGCACATCCTGCAGACCGCGCTGGTCCGGCTGCGCCGAGAGCTCGACCTCCCACGGCTCACCCCCGCGCACCGGCTCGACCGGGTCACCGCGGGCCTCATCCTGTTCGTGAGCACGCCCGAAGTCCGCGGCAAATACCAGACAATGTTCCGGGACCGCTTGGTACACAAGGAATACGAGGCGGTCGCGCGCTACGATCCGGCCGTCGCGATGCCGCGCGAGATCAGCAGCCGCATCGTCAAGGAACGCGGGGTCATCGCCGCGCAGGAGATCGACGGGCCGCCCAACGCCGAGACCCGCGTCGAGCTGATCGAGCACCGCGACGGTCTCGGCCGCTATCGCCTGATCCCCGCGACCGGCCGTACCCACCAGCTCCGGCTGCACATGAGCGGCCTCGGGTTGCCGATCCTCGGCGACGACTTCTACCCGGAGCTGACCGAAACCCCGCTCGACGACTTCACCGAACCCTTGCAGCTGCTGGCGAAGGTCCTCGAGTTCACCGATCCGGTCACCGGGGAACACCGCCGGTTCGAAAGCAGGCGGACGCTCCAGGCGTGGACGGACCTCGACGCTTGGCGCCGCGGCCCGGTGGTCGCAGGTCCGTGAGGGCCTCCTTGCCTACCCTCAAGGTAGGGAAGGAGGCCCTCACGGACCAGACGGTGCCACATGCGCCCCACCTGCACCAGCAGTCACAGTGGTGGCGCGTGAAGGACAGCCGAGCAAAAACGAGGCGGGTCACTTCCGCCAGAACTTGATCCCGCTCCAAGTCACCTTGACCGGCCCGGCGCCACTGGCCGTCCGGTAGGCGCCGAACTTGTCGTAATAACTCCCGCCGCTGCTGCTCACGGTGTGCTTCAGCGAACCGTTGAGGTACACCTTGTGCGTGCTCCCGACCTGGTGCACGGTGTTGACCCGCACCGACGTCCCGACGGTCGCGCCGCTCCCCACGGTGTCCCCGCCGTGCACGGCGTAGAGCCGCCCGCCGCGTTCGACCGCGAGCATGAAGTACGGTCCGGCGGTCGGCGCGTCGCGGAAGGTCTGCTTCAGGCTGATCCGGGTGCCCGCCATGCTGGTGATCCGGAACGACCCCTCGAACTGCCGGGTCCCGCCGGTGTAGGTGACGTAGCGTCGTTCCGCCCGTTGGTCCCCGCTTCCGGTGGAGCAGGTCAGTTCGAAGTTCAGCCCGTCGACCTTGCCGCATCCGCGTTCCTGCACCTTGAACGACGGGTTCTCCACCGTCCAGGGCCCCGTTCCGACCTGGGCGTTCGCCGGCATCGCCGACGCGATCAGGCCGAGGACGGCCGTCGCGACCACCCCGGCGGTCCGAAGTCGTCTCCGCATCCTGCCTCCTGCGCATTCGGGGCGGCGGTGGTCCAGACCAGGACCAGGCTGCGACTGTACGAGCACGAACCGTCGTCGGACAAGACGTTGACGCCCCGGCGTCCCGCTGATTGGGTAACGACGGTGATCCTTTCCTTGACGGTCCTCGAAGGACTGGCGGCCGGGACGATCGACCTGGCCTTCCGCCGCTGGTCGAAACAGAACGTCCGCCCCGGCGACGTCATGCGCCTGGAGGCAGGGGTGATCGAGGTCGTCTCGGTCGAGATCGTCGACCCCGCCGGCATCACCGAGGACGACGCCCGCCGCTCCGGCGCGGAGTCCGCGAACGCGGTCCGCGGGACACTGCGCGGCCCCGCGGACGCGCCGGTGTACCGGATCCACCTGCGCTACCTCGGCCCCGATCCCCGGCGTGCGCTCAGCACGGACGCCGAACTGTCCGAAAAGGACGCCGAGGCCATCGGCAAGCGCTTGTCCGAGATGGACAGACGCCACCCGTGGACGCACGAGACCTTGCGGCTCATCGCCGAAAATCCCGGCCGCCGCGCGCAAGAGCTCGCCGATCTCCTCGGCCGCGAGAAGGAACCGTTGAAGGTCGACATCCGCAAGCTGAAGAACCTCGGCCTGACGCTCAGCCTCGAAGTCGGCTACCGGATCTCCCCGCGCGGTGCCGCCTATCTGCGCCTCATCGAGGATCCCGGTAGAACGCGGTGAGCTCCGGGGCGAGGCGCTCCGGCGGGACACTGTGGAACTCCCCGTCCAGCTCGACCTGTCGCGCATCCGGGACCGTCTTCACCACGGCGAGCGCCGCGGCCTTCAGCCAGTCGGTGCTGCCGTTGCTGTTCACCACGAGCACGGGTGTCTCGATCGACGCCAGTTCGCCCGGCACTTTGGAATCCCTCATCACGAAGGCGTCGTAGACGAGCGTGGGCGCGAACGATCGCAGCTCCGCCCACATCGGCGTCGCCTTGGCCGCGGCGACGGCCTCGGCCGGCGTGCCGACCGCGGACATCGTGAACAGCGCGACGGCGTCGTCCCACCGGTCCGCCGCGACCAGCTCGCGCATCTCGTCGGCATACCCCTCGGGGACTTCTTCCGTCTCGCCGCGATAGGGCGGCTCGAACACCGACAGGCGTGTCATCGGCACTCCCGCCGCGGCCGCGAGCAGCGCCAGCGCGCCGCCCGAGGAGATGCCGTGCACGATCACCGGCTCGCCGATCGCGGCGACGACCGCGGCCAGATCCTCGATCTCGCGCTCGACCGCGTACGGCGCGGTGTCGCCGCTGCCGCCCCGGCCCCGGCGGTCGTAAGTCACCACGGAGAACTCGGCCGTCAGCTCCGCGACCAGCGGTTCGTCTCCGTGCCGGTCGTTGCCCGCGCCCGCGACGACGACCAGCGCCTGCCCCTCGCCGCGTCGTTCGAACGCGATCGGCGTCCCGTCCGCGGACTTCACTGTGTGGATCATGCCGACCATCGTGCCCGACGGCACCGACAGAAAGCAGGTCATTTACCCACTCGAACACCCGTTCGACAAATGATCGGATCCGGGGTAGGTTCGGTTGCCATGACCCCCGCCCTTCAAGCCTCGCTGTTCGACGAGTGCGCCGCGCTCGGGCTCGGCTCGCTCGACGGGCTCCGGCGCACCGAGCTGACCCGAGGCGCCTGGATCGACGTGCTGCCCGGCTGGCTCACCGGCGCCGACGAACTGTTCACCCGGCTCGCCGAAGACGTGCCGTGGCATGCCGAACGACGGCAGATGTACGACCGTGTCGTCGCCGTTCCCCGGCTGCTGAGCTACTACCGCGAGGGCATGCCGCTCCCCCACCCGATCCTCACGGAAGCGAGGGAGACGCTTTCGGCGCACTACGCGGAAGAGCTCGGCGAGCCGTTCGCGACCTCCGGCCTGTGCTTCTACCGGGACGGGCGCGACAGTGTCGCCTGGCACGGCGACGACACCGGCCGCTCCCGCACCGAAGACACCATGGTCGCGATCGTCTCGGTCGGTGCCGCCCGGCAGCTGGCGCTGCGCCCGCGTGGCGGAGGCGAGACGGTCCGCCACGCCCTCGGCCACGGCGACCTGATCGTCATGGGCGGTAGCTGCCAGCGCACCTGGGAACACGCCGTCCCCAAAACCGCCAAACCGGTCGGCCCGAGGATCAGCATCCAGTTCCGCCCGAGAGGAGTCGCCTGAGGATCAGCCCAAAGACACAGGCAGCGCGTCGACGCCGTAGACGATCGAGACCTTCCGGAAGCCCACCTCTTCCGGCGCGATCGCCAGCCGCATCTCCGGGAACCGGCGGACCAGCGCGGGATACGCGGTGCGCAGCTCCATCCTGGCCAGTTCGGCACCGATGCAGCGGTGGATGCCCCAGCCGAAGGCGAGATGCGACGTCGGCTCGCGGGTCGCGTCGAACTTCTCCATGTCCTCGCCGAGGACGCCGTCGCGGTTCGCGACGCTGAGCGACACCAGCACGATGTCGCCCTTCGCGATCCGGACACCGGCGATCTCCATGTCCTCCTTGGCGAACCGCGGGAAGGCCATCTGCACCACGGTCAGATACCGCAGCAGTTCCTCGACGAACTTGTGGACGGCATCGTCGTCGCCGCGGACGGTCTCGAACAGCTCGCGATCCTTGAGCAGCACGAGCGCGCCGAGCGCGAGCATGCTCGCCGTGGTCTCCAGCCCGCCGGTGAGCACGCCGTCGGCGAGGCCCGCCAGTTCGCGGTCGTCGATCTCGTCGCCGTGCTCCTTGATGAGCATGCCGAGCAGGCCGTCGCCCGGGTTCTCGCGCTGTTTCTTGACGATCTCGTCCAGATAGGACAGTGACTCGGTCATCGCACCGAGTGACGCGCCCGCGCCGCCGAAGAGATCGAACCGCGCGGTGCTCAGCCGCTGGAAGTCGTCGCGGTCCTCGTACGGGACACCCAGCAGCTCACAGATCGTCAGCGACGGGATCGGCAGCGCGAAGGCCTCCCACAGGTCGACGGGGCCGTCCGCCTTCTCCATCGCGTCGAGCTGCTCGGCGACGATCTCGTCGATCCGCGGCGTCAGTCGCGAAAGCCGGCGCATGGTGAACTCCGGTGTGAGCAGCCGCCGCAGCCGGGTGTGCACCGGCGGATCGGCGAACCCGAGCCCGCCGGGGTTCTGGTCCTCGGTCACGCCGGCGTTCCCGACCAGGTTCGTGAAATCGCTGCTGAACTCGCCGACCTTGCCCAGCACGGCCTTGGCCTCGTCGTAGCCGGTGACCAGCCAGCCGTTCATCCCGAACGGCAGGTCGAGTTTGCTGATCGGCTCCGCCGCGCGGATCCGGCCCAGCTCGGCCACCGGGTCGAGCCCGTCGCGTTTGAGCGGCAGCAGCGCGTTGTCCGGGATGACCGACATCTTGGACAGGTCGAACCCGTTCTTCTGCTGACGCGCGAGGTAACGGCGGCCGATCCAAGCCAGCACGCGCGAGCGAATGCTCCCCATACTTTGCACCCTACTCCAGCCCGCGACCACCTGACCTGGCACAACAGGCCGCCTTCGCCCATCGGGGCAGGAACTTCGACGGCTGTTCACCCGCCGTCCCACTCGATTACTCACGTCCAGAAAGTCGGATTTCCCTTGTCAAGGGTTCCCGGCGGCCGGGAGACGTCGGTCACCGTCGGTCACGACGGACCGGCGGTAACGCCTGACAGCGGGCGCGCGTCGTGAGATTGTCGGACCCTACTGGGAGGATTCGGACATGTCAGCCGCGCTCATCGGACGTGACCATCCCGCGGGGGTGCTCCGCGCGGAGATCGCCCGTGCCACCGAAAGCCACGGCGGGCTGGTGCTGGTCACCGGAGAAGCCGGAATCGGCAAGACCACGCTCGTCACCGGCGCCGCCGAAGAAGCGAAACGTCTCGGCGCCCTCGTGCTCAACGGGTCCTGCTGGGACTCGGCGAGCGCCCCGGGTTACTGGCCGTGGACACAGGTGGTCCGCGGGCTGCGGCGCGCGGTCGGCGAGCGCTGCTGGGCCGCGATGGCCGACAGCGCGCTCGACGTCCTGCTCGGCGAGTCGCGCGGCGACGGCGCGGCGGACGGGTTCCGGTTGTACGACGCGGTGACGAGCGTGCTGGTTGCCGCTTCCCAGGACCAGCCGGTCGTCGTGGTGCTCGACGATCTGCACTGGGCCGACGCCGCGTCGCTGCGGCTGCTCGAGTTCGCCGCCCAGCACACCTGGTTCGAACGGCTGCTCCTGATCGGCACGTACCGGGATGTCGAGGTCGAAGCGACCGATCACCCGCTTCGCTCGCTCATGCTGCCGTTGCTCGCGAAGGCCACTTCGGTCACTCTCACCGGCCTCGAACCGGACGAGGTCGGCACGCTCATGGCCAGGACGGCCGGCGCGGAGCCCGACGACGCACTGGTCGCCGAAGTCCACCGCCGCACCGGCGGGAATCCGTTCTTCGTCGAGCAGACGGCGCGGCTGTGGCACAGCGGCGGTTCCGCCGAGACCATCGCCCCGGGCGTGGCCGACGCCCTCCAGAGACGGCTTTCCCTGCTCCCCCAGCCGGTTCTCGATCTGCTGACCACCGCGTCCGTGCTGGGCAGGGAATTCCACCGCCGTCTGCTCGCGGGGGTGGCGTCGGCGCCCGTGCCCCAGGTGGACCGGCTGCTCGATCAGGCGGTCGCGGCGCGGCTGGTCGTGGTGCACGGGCAGGGCCGGTTCGCCTTCGCCCACGACCTCGTCCGCGAGACGCTGTACGCGAGCTTGTCCGAACCGGACCGCCGCAAACAGCACGCCGCGGTCGTCGCGGCGGCCCGCGAGACGCCGTCGACATCGGACCGGCTCTTCCCCGCGGACATGGCCCGCCACGCGCTGCTCGCCGGCCGGGAAGTCGATCCGGACGAGGCCGTCGACCTGCTGCTCGCCGCCGCGATCGACGCCACCGGCCGGATGGCGATCGAGGAGACGACCACGCATTACCGGCGGGCGATGGAAATCGTCGAAGACCGGCGGCGCCAGGCGGTCATCGCGCTCGAATTGGGCGCGCATCTGACCCGCCACCAGGACACGGAGGAGGGCAGGCAGGTCCTCGACGACGTCTCGGTGCTCATCCGTGAACTCGACGACGACGATCTCCTCGCCCGGCTGGCGCTGACCCTGATCCGCGCCGATCACAAGGGCCTGCGGGCCGACGAGACGGTCAAGGTGCTCACCGAAGCGCATGGACGGCTGTGCGGCCGTGAGCCCGGCCGGGACGTCACCGTCGAAGAGATGACGCAGGAACTGACCGCGCACATCATGATCACCGCCCGCGACGACCAGGACGATTCCGCCCTGTTGTTCGGTTTGTGGGCCCGGCACGACGCGATCTGGGGGCCGGGCAGCGCCGCGGAACGCGAGCGGCTCACCGACGAACTGGTCCTCGTCGGCCGCCGCACTTCGAACCCGGAATTGGAGCACTACGCGGCGTCGTTCAAATGGGTGGCGCTGCTCGAACAGGGCGATCCCCGGTATTTCGAGCAATATCAGGAATTCCTCGCCCTGGCGGCCACCGGCAGGGCGCCGAGTTCGCAGCTGGCGTCCCGGATCGACCAGAGCATCATCGCCACGCTCCAGGGCCGGTTCGCCGAAGCCGAGGCGTTCATCCAGCAGGTGATCTCGTGCCACGAAGGCGACGAACATCCCCATTTCGGTGATCTGAACCAGTTGCAGCGGTGGGCCCGGTGGTGCCTGGAGGGGCGGTTCGACGAGCTCGCCGGGTTGCACCGGGAGATCTCCCGCAACGGGTACGCGTACGGCCGGCTGCTGGAGGCGATCACCGCGGCCCAGCGCGAGGATGCCGGGGAGGCCGTCCGGCTCACCGATCTCGCGGCCGACGTGAAGCCGTATCCGCGTGACCTGGAAGCGTTGTGGTTGCGCTGTCAGGCGCATACGGCGGCGGTCTCACGCGATCCCGAACGCTGTGAAGCCGCCCGCGCGCTTCTCCTGCCCTACAGCGGGGAATGGCTGGTTTCCCTGTACGGCTGCGAGATCTCCGGCCCGGTCGACCTCTGGCTCGGCAGGCTCGATCTCGCGCAGGAACGGTGGAACGAAGCGGTGGACCGGTTGCGCGGTGCCATGCTCTCCGCGGATCGCCTCAGGGCGACGGTCTGGGCGACCGAGGCCAAGTCCTGGCTGGCGGACGCCCTGCTCGGCCGTAACCTCGACGGCGACGCGACGGCCGCGGTGAACCTGCTGTCCGAAGTGGCCGAAGAAGCCACCGCGCTCGGTATGCGACCGGTCGTGGCCAGGGTGAAGCGGGCGCGGGAGGCCGCACGGACCCCGGCGGCGCCGACGGCCGAGTTCCGCCGCGACGAAGCCGTGTGGACGCTGCACTTCGACGGCGTCACCGCTCACCTTCCGGACTCGAAAGGCTTGCGGGATCTGCATTTCCTGCTCGGCAGGCCGGGCTCGGACGTGGCGGCCGTGCGGTTGCTCGATCCCGAAGGTGGCGAGGTGGTCGTCGCCGCGAAGAGTCTCGGCGGGGACGCCGTCCTCGACGAAGAGGCGAAGGCCCGGTACCGCGCGCGGCTGGACGAACTCGACGAACTGATCGACACCGCGACCGGGCTGGGACAGGACACGCGCGCCGCCGCGCTGGACCGGGAGCGGGACGCGCTGCTCGCCGAGCTGCGGTCCGCGGCCGGGCTCGGCGGCCGCACCCGGCGCCTCGGCGACGAGGCCGAACGCGCCCGCAAGACGGTCACCGCCCGGATCCGGGACACCCTGCGCAAACTCGACGAGCAGCATCCGGCGCTGGCCGCGCACCTGCGCGCGTCGGTCACCACCGGTTCTTCGTGCCGGTACGCGCCCGAGAACAAGGTCCCCTGGCGGCTGTGAGCCGCCAGGGGACCTACCCCCGGCTCATTTGCGGTTGTAGAGCCGCATCGTCAAGGTGCCGAAGATCGCGAGGATGACCGCGCCGGCGATCAGCACCCAGGTGATCTCGCCGCCGTCCCAGTCGCCGTCCATCATCGAGCGGACCGCCGCGACCACGTGGGTCACCGGGTTCACGTCGACGAAGGCCTGCAGCCAGCCCGGCATCGTCTCCGGATTGACGTAGATGTTGCTGAGGAAGGTCAGCGGGAACAGCACCATCATGCTGACCCCCATCACCGACTTCTCGCTGCGCAGCAACAGGCCGAACATCGTCCAGATCCACGAGAACGCGAACGAGAACGCCAGCAGCAGGAGGATCGCGGCGGCCACGCCCCCGACTCCCCCGGCGGGACGGAAGCCCATGATCAGCCCGACGCCGAGGATCACCAGCGAGGCGATGAGGTAACGCAGCATGTCGCCGAGCAGGTAGCCGACCATCGCCGACGGCCGCCAGATCGGCAGCGTGCGGAACCGGTCGAAGACGCCTTTTTCGATGTCGGTGTTGACCGCCACCCCGGTGTACATGGTGATCATCAGGATGCTGCTCGCCATGATGCCCGGCAGCACGAACTGCAGGTACTGCGTCGGCGAGCCGGACAGCGCGCCGCCGAACAGGTACGTGAACATCAGCGTCATCATGATCGGGAACGCCGTGACGTCGAACAGCTGCTCGGGCACGTGCTTGATCTTCAGCATCGCGCGCCACCCGAAGGTGACCGATGCCGACAGCGCGCTGGGACGCTGTGGGCGGTTCTTCGCGATCAGGACGGCGGCGAGATCCTCCGCCTTCGGTGCCGCGAGAACGGGTTCGTTGTCTTTGACTGCCGTGGTGCTCAAGCTGCACTCTCCTCAGGCGTGGCGGTGCGGTCGGTCAGGGCCAGGAAGACCTCGTCGAGGCTCGGCTGGCCGAGGGAGAAGGTGTCGACGACGATTCCGGCGCGGGCGAGTTCGGCCAGAGCGCGCGCGGCGTGCTCGGCGGCGCCCTGTTCGGTGCTCTCGCCGGAAAGCCGGGCGGTCAGCGCGACGGGGTCCGGTTCCAGGAGCACCTGTGCCTCCAGGTTCCGGACGAGCAGCGCTTCGGCCTCGGGCCGCTGGCCGGCCTCGCGCAGCCGGACGTGGACGGCGCCCGCGCCGACCGACGCCTTCAGCTGGCCCTTGGTGCCTTCGGCGATCACCTTGCCGTGGTCGATGACCGCGATCCGCGAGGCCAGCTGGTCGGCCTCGTCGAGGTACTGCGTGGTCAGCAGGACGGTGGTGCCGTGCTGCACGATCGCGCGCACGATGTCCCAGACCTGGTTGCGGCTGCGGGGATCGAGCCCGGTCGTCGGCTCGTCGAGGAAGAGCACGTCCGGGGTGTTGAGGATGCTCGCGGCGATGTCGATCCGCCGCCGCATCCCGCCGGAGTAGTTCTTCACCTGCCGTCCCGCGGCCTCGGTGAGGCCGAACGCCGCCAGCAGCTCCGCCGCCCGTGCGCGGGCGGCCGGTTTGCGGTGCCCGGTCAGCCTGCCGATCAGCACCAGGTTCTCGGTGCCGGTCAGGTCTTCGTCGACCGAGGCGTACTGCCCGGTCAGGCTCACCATGGACCGGACCGCGTCGGCGTCGCGGACGACATCCTTGCCGAAGATGCGCGCTTCACCGCCGTCGGGGCGGAGCAGGGTCGCGAGCATCTTCACCGCGGTGGTCTTGCCGGCGCCGTTCGGCCCGAGGACGCCGTACACGGTGCCGGCGGGGACCTTCAGGTCGATCCCGTCGACCGCCCGGTTCTCGCCGAACACCTTGACCAGCCCCGAGGCTTCGATGGCCAGTTCACTCATTTTCCGTTTCCTTTCAGAAGCTTTCAGCAGACGTAGGGGCGGGCGGCGCGCGCTTCGCGCAGGGCGAGACCCCACCAGGCGAGTGCGTCGAGCAGGGTGGTCACCGCCTGTACTTGCCCGTCGGAATCGAAGAGGGTGCCGTCGAGGAGGTTGAAGGCCACGGTGTCGCGCATGGTCACCGTGTGCAGCTCGGTGAAGATCGTGCGCAGCTGCTCCACGGCGTAGAGCCCCTGGGAGCGGTAGCCGTAGGAGACGAAGCCGACCGGTTTCGCGCGCCACTCGTCGTAGGCGCAGTCGATCGCCTGCTTGAGCGACGCCGGGAAACTGCGGTTGTACTCGGGGGTGACGACGACGAACGCCTCCGCCTCGTCGACCAGCCGCGCGAACCGCTTCATGTCGTGCGTCGGGTGCTCCGGCAGCCCGGCGGGCAGGTCGAAGTCGACCAGGTCGAGCACTTCGGTGACGAGGTCTTCCCGGCGTTCCGCCCGGCCGGTGAACCACTCGCCGACGGTGTCCCCCACCCGTCCTTCACGGGTGCTGCCGATGATCACCGCGACCCGTAGCGGACTGGCGTCCATGACCGACCTCCTCTCGCCTCACCCCTCAGGCGCGAGAAAGCCGCCGGGCCTTCGCTAGATCGGATCTAGCGAAGGCCCGGCGGCTTCGGTCGGTGATCTCGCTATGCGTCCAGCGCGATCGCGATCGCGCCCAGCAGGGACGCGTCCTGGTCGAATTTCGCCGACACCAGTTCCGGCGGGAACGGCACGGCCCGCGCCAGCCGCTCGCGCAGCGCCGGCAGCAGGATGTCGGCCGAGCGGACCAATCCCCCGCCGACGGCGATGCGCTGCGGGTCGAGCGCGATGGCGAGGTTCGCGACGTGCATCGACAGTTCGTCGAGTGCCGCGCCGACGAGTTCCTTCGCCTGCGCGTTCTCCCTGGCGAGGCCGAACAGCTCGCCCGCGGTCACCGGGCGGCCGAGCAGCACACTCGCCCGGCCGCCCAGCCCACGCCCACCGACGGCTTCCTCCAGCGGCGCCGCTCCGCTGGCGAACCCGTCGGTGTCCTGCGGTGAGAGGAGGTTGTACCCGATCTCTCCCGCAGCTCCGTTGGCGCCGGCCAGCAGCCGGCCGCCGACCAGGACCGCCGCGGCGATCCCGGTCCCCAGCGAGAGGAACACCGCCGGATCGGTGTCCGCCAGCGCCCCCCATCGCCATTCCGCGAGCGCCGCCGCCTTGGCGTCGGTGCCCACTTCGATCGGGACGCCCTCGAACTCGGCCGCGACGAGTTCGCGCAGCCGCAGTTCCTCCCAGCCCGGCACGTTCGGCGCGAGCAGGATGCGGTCCTCCAGCACGATGCCCGGGCTGACCACGCCGATCGCGACCAGCCGGTCCGCGGCGCCTTCGTCGGCGAGCAGCTTCCGCGCGGCGGCGAGCGCACGGCTCACCACCTGCTCGGCGCCCGCTTGCGCGTCGGTGTCGAGACGCCGGGTGACCAGCAGGCTCCCGGCTCGGTCGGCAAGCCCGATCGCGACCTTCGTCCCGCCGAAGTCGATCCCCAGGATCAGTTGTTCCCCCGTCACTTCCCGGCCCCCTCTGCCGCCCCCGCGAACGTTTCCTGAATCCCCTTCGGCCCGAACGGCCACACGCGCTCCGCCTTCGCGTAGGCGAGGAACGCCGCCACGCCGAGCACGATCCAGCCCACCGAAAGCCCGATCGAGAGCAAGGTGGCGGAGAAGTAGATGTAGACCCAGCCGAGCAGCGCGATGATCGTCGGGATCGGGTAGAGCCATTGGCGGTACGGCCGCTCCAGCTCCGGCCGTCGCCGCCGCAGCACCACGATCGCCGCGACCTGCGCGAGCGACTGGACGATCACCAGCACCGTCACCGCCGCGTTGATCACCGCGGTCAGGGTGAACAGCGAGCCGACCGCGGCGATGGCGCCCATCGTCAGCACACCGGCCGTGGGCAGGTTCAGTTTCGGGTGCAGCCTGGCGAACACCGGCAGGAACACCTTGTCGCGCGCGGCCTCGAACGGGACCCGCGAACCGCCGAGCAGGCCCGCGAACACCGAACCGATCGCCGCGATCACGATGAACACGGTGATGACCTTGGCCGCGCCGGTGCCCCACGCCTGTTCGAGCACGGTGGAGGCGACCGAAGTGGCGTTCTTCAGCTCTTCCAGCGGGATCGAGCCGAGGACACCGAGCTGCAGCAGGAAATACAGGCTCATGATGCCGAGGATCGAGAGGATGATCGAGCGCGGCAGCGTCCGGCCGGGGTCACGCACCTCGCCGCCGAGATAGGCGCTGGTGTTGTAGCCGAGGTAGTCGTAGATGGCGATGATCAGGCCCGCGCCGAGCCCGGCCCAGAACGCGCCGCCGCCGAACGAGAACGCGCCCGGCGTGAAGGCGAACGCTTGCGCGCCGTCGAAATGGGTGAAGGCCGCGACGATCACCGACAGCGCGGCGAACAGCATGATCCCGAACAGGACGGTGGTCAGCTTCCCGATCTCGCCGATCTTGCGGAACAACGCCAGCACGATCAGGGCGATGATCCCGAGGCCGATCACCTTGCCGAGCGTCGTCGTCCCGCCGTCGTCGGCGACCCCGGGGATCAGGTACCCGAGGTACTGGACGAGCCCGATGATGCCGGTGGACATGATCAGCGGGATGAACAGCACCGCGCTCCAGGCGAAGAGGAACGGCATGAGCCTGCCGGTGCGGAAACCGAACGCCTCGCGCAGGTAGACGTAGGTGCCGCCGGCACCGGGGAGCGCGGCGCCGAGTTCCGCCCAGATGAGGCCGTCGGCCAGCGCGATGACCGCGCCGATGAGCCAGCCGAACATGGCCTGCGGGCCGCCGAGGGTCACCACCATCGCGGGGATGGTGACGAACGGGCCGATCCCGCACATCTGGGTCATGTTGATGGCGGTCGCCTGGAGCGGCCCGATCTTCCGCTCGAGCCCCGGCCGCGGGGATGAACTCAAAACGCGCCTCCCTGTTAGTTAGTAAAGTTTCTTAACATAATTTCGGGCGTGTCGGAAGGCCATGCGGCGAAGTTGTCGCGCACCGGTCCACCCGGATTTGCCCGAAAGGGCCGACCAGGGACGTATCAGGACGATCGCAGCGCGCCGCCAAGGGCTTTATCGAGCAGAACCTCGAACCGCTCCGCGAGAGTCCCCGGGCGGTGCGGTGTTCCGGTCGTGATCACGGGCACCGGACGCCCGTTCCTGCCCGCGGGGGCCCGTCACGCGCACTCAGGCCGGTCGGCACACAGGCGTACGACAGGGAGCACGCGGTCGAGCGTCGCGGAGCTGCTGGCCGGCGTCGCGTTCGTGATCCCGAAACCCCGGCCCGTTCCGCAGCCCGGCTGCCGGCGTCAGCCCAGGTGGCGCGCCAGCCACTCGGTGAGCGTGTCGTCCACCAGTTTCGCGATCGGCAGTTGCGGCGCGGGCTCGATACCCGGATCTTCGGCCAGCGGATGGGCGAGACCGGGCACCCTCGCCAGGC
This sequence comes from Amycolatopsis sp. NPDC058340, assembly GCF_042723975.1. Classification (NCBI taxonomy): domain Bacteria; kingdom Bacillati; phylum Actinomycetota; class Actinomycetes; order Pseudonocardiales; family Pseudonocardiaceae; genus Amycolatopsis; species Amycolatopsis sp. NPDC058340. The sequence goes on along the minus strand of NZ_JBHXIB010000063.1, from coordinate 29,863 downwards.
CGACGTCGTCCGGACGGGCGTACCCCTCGCGCAGCGCGGCGACCAGATCGTCGGCGTCGGCGCGCAGCGACGGATAGTCGTCCTCGCCGGAGACAAGCAGCAGCGGAACTTGCGTTTCCCGCGCCGAAATTTCACCCGATCGTGCGACGAAGTCGAGCTGATCCGCGGCCTGCTCCGCCTCGTCGCTCCACGGATACGGCTGTTCCAGCAGGCCTTCCACCAAGCCGACCACCGAACGCGCCCGCACGGCGGGGTTGATCAGGGCCGCCGCACGGACCGGGATCTCCCGCGTGGCCAGGATCGTCAGCGCCACCGCTCCGCCAAGCGACCCGCCGACGACCGCCATGCGGGACGTGTCGAAGCCGAAGCGTTCACGCAGTTCGGCCAAGGCGGCGGGGAATTCCAGCGCCGCCTGGCGGACGAACGGGTCGACGTACGCGAGCATCGCGTCACGCCGGGCGCGCTCGATCACGGCGTCCATCGAGCCGTCGACCATTCTCGCGCCGCACAACGGCATTCCGAGGTAAACCCGCCACGCCGGCACCCCCGCCAGCGGCAACGCGGCCGCGAACGCCGCGTCGGAGCGGGGCGAATCGATCATATGCCAGGCGACGACCACCGGAGCGGGTCCGCTGACCTCGGCAGATGGCGGCAAGACGGTGAACGGCACCCCAGCGGCCGTGCCCGTGACCGGTTCTCCCACCGCGATCCTTCCTCGTGTGCTGTCGATCTCCACGATATCCAGGACGTGCCGGAGGCGGACCTCGTTCCGCCACAAGCGAAACAGTATGCCCGCGACGTCACCCCGACGCGCCGCGGAGGTGGTTGCGAGCGAGCGGCGGCGGCCGAATAGTGTTGCGGCCCGGCCCTTTGGAGGTGAACCGCCCGTGCCCGACGTCGACTATTACGAGGTGCTCGGCGTGGGCAAGGCCGCCTCGGTCAACGAGATCAAGACCGCGTACCGGCGCCTGGCGAAGTCGCATCACCCGGACACCGGCGGATCCGCCCTCACGTTCCAGCTGGTCCGCGAGGCCTACGACACGCTCAGCGACCCGATGCGGCGCGCGGGCTACGACGCGGGCGGGCGCTCGGTGCGCGTCCCGATCCGGCCGCGGCCGCGGCGTCGGTTCGGCGAAGAACCCGGCTACGAGGCCGAGCCGGTCGTGATCGATCCGGACGACCTCGAATGGTGGGAATTCGCCGCACAGGACGAGCGCGTGCGCCACGGCCGCCGTCGCGGCCCCGGGCACACCCCCGTGGTGGCGGCGGTCGGCGGGATGGTGCTGGTCCTGCTGCCGGTGCTGACCGGGGTCGGCTTCTCGGCCCCCACGCTGATCGTCTGGCTGCTCCTGACCGCCGGAACCGCCCTGCTGGTGCAACGGCTCGCGCGCGGCTATCTGGCCGCTTCCCGCGCCAAGAACCGGTTCGCCGCCGAATTCGGCGGGAAACGCGTGTTCGGCACCCCCGGCGTCGAGACCGACGAACTCGCCGAGCGGCTCACCGCCGACATGCTCGAGCGCTACCTGACCCGGCTGCCCGGCGCGCGGATCTTCCACGGCCTCTCGTGGCCGGACTCGGTGTTCGCCGACGTCGACCACGCGGTGCTGTGCGGGAAGCGGCTCGTGCTCGTCGAATCGAAGCTATGGCTGCCGGGACACTACGAAACCGGTGACGACGACCGCCTGCTGCGCAACGGCCGCGCCTTCCGCGGCGGCGGGAGCAGGCTGACCGAAAGCCTCGCCGAGTTCCGGCGGGTACTGCCCGGCGTCACGCTGCGCGGGGCGATGATCGTGTACCCGAGCCGGACCGGTGAGATCACCACGGATCTCGACGACCCTTCCCCCGCGCCGCCGATGACGCCGGAGCAGTTCCTGCACGAGATCGGCGGCTGGCTTGCGGCGGAACCGTCCACTGTGGACGCGGCGACGATGCGGGTGGTGCGGGACCGGGTGGTCGGCACCGGCTAGGGACTCAGGCTCGCCCCTGTGTCGCGAACGCGGCTAACGGCAGCGCGTGAAGGCCCCCTTCCCTCGACTGAGCCGAGGGAAGGGGGCCTTCACGCGCGAAACGAGGAGCTACCGGCCCGAGCGCTCCTTGTTGGCACGCGCGGACCGGGTGCAGACCTCACCGACGTCGACCGTCTGGCCGCGGTCGATGTAGACGTCCGTCAGCCCGACGAGCTTGCCCTTCGGCGACGTACAGGTCAGCTGGTACGCCTCCTTGGGACCGTAGGTCGGCGGGATCGGCGACTGGAACGACACGCCGCCGGTCCAGTCGTCCACAGTGGACGGGTTCGCCTGCGAGTAGTTGACCAGCACGGCCCGGTAGTCCCCGGCGGGCGGGTCGTACAGGATCGCGTGTTCCTCGGTGGTCGAACCGTTCGCCGACGACGACACCATGTTGCCCGCGGCGTCGAAGACGTACAGGTCCCAGTCGGTGTCCTGGCTGGCCCACTTGACGTCGACGCTGAACTTCCCGTTGTCGACCTTGGGGAGCCCGTCCACGTGGAACGTGAAGCTCTCCGAGGTCGGGTCCGTCGGGTAGTTCTGGTTGATCGCCGGGACCCCGGCCGGGTTCACGGCCTGGATCGCGGGCTGTGCCGGCCCCTGCGGTTCACGGCCGTAGCGGCCCGCGACGTAGGGACGGGTCGACGGGTTGATCGACCACGCGAACCGGCCACCCGTCGACGACAGCGACGAGTTCAGGTCGTCGGTCACGTAGATCGGCGGCTTCGTCGAGCCGTCCGGCTGCACCACCGGGGAGGTCGGCGTCTGGAAGGTCTTGTGCAGCTTCAGCTGGTAGCCCTTCGGCGCGGTGCCGATCAGCGTCGAGTGCGCCGCCGGGTCCGCGGTGTTGGCCAGCATGTCCACGAAGGCCTGCCGGTTGCCGCCCTTGCCGGCACCCGCCGCGGGGGCGACACCGGTGTATTCGGCGACGACACCGTCGGCGAACGGCGGGTGGAACTCGTTGGGGCCGACCTCGAACGTGAAGCCCCAGCCACCGGTGGCCCAGTACGACCAGTCCTCGGTCGAGCCGGTCGTGTCGTAGAGCGCCCACGACGGCTGGCTGGTGTATCCGTTGCGCGAGGCCATCTTGTCGCCGAGCGCCTTGTACGCCGGCTCGTCGAGCGGCGGGCGGACGGCGGCGACACCCGGGACACGCAGCACCAGGTTCGAGAAGGTGTGCAGCGTGATCAGGTTGGTCACCTGGCGGTTCGACACGATCGAGCGGATGTTCTGCGTCTCGGGCTCGGAGAACGGCCCGGCACCGCGGAACGTGTCGCTGCGCCACACGGTCGACGCGCCCGCGCCGCCCCAGAAGCCCGCGTAGTTGCGGTTCGGGTCGGTGCCGCGTTCACGGCCGCCGGGGTTGGCCTTGCAGACGCCGGTCGCGAACTCCTTGGGCGAGTCGTTGACGTTGCAGTTCTTGCGCTTCATCTCGTAGTCGAAGCGCGAGAAGTCGCCCTTGGGCTCGGCCTCACGGGAGATTTCGAAGCCGTCGGGGTTGACGATCGGCACGATGATGTTGCGCGTCCGGCCGACCAGCCCGCGGATCTCGGCGTTGCTGCCGGTGTAGCCCTTGACCAGTTCGTAGGCCCATTCCATGGCGTGTTCGCCCGCCGGCCACTCACGGGCGTGGTGCACGCCCATGGTGAAGTTGACGGGTTTGCCGTCGGCGATGTTCTTGACGTCGGTCGCGATCTCGAGACCGACGACGTCGCGGCCTTCCCAGGTCGGCTGCGGCAGCGTGAACGCCGTGACGAGCCGGGGGTTCTTGCGGGCCAGTTCCTTGACCTCGAACTGGTAGTCGTAGAGGTGCCGGTAGCTCGTGCGCCCGGACGGCAGGGTGGAGCCCGGCGTCTTCGCGGCGTACTCGCGGTCGGTCTTGGCGTTCTGGATCGACCGCGCCGAAAGGTCGCCGTCGACCACCTTCGCTTTGAAGCCGTTGTCCGCCAGCGTCTTGCGGTCGGCGTCGTTGGCGAGGACGACCTCGACGCCGGTGGCGTCGGCCTTCTCCGTGACGTCCAGCCCGAGCCGCAGGAGCTTGTCCTTGTCCTGCTTGGCGGGCGTCTCGACCCGGACCAGCTCGGCGCGCTGCGGCGCGGGCGCGGCGCCGGTCGGGGTCCCCTGCGGGGTGAGCGAGAGGAAGTCGACCCCCAGTACCGCGTCGCGTGTCCGCCCGTCGTACCGGCAGGTCTGCACGACCAGCTTCTGGTCCTTCTTCACGAAGCCTTCGGCGAGCTCGTGGGTGCGCAACGCGGCGGACGCGGCGACCACGGCGCCGGTGGCCTTGTCGAAGACCGCGATGTCCCAGTCGCCCTCGTTTCCGCCGCGCGGCGCCAGGCGGGCCTGCAGCAGACCGTCCACTGTGGACGTGAACTCGCGCCGATCGGTGCCGGACGTACCCGGCTTCTGCAATGCGGCGAAACAGGACCGCGGCACGGCCTGATCGGCTCGCACCACGTTGTCCGCGGCCCCCGCCGTCGTGGCCGACGGAAGTGCCACGAAGGTGCCGGCGAGCACCAGGGTCGCCGCCGTCCATCCCGCTCTTCGCCGGTTTGGTGAATACCCCACAGACTGACCTCCTTGGACAGTCCGGTGACCGGGTGAGGTCACCGGTAGCGAGACCCTAGACCCGCGGCCCCGCCGGAGGGACCCGCCACAAGTCGCCTGCACCTCTTTCGGCCCAACGATCTCACCGTCCGTGCTGGAACGATCACTCGCACACGCGCGTAAAGGGACTTCCCTGTCGATTTCGACAGGAAGGCCTAAGAAAACCTTCAGGTTGGGTGGTTACCTTTCAACCATGACGACGCCCCAGGTCACCGCCAGGTCACCGCTGGCCCTGCTGGCCGCCGTGGTCTCCGTCGCCGGCGGAGCGCTGCTGATCCTGTTGCTGCAGGTCCTCCCCGCCACCAGCGACATCAGCCCGGTCCGCCGCACCATCAGCGAATACGCGCTCAGCGAGAACAAGTGGATCTTCGACGTCGCGGTCCTGCTGGTCGCGTTCGGCTCGGCGATCGGCTTCGGCGCGCTGATCCGCCGCAAACACCTTCCCGCCCTGTCCGCGGCGTCGGTCTTCTGCGCGCTCTGGACGGTGAGCCTGGTGGTGATCGTGGCGTTCCCCAAGAACAACTGGGCGATCGGGCCGAGCACGGGCGGGACGGTGCACCGGATCGCGAGCGTCGTCGCCTTCGTCTGCCTGCCGCTGGCCGTGTGGTTCGCGGCGAAAGCCGTCTTCCCCTCCTCCCCCGCGCGGCGCGCCGTGACCCGGGTGCTCGCGGTGGCGGCCCTGGCCTGGTTCGGCGTGATCCTCGGGGCGATCGTGGTCTCGATGAACGGCGGCGAGCCCTGGTGGCGGGCGATCCCGCTCGGGCTGGTCGAACGCGCGATGGCGCTGACCGGGCTGGTCGCCCTGGCGTCACTGCTCATCCCCGCGCGCGTGGTCACCGCCCCGGTGACCGAGCGGGCCGAGGCTCTGGAGACCGCGTCCTGAGCGCCGGACGCCTCGCCCGCGCCTGGGACGAAGCCGCCGACGGCTACGAGGCCTACTACGTCCCGCGGTTCGCGCCCTGGGTCTCCGCGGCGGTGCGCGCCCTTCCCCAGGCGCTGCCCGAGGGGCCCGTCCTCGTCCCCTGCTGTGGCACCTTCCCGGAGCTCGACGTGCTCACCGGGCACCTGCCCGGCCGCGAGATCGTCGGCATCGATCTGTCCGCGGGTATGGCCGCGAGGGCCAGGAGGCGGGCCGCGGGCAACGCGCTCGTCCGCGTCGCCGAGGGCGACGCTTCGGAACTCGATCCGGGCTCGGCCGCCGCGATCGTCTCGGTCTTCGGTCTCCAGCAACTGCCCGAACCCGACGCGGCGCTCCGGTCCTGGACCGGCGCGCTACGTCCCGGCGGAGTGCTTTCGGTCGTCTATTGGCCCCACAGCACCGAAGCGGGCGGGGCCTTCACGGTGCTGTCCGACGTGCTCCGCGAACGCGTCCCGGCAGGCGATCGCTCGTGGGAGGAACGACTCGTTCCCGCGCTGGAAGGCGCGACGATCGAACGGGACGAACCCTTGTCGTTCCCGATGGTCCACCCCGACGCCGACACGTTCTTCACCGCGCACACCCGTTCGGGGCCGATGCGGCCGCTGGCGGACGCGCGCGGTGAAGAGTTCATCGCCGAACTGCGCGAGGCGTTCCTGCGAAAGGCGCCGGAAGGGGAATGGCGGCACCGTCCGTCTGCCCGGCATATCGTGGCGCGGGCGTGAGCTCGGCGTCGTCGGCGGCGTCCTTGCGCAGCCGCGCGGTGCACACCGAAAGGTGCACCACGTTCGCACGCTTGTGGTGGCGGTACACGTGGACGTCGGAGGCGAAGCACGCCGCCGCCAGCAGCGCCCGCCGCTGTTCGATGCGCTCGTAGCCGACCCCCGCCGGGCAGAACACGGTGACCTCGACCTCGTCGCCGCGCGGCCTGGTCCACAGGATCACCGGCAGCTTGCCGTCGAGGGTGCACACCCTGGCCCGGGCGAACCCGGTCCGCAGCCGGTGCTGCACGACGATCGAGCGAAGCCGGTCACGGACGAACCTCCGCGCCGATTTCCAGTAGAACAGCCAGTTCGCGATACCGAACAGCACGACCGCACCCCAGATCGGGCCGACCGCGTGGAAAAGCGAGAACAGCGCGTACGGGAGGACGAGGAGCGCGCCGATCTCGTATCGCCAGTGATAAAGGGCGGTGACCGGGTTGGGCCTCCTGACCACCGTGATCTCCCTGGCCAGCTCGGCGATCGCCTGGGGTTCCTGCCAACGGCTCATGACCTTCCTCCTGTCCGTCCGGCGGTTTGCTCGGCGGCCACGGCCGCCGCGGGAATGGAGCGGACGACACCGGCACCGGCGCAGTCCGGGCAAACGGCGTCCTCGTAGGGCCACCACCCCGTGCCTCCGCACGGTTCGCACGCGTGCACGGTGTCCCAGCGGGGATCGCGGTAGACACGGCGCCTGCTGTTCGGCACCCGGGCCACCTGCCAGCCACGAGCGGCCGCTCTGGTGTCCTCGCCGGACGCGAAAAGCCATTCGTGGAAGCGTTCGAGAAGTCGATCGAACCAAGATCGGGGCGCTGCCGTGTGGTTCTCGTGGTGGGACATGAGGTTCACCCCCGATGCGGCGAAGCACTGACTCGGGTCGGCACACACGACGCCTACTCCGGCATTCGTGTGGCCCGCAGGCGACGCGAACCGATACGGATGCACAGAGTCACATTCAGTTGGCTGACAGCATCCGCTCTTCGGTCGTGCCCTGTTCGGACCAGCCCTGGCGTTCGGGTGGGTCACGTACCCCAGGACCAGGTAGAACAGGCCCTGATGCGACGACTCGCCCGCCGTGACACGACATTGACCGACGCGCCAGCGCGGTCCGATCCGCTTGCTGTACTCTCCCCGTTGTGTGCACGTTCAGTCACCGCCCTACTTTGCCTACTAAAGGTAGGTAAGCCTGTGTCTAGTGCCTACATGAAGCCTACATCGGCCGGGCGACGGCCGGTAAGCCCCGATGCGGAAACCGTTACCGCGTCGGGTGTCGGCCGTGAGCTGCGGCGGCTGCGCAAGGCCGCGGGTGAAACCCAGGCCGAAACGGCCAGGATCATCGGGGTGACCAGGGCGAACCTGACCCAATGGGAGACCGGCAAATACCTGCCGTCGACGCATAACGCCCGCCAGCTCGACGACCACTTCCGTGCCGCGAACGCGCTGTTCACCCTGGTCGAGACGGCCCGTTCGCCCCAGGAGCACACCCCGCCCACCGTCGGCGACGCCGGCGTCGTCGACACCTCGCGGTCGCTGTTGCAGGTGTTCCACACCGTCGGCGCCAAACTCGCCGAGCGCCTGATCCGCGACGCCGACGGGAAACCGCTGGGCTGGCGGCACAACCTGCAGAAGAGCACCGGGCCGAAGGCGCTCAGCACCGCCTACGGGATCAACACCATGTTGGTGGTAGGCGACCCCTACATCGACCTACATACGCTCGCCGAAGATCTCTACCGGCTCCAGTCGGCACACGGCTGGCGGGGCCGCGCGGGCGGCAGGCGGCCGGAGACCACCGCGTCGGTGGTGGACGCGCTTTTCCGCACCAGCACCATGTCCGCCGAAGACGGGCTGAAACAGCTGGAGGGGTCGCTCCTGATCGGGGAGGAGCTCGACCCGTACAGCCGGACCCGCCCGTACCTGTTGTCCGCCGTGTTGCACACGGCGGTCCGGCTGCGGCCGGACGCCCCGCTGACCGACCGGCTGATCGACGCCCTCCTGGCGGCCCGGCTCGACTTCGACGGTTCACTGCTGTGGCCGGAGAAGAACGAGGCCGGGCTCGTCGCCCCGGAGGCATCGGTCGTGCACACCGCGCGGTCGGTCGTCGCCCTGCGGGACGTCCTGCGCAGCCGTGAAGATCGCTCCGACGTCCGTGAGGCGGCCGACGAAGCCACACAATGGCTCATCGACCGGTCGCATTCGGACGATGGCGTGGCAGAGGATCTAGAAAGGCCTCGCCCCGACGGTGAAGGAACGACCCGGATCATCATCCGGCACTTCACCTCAGCCTGGGTCGTCCAAGCGCTCGCCACCGCACCCTTCCTGCCACTCCCCCGGCTCAACCGGGCGCTCGGAACCCTTTGGGAGCGCTACGACGCCGATCAGGGGCTGTGGGCCTGGGAGAGCGGAGATCTACCCATCTGGCAGACCTTGGACGCAGTAACCGCGCTGCGCGCGGCCGCCTTCGCCGCCGCGGCGCCCCCGCTCAGCCCTCCAGGAATTCCAGGAACTCCATGATCGACACCCCGCCATCGACCCTCACCGCCGTTCCGGCAGGCGCGCACGCGTTCCTTCGTGAGGTCACCGGCACCCGCCCCGGCCGCGGCGAAGCGGACCTTCCCTGGCTGCGCACGATCGCGCGACACGTCCAGGACTCCCCCGACGTTTTCCTTTCGTGGCTCGAAGAAATCCTCGGTGACGAAGAAGCCGTCCGTGCCGCGGCGAAGCGTTCCTACTGGCATCCCAACGGATTCGCCAAAATGGTGCTGCACGCCTCGCCCGATTTCCGGATCCGGCTCCACGTCTGGCCGGAATCCGCGGAACCGTCCCGCGGCGAATCCAATCCGCACAGCCATCGGTGGGAATTCGCCTCGGCCATCGTCGCGGGCGAAGGCCTGCACATGGTCGAGTTCCACGAAACGGCCGACGGCGGGAAGCCGTACGACCGGTACCGCTACGGCTCCGATCCGGCGAATCCGGCCGCGCTGCTCGCGGACGGCGGAGCCCGGCTGGCGGTGGACAAGACCCCGCACGTCCGGCTCGGCGACGTCTACTCGTGCGACACCGCCGTCGTGCACACCGTGCGGCCGATCGCCGCTGGATTGACCGCGACGGTGGTGATCCAGGGACCGCATCGCACCAGCACCACCGTCGTCTACTGCGAGCCCGGCGAGTCCGACGACCAGCCCAACGGCGAACTGACCGAGACCGATTTCCGTGTCCTGGTCGGCGCCGTCGCGGAAGCGGTGGCGTCATGCCGCTGAGCCTGCCGCGCCGCGGCATCCTGACCGACCGGGCCATCAAACGCGCGCACCGCACCGGGGAACTCACGATCACCCCGTTCGAGCCCGCCCTCGTCCGCCCCGCCGCGATCAGCCTGCGGCTCGGGCGCGAGGCGTTCGCGCTGGAATCGACCGGTACCGTCGACATCGCCGACCGGAGCACCTATCCGGAACTCCGGCCGAAGGAACTCGACGTCGAGGGGCGGCTGTGCGTCGAGCCCGGCGAGGTCGTCCTCGCGCCGACGCTGGAGAAGATCGGGCTTTCGGAGAAGCTCGCCGGGCTCGTCGACGGCACGAGCGACTACGCGCGGCTCGGCATCGGCGTCGTCCTTTGTGGACAGGTCAGCCCCGGCTTCGGCAACGAGAAGGGCGCCGTGCTGACCTTGGAGATCGTGAACCACCTGCGGCATCCGGTACTGCTGCATCCCGGGGCGCGGATCTGCAACCTGATGCTGTTCGCCTCCACCGGAAGCGACCAGCCCTACGGCACGCTGCCGCACAACTATTCCAGCGACCACAACGTGGCCCCGTCCCGATTGGCGGATCATGTCGGCCGTAACTGAACTCTCGCCGGTCGGCGACGACGTCCGCCTCGGAGACCTGGGCGAGCACGCGATCCTGGAGCACATCCTGCGGCCGCGCTACGGCGGCGTCCGCGGATTCGGGGACGACTGCGCCGTCCTCGACGCCGAAGAGGGGCTTCGCGGCGAGCTGGTGGCCACCACCGACAGCTGTCCCACGCCACTGGTCACCATCCTGGGTGAAACGGATCCGTATCACGCCGGCTGGCTGCTGGCGACGATCAACCTGTCCGATCTGGCGGCGGCCGGCGCGACGCCGCTCGGCCTGGTCGTCAACTACACGCTGCCGAAAACGACCACCGCGGGGGAATTCCGGCGGCTTCTCGACGGTGTGGACGACTGCACGAAGGTGCACGGGACCAAGGTCGTCGGCGGCGATCTCCGGGACGGCCCGGTCCGGCAGCTCACCGCCACCGCGATCGGGCGCTGCGTCCCCGGCGGCAGGCTCGGGCGGCTGGGTGCCGAGGCCGGCGATCGCCTGCTGCTGGTCGGTTCGCCCGGTTACCTGTGGTCGTACGCGTTGCTCGTCGAAAAGCAGGCGCGGCTCTCCGATTCGGTCGTCGCCGACATCCGGCGACGCGCCTGCGAGCCGATGGCACAGGTGGCCGCCGGAAACGCCCTCGCCACGGCGGGGCTGGCACGCGCGGCGATGGACGTCTCGGACGGCCTTTTCCCGACCGTGCGGACCCTCTGCGGGGCCAACGGCCTCGGCGCGCGGATCACGACGGCCATCCGGCTGGACGAGCCGCTCGCCGACGTCTGCGCGCAGTCGGGACTCGGCCGCTTCGAGCTCGCGCAGGCTTGGGGCGACTGGACACTCGTGGTCGCCGTGCGGCCGGAGGACGTCGAGCTCGCCAAAAAGACCCTTGCCGTCGAAGGAGTCGCGGCGCAGGAGATCGGCGTGCTCGTTCCCCGCGAGGAAGGCATTTCGCTGGACGACGGCGAGCCTTGGGAAGGGATCGCGCAGGAGCGGTTCTCGCCGAGTTCGTGGCACGGCGGCGAGCTGCCGAGGCTGATCACCGAGGTGCTCGGCAAGCGGGCGAGCTGATCCGCGGGGCGCGGAAAGCCGCTCCGCGCCCCGCTTTCACCAAAGGACGCCTCAACGGACATTGACCGCGTCGGCAGTAATGCCGTTCGGTGAATCCATAAGATCACGTAGCGTTCTCCGATCACCTCGAAACGTCCGCACGCGGGCGACACCGGTTGTCACGCATGGCCACGGGCCACCCGGGGAAGGGACGAATGGACCAGCGACGAGGAAATTCCCTGTCACGTATGTCGCCGTGTGTCAGCGATTCGCCTCCTCGCCGCCTTTGGGAACACCCATTCGGCCCAGAAACTTCCTGCTAGGATTAAAACATAGGATGTTTGGCCGGATTTTCCGCCATATGAGAACAATGTCCATTGCGCATACGGGGGTATCATGAGGTTGCGTATACTTGGCCGTCTTTCCTTGACCGCGAATGGCGTCGACTACACGCCGACGGCACCCAAGTTACGGCACCTTCTCGCATTGTTCATGATTAATTCCAATGAAGTCGTTTCGGTCGACTGCTGCATCGACGAACTGTGGCCGACGGACCCACCCAAGAGCGCTTTGTCGACGCTGCAGACCTATACCCTGCAACTGCGCAAGATCCTGCGCTCCATCCCGCCGAGCGCCGGCGCGACGCTCGAATTGCGCACCAGGCACCAGGGTTACCAGCTGGTGGTACCGAAGGAATGTCTCGACAGGGAACTGTTCGACAGGCAGGTCGAGGCGGCGAGGGAAGAACTGGCCCGGGACAACGTGTGCCGGGCCGCCACGCTGTTCCACTCCGCCTTGCGGCTGTGCGAAGAGCCCGTCCTCGCCGATGTCCGGCTCGGCCCTTCGGTCGCCGCCTACCAGCTGGAGATCAAGGAGACCAGGTTCAGCGTGCTCGGCGAACGCATCGACGCGGACCTCAGACTGGGACGGCATCGTGCGGTCATCGCCGAACTGCGGCAACTCACGACCAGCCATCCGATGGACGAGAACATCCACGCCCAGTTGATGGTGGCGCATTACCGTTCCGGTCAGCGCGCGGAATCGGTGATGGTGTTCCACCGGCTCCGCCGCACGCTCGCCGAAGACCTGGGACTGGAACCCAGCCCGCAGACGAAACGGCTGTTCGAGGCCATTCTCCAGACCGACACACTCCGCACCATGGAAGCGCCCGACACTTTGTCCGGCCTCCGGCTCGCCTGAGCGCCCGGTATCGAAACCCAGTAGTGGTAACCGCCAGCCTAGTACTGGCATTACCAGCTTTCCGAGGTTGTTCACCGCATCCGTTCCGCCATAATGGGTAGGTGCAGGCAAGGAAGGAACTCAGCGATTTCCTGCGGTCCCGGCGTGATCGGCTGCGGCCGGAGGACGTGGGACTGACCTCGGTCGGCCGCAGGCGCACGCCGGGCCTGCGGCGCACGGAGATCGCCCATCTGGCCGGGATCAGCGTCGATTACTACGTCCGGATGGAGCAGGGCCGGGACGGGCGGCCTTCGCCCACCGTGCTGGAGGCGCTGTCGCGGGTGCTGGGCCTCGACGAGGACGAACGCAGCCACCTGTACACGCTCGCCCGCTCCGAACCGGCGCCGCGCCGGGAGAATTCCGACGAAGAGGTCCGGCCGAGCGTGCGCAGGCTGCTCGAACTGCTCAATCCGAGCACGCCCGCGTTCGTCGTCGGGCGGCGGATGGAAGTGCTCGCCTGGAACGATCTCGCGGTCGCGCTGCTCACCGATTTCGAAGCCTGCCGCCCGCCCCTGCGCAACATGGTGTGGCACGGTTTCTGCGACCCCGCCGCGCGACAGCTGTACGTGGACTGGGAACAGATGGCGCGGCAGGAACTGGCGCATCTGCGGGTGGCGGTCGGCCGCTATCCGGACGATCCCGGCATCGTCGCGCTGGTCGGGGAACTGTTCCTCAAGAGCGAGGATTTCCGCCAGTGGTGGGAGAACCACGACGTCCAGGACCGGAGTCACGGCCTGCGGGAGTTCGACCACCCGTTGGTGGGCAGGCTCGAATTGCACTATGAATCCCTTTCCGTTCCGGGTGTGCTCGACCAGAAACTGGTCACCTACACCGCGGACAAGGGCAGTCCGTCCCAAACCGCCCTCGAAGCGCTCGCCGCGGTGGCGGCCGAGACGAAGCGCGCCCACGCGGAGCGCGAAGCCGGACCGGAGAACAGGGTCACGGCCCCGGGCGCCTGACCTCTGCCGATTTTCGCCCGGTTCTTCAGCGTGCGCTGCCAGCCTGGCTCAAGGGAGAACCCGCACCGCTCGAATACCGGACGCGGAGCCCAGCAGCCCAAGGCAGGTACCTCGGATACGACACGCTAGGCGGGCAGATGTCAGTCAATCTTCTCACCGGGAAATCACTACGTATGGCGCGCCTGTCCCGGCGCGGCGACAACAGATACCTCTTCGTGCCTCTGGACCATTCGATATCCGATGGTCCCATCGGCACCGCGGCGGCTTTCACTCGCTTGATCGAAGACATCTCGGACGGCGGCGGCGACGCGATCGTCGTGCACAAGGGCCGCGCGCGGATGGTCGATCCGGCGGCGCTGGGCGATTGTTCCCTGGTGGTGCACCTTTCCGCCAGCACCACGCACGCCAGCGATCGTGACGCCAAGGTGCTCGTCGGCGGTGTCGACGAAGCGGTCCGGCTGGGCGCGGACGCGGTCAGCGTGCACGTCAACATCGGGTCGGAGACCGAGGCGGTGCAACTGGCCGACCTGGGCGCCGTCGCGTCGGCCTGCGCGGACTGGGGAATGCCGTTGCTGGCCATGATCTATCCACGCGGCCCGCGGATCAGCGATCCCGGTGATCCGGCGCTGCTCGCGCATGTGGTCGGCATCGCGGCCGACCTCGGCGCCGACATCGTCAAGACGGTGCTGGCCACGCCCGCCGAGCGGATGGCCCAGGTGGTGCTGAGCTCGCCGATCCCGGTCGTGGTCGCGGGCGGCGCCGCCGTCGAAGGCGGCCTCACCGAGTTCGCCACCTCGGCCCTGTCGGCGGGCTGCCGAGGCGTGGCCGTGGGCAGGCGGGTCTTCGACAGCCCCGACCCTCGCCGCGCGGTCCGTGAACTGGCCGCGGCGATCCACGGCCCCCGGATGACCGACTCCCTGCGCAAGGAACTGGTGGGTGCCCCGTGAAGTTCGCCTGGATCGACCTCCGCACCGTGCCCGACGCCCAGCGGGAGGCGGTCGTCGACGCGGCCGTGCACGCCAGGGTGGATGCCATCGTGCACGACGACGTAAGCCTCCTCGACACCCTTCCCGCCACCGTCAAACGCGTCCTGGTCCAGAAGGACGGCGGCGGCTCGGGTGAGGGCTTGGTCCACCTCCGCGCCGTCGGCGGGGAAACCGAGCTGAACGCCCTCAAGAGCGCGTGGTACGACGACAAGACCGATATCGCCGGGCTGGTGCACGTGCGCGACGACGCCACGCTGACGCTCGCCTGCGAATCCGCGCGTGTGCTGCCCTACACGGTGGTGGAATTCCGCGATCCGACGAAGATCCCGCTGGAAATCGTGATCGCGGCCGCGGACGGCTCGCCGGGACAACTGATCTGCCAGGCCGCCGATCTCGAAGAGGCGCAGATCATCGTCGACGTCCTCGAAAAAGGCTCCGAAGGCGTGTTGCTGGCGCCTCGCGACGCCAACGACGTCTTCGGGCTGATGGAGCTCCTGCGCGACAAGACCCCGCAGCTGAGCCTGGCCAAACTCACCGTCGAGTCGATCGAGCACTGTGGACTCGGCGACCGGGTCTGCATCGACACCTGCACCCATTTCGGCGAGGACGAGGGCATGCTGGTCGGCTCGTACTCGCAAGGTTTCATCCTGTGCTGCAGCGAAACCCATCCGCTGCCCTACATGCCGACGAGGCCGTTCCGGATCAACGCCGGGGCTTTGCATTCCTACGTCTTCGGGCAGGACAACCGGACGAACTACCTGAGCGAACTCAAAGCGGGCAGCACCGTGCTCGGCGTCGGAGCCGACGGGCGCACCCGCCGGATCGTGGTCGGGCGGATCAAACTGGAATCCCGGCCGTTGCTGAGCATCAAGGCCGTCTCGGAAGACGGCGTCGGCGTCAACCTGATCGTGCAGGACGACTGGCACGTGCGGGTGCTCGGCCCCGGCGGCGCGGTGCTCAACGTCACCGAGCTCACGCCGGGCACGCAGGTGCTGGGCTACCTGGCCACCGACCAGCGGCACGTCGGCTGGCCCGTCGGCGAATTCTGCCTGGAAAAGTGACCTCCGCCGGTCCGCCCGTGCCACCGGGCCCGGGCGGACCGGCCTTCGGACGGTGGTGGGCATGCGAACGCGATCCTGGTGGGGAGAGGATCTTCTCGGCCGCGGCGACGACGACGAACCGTGGGCGTGCGGGGAGCGCGCCGTCACCCGGGGCAAGCTCCGGGCGGAGGTGGCCTGGCTCGCCAAGGCCTACCGCCATCACGGCATCGGCGCCGGCACCACGGTCGCCCTGCACGGAACCCCCAGCTTCACCCAGTTGTGGTCGGTGTTCGCCCTGTGGGAGCTGGGCGCGCAGATCGCCTTGATCGAACAGAAGACCTGCCTCGCCGAGATGACCTGTCTGCTCGGCCGGTGGCGGCCGCAGTACTTCGTCACCTTCGGCGGCAGCGGGCGCAGGCACCGGCCGTTCACCGACGAATGCGAAGTGCTGGTGAGGCGGCTGCCGGACGGCGAGCCCGCCTCGACCGGCCACTGTCTGCTCCAGCTCTCCTCGGGCACCACCGGCGCGGGGAAGCTCATCGGCCGGACGCCGGAGTCGATCCTCGCCGAACTCGGGCGGATCGCCGCCGTGGAAGGCGTTCCGGGTCCCGGTGAGCGGGTGCTGCTGCTGAACTCGCCCGCGCGTTCCTTCGGCCTCGTCGGCGGCGTGCTGCACGGCCTCGACGCCGCCGCGGTGCTGCTGTTCCCCGCCCCTGCCGCGGCCACGCGGACGGCCGACGTCGTCATCGGGGAACCCCGGCATTTCGCGCGGCTCGGCGAAGACTCCGTCGAGCCCTTCACGTCCCTGCGTGCCGCGATCTCCGGCGGCGACGTCCTGCGCCACGACGTCTTCGACCGGTTCCGGGACCGGCACGGCGTGCGCATCGGCCAGGCCTACGGCACCACCGAAACCGGCGTGATCTCGATGGACGTCGCGGGCCGGTTCGCGGTGTGCGGGGTCGGGAAACCGGTGCCGGGGATCAGGATCCGCGTCGCGGACGGCGTGCTGGACGTGCACCTGGCGCGTTCGCCGTACGTCATCGAGACCGATCCCTGGAACGGCGGCTGGCTGTCCACCGGTGACCGGGTCCGGCGGGACCCGGTCACCGGCTCGTTGCAGCTACTGGGCCGCGCGGGCGACGACCGGCGGGATCCGGACCGCCCGCCGGCCGTCGCGGCTAGCGCGCGGAGATGAGGTCCGCGCCGAGACCGGAAGGGGTCAGCGCGGGCCCTTCCAGCACCGGGTCGGCCAGCAGGATGGCGGTCTGGAGTTCGCTCAGCGCACGGGAACCCGTCTCGGCGGCGGTCAGGAACCGTTGGTACACCGCCAGCGCGTCGGCCTGTCTGCCGCTGCGGTAGAGCGCCGTCATCAGCTGCGCGGTCAGCTGTTCGTCCGCCGGGTGCCGGTGCACCAGCGCGGTGAGCTTGCCCAGCACCTGGCGGTGCTGACCGAGCCGGAGGGCGAGGTCGGCGCAGAGGACGACGGCCTCCATCCGCTTGGCCCGAAGCCCGACGAGCGTCCGCTGGGCCCCCGGCCCGATCTTGACGTCGACGAGTGCCTCGGTGCGCCACAGGTTCAGCGCTTCGGTGATCAGCCTGGCCGCGTCACCGAGATTCCCGTCGGCACGCCGGATCCGCGCGGTGCCGACGAGCCGGTCGAACCGGTCGAGGTCGAGTTCCCCCGGTTCGGTGGTGAACAGATAGCCCGCGTCGGGCCCGGCCCCGGTGGTGCGCAGACGTTTCGCCGCGGGACCGAGCGCCTTGCGCAGCTGCAGGATATGTGTGTGCACGGTCGACACCGAACAGTTCCTCGACGCGCCGTCCCCGAGCTCCTTGGCGCACTGGACGACGCTCACCTCGTGGTTGGCGTTGAGCAGCAGGAGCGCCAGCAGCGTTCGCTGCTTCGGCGCCGAGGGCGCGAGCGGCCTCCCGTCGTACAGCACCTCGAGCGGGCCCAGCAAAGCGATCCTCACGGTGACTCGACTCCCTTCGATCCACTGCGCTGACAAGTGATCCTCATCCGGTGACCGGGGTGCCCACCTCCGTCACCCGATCGTCGGCACGACGGCCGAACAAGGCGGCGGTGACCAGTGCGCCCACGACGACGACACAGCCGATCACCAGGTAGACCGCGTGATAGGTGGACAGGCGATCGGCCTGCTCCCCCGATCCGGAAAGCGCCGAAGCGAACGCCACGAGCGCGGCGATGCCGACGCTCGAACCGACCTGCTGGGCGGTGATGTTGAACGCGCCGGCGACACCGTGCCGCTCACCGGGCACGCCGGTGAGCGAGGCGGCGGTGAGCGCGGTGTAGGCCAGGCCCTGTCCGATGGCCATCACCGCGACCCCCGGCAGGATGTCGGTCAGGTAGTCGCCGTCCAGCGGTGTGCGGACCCAGAGCACGACACCCACCGCGAGCAGGAGGAGGCCGGCGACGAGGATCCGTCGCTGACCGAATCGCGTCAGCAGACGGCCGGCCACGTTCGAGAACACGGCGACGAGCAGGCTCATCGGAAGCACCGCCAGCCCCGACTGCAGGGGCGTGTAGCCGAGCATGCCCTGCATGTAGAGCGGCGCGAAGAACAAGACCCCGTTGAGCGCGAAGAAGAACAGGCCACCGGCGAGGGTCGCCGCCCGGACCGGCCGCGACCGCAGGATGCCGACCGAGAACAGCGGCTCGGATGCCCGGCGTTCCCAGGCCACGAACCCGGCGAGCAGCAGGAGCGCGAGCAGCGCCGACACGATCGTGCCGGTGTCCGACAGGCCCACTTCGCCCGCCCTGGTCACCGCGAAGATACCGGCCAGCAGGCCGGCGGTGACCATCGCCGCGCCGGGCAGGTCGATCGGCCGTCGCTCGCCGACGGAACTCGGCAGGAGCGGCCGGATGCCGAGCAGCACCAGCACGCTCGTCACGGCGCTGAAGGCGAACACCGCGTGCCAGCCGAACGCGCTGGTGAGCACACCGCCGAGGACCAGGCCGACGCCGAAGCTCGCCGCGCCCACCGCGGTGTAGATCCCCAGCGCGCGGTTGCGCAGCCGTCCCGGCGGGAAGACCTGGAACAGCAATGCCATCGCCGCCGGAACGGACAGGGCCGCGCCGATCCCCTGCGCCGCCCTGGCGGCGATCAGCACCTCGGCGGTGGGCACGACGACCGGGGCGAGCGCGCCCGCGGCGAAGACGGCGATCCCCACCGCCAGCACCAGCCGCCTGCTGAACACGTCGGCCAGCCTGCCGCCGAACAGCAGGCAGCCCGCGAACGTGATCCCGTAGCCGGTCATCGTCCACTGGAGCAGCGCGTCGTCCATCTCCAGATCCCGCCCGATGTCGGGCAGCGCCGGATTGACCACGGCCACGCTGCCGACATCGAGCGCCACCGCCGCCGCCAGCAGGATCAGGGTCCACCACAGTCGTGGGGTGAAACCGGCAGCCGGTTCCTCGACGCGCGGCACTTGGTTGGCCACCAGAACGCTCCTTGGGTCGTGACTGGGCGACAAACCGGATCGGCGCTTTCCGATCCGGGGATTCAGCCAGCCTCGCAGGACTGGCGTCCGGCAGATAGTGCTCTGTCATTCCTAGTAATCGGCGGGCTAGCCAACCGGATACCAGGAATCACGGGCATGGCTATAGCGGACCTTGCTCGATTTTTCATCGGACCTCGTGAGCATGGGACGTGTACGAGTTCGGTCACGGAGGGAGATACGGTGTCCGGCCAAGAACCCCACCCGCCCTTTCCCCGGCGAATCGGAAGTGGGCGGTGAACCAGGCGCTCCGGAACTGTCTCGCCCAGTTCGCCACCGGCGTCACCGTGGTCACCGTTCGCCATGAAGGCGCCGTCCACGGCGCGACGGTGAACGCTTTCGCGTCGATTTCGCTCGATCCGCCGCTCGTGATGGTCTCACTGGACCGGCGCAGCAGATTGTGCGCGCGGCTCGACGGCGCCGCTTTCGAAATCAACATCCTTTCGACATGGCAGCAAGGAATAGCCCGGCATTTCGCGGGCCGCGGCACGGATCCGGCACCGGAAATCCGCTGGGACGTGTTCCCGCATTCCGTCCGGCTCGCCGGCTGCGCCGCGTATCTGAGCTGCGTGCCGTGGGCCTCCTACGACGGCGGCGACCACGTGATCTACCTCGGCGAAGTGCGGAACTTCGAGATCCGGGGCGGTCCCCCGCTCGTCTTCCACCGAGGCGCCTTCCACGAACTGCGCCGAACCGCCACCGAAGCGCTCGCCCCCACCACCGACGGGACAGGAATCCTTCGATGACACTCCAGCAGGAAACCACCGCTTCGGCGAACGGCCGGACCCCGGCTTCCCGGCCGATGAACGGGAAAGAATACCTGGAAAGCCTGCGCGACGACCGGGAGATCTACCTCTACGGCGACCGTGTCGCCGACGTCACGAAGCATCCGGCGTTCCGCAACTCCGCCCTGATGACCGCGCGGCTCTACGACGCGCTGCACGATCCGGCCAAACACGACGTGCTCACGACCGCCACCGACACCGGGAGCGGCGGTTACACGCACAGCTTCTTCCGCACCCCGCGCAGCCCGCAGGACCTCCTCGACGATCGCGAGGCCATCGCCGAATGGGCGCGGCTCACCTACGGCTGGATGGGCCGGAGCCCCGACTACAAGGCCAGCTTCCTCGGAACGCTCGGCGCCAACGCGGACTTCTACTCGCCGTTCCAGGACAACGCGCGCCGCTGGTACCGCGAGTCACAGGAGAAGGTGCTCTTCTGGGACCACGCGATCGTGCACCCGCCGGTCGACCGGCACCTGCCGTCCGAAGCGGTGAAGGACGTCTTCGTCCACGTGGAGAAGGAAACCGACAGCGGCCTGATCGTCAGCGGGGCGAAGGTCGTCGCCACCGGCTCCGCGATCACCAACCTGAACTTCATCTCGCATTACGGCATGCCCATCAAGGAACGCGAGTTCGCGCTGATCGCGACGCTGCCGATGACCGCACCAGGGCTCAAGCTCATCTGCCGCCCGTCCTACGCGGCCACCGCCGCGGTGATGGGCAGCCCCTACGACCATCCCCTGTCCAGCCGGTTCGACGAGAACGACACGATCTTCGTGATGGACAAGGTGCTCATCCCCTGGGAGAACGTCTTCATCTACGGCGATTCCGCCAAGGTGAACGAATTCGTCGCCGAGTCCGGTTCCCTGGAACGGCTGACCTTCCAGAGCTGCATCCGGCTGGCGGTGAAGATCGACTTCATCGCGGGTCTCCTGCTCAAGGCGATCGAGATGACCGGGACGAAGGACTTCCGCGGTGTGCAGGCGCGGGCCGGCGAGGTGCTGGCCTGGCGAAACCTGTTCTGGGCGCTCAGCGAGGCGATGGCAAGGAATCCCCGGGAATGGCGGGACGGCTCGCTGCTGCCGCGCAAGGACTACGGCCTCGCGTACCGCTGGTTCATGACGCTCGGCTACCCGCGGATCAAGGAGATCATCGAGCAGGACGTCGCCAGCGGCCTCATCTACGTGAACTCGAGCGCGGACGACTTCAAGAACCCCGCGATCCGGCCTTACCTCGACAAGTACGTCCGCGGTTCCAACGGGCACGACGCGGTGAGCCGGGTGAAGCTGATGAAGCTGTTGTGGGACGCCATCGGCACCGAGTTCGGCAGCAGGCACGAACTGTACGAACGCAACTCCTCCGGGAACCACGAGTCGATCCGCACCGAGATCCTCGCGGCGCAGACCGAAAGCGGTCAGGTCGACGGGTACAAGGGCTTCGCCGACCAGTGCCTGCGCGAGTACGACCTCGACGGCTGGACGGTGCCGGACCTCGATTCCTTCGACGAGCTGAAACACGTCATGCGCGGCCTCGGCCGCACGTCTTGAGCCGGAGGGCATCGTGTATCTGCTTGGCACGCACCGGTCCGTCGCCGACCGGCTGAAACTGTCGACCCGGCGCGAGCTCGGCGCGGGGAATTTCTTCTGGCACGTCTGCGAAATCGCCCGTGACCCCGACCGGCCACTGTTGTTCCGGATCGAGGACGGCGCGGTGACCGGACGCTCCCTCGCCGAGCTGCGCGACGACGTACTGCGCCGCGCGCACTGGTACGCGCAGGAGGGCGTAAAGCCGGGGACACGGGTCGGTGTCCACCTGCGTGACGGGCTCGCCGGGTTCGTGCACCACATCGCGATCACCACGCTCGGCGGGGTCACCACGCTGACCAATCCGCGGCTGCCCCCGGACGTGGCCGCGCACTACTTCGACCGCACGGAAACCGCTTTGGTGGTCACCGACATCGAGGTGCCCGCCGGGTCCGGAAGGAGGTACGTCGACGAGAAGACGGTCGACGTGCCCTGGGACGGCCCGTCTCCCCCGGTGCCGGATACCCACCGGCACACCGACGACGACCTGGTGCTGATCTCCCACTCCTCCGGCACCACCGGGGTGCCGAAGCCGACGGCCTTCGCGCACCGCACGTTCTCCGTCGGCAAACGGGAACGGCTCTGGAAGTTCCCGTCCCTGCGGACGGACCGGATGCTCACCGCGCTGCCGCACAGCCATTCCTCCGGGATCAGCTACCTCAGCCTCGCCCTGATGCTCGGGATGCCGGCCATGCTGGCCGACGGGACATCGGGCGAAGCGGTCGCCGAGGCGATGAACGCGTTCCGGCCCACGCTCGTGCTCGGCTTCCCCGGCGCGCTCGCGGAACTGCCGATCTCTTCACTGACAACGGAAGCGGCGGACGCCGTGCACACCTGGATGGGCATGGGCGACGCGTCCCACGAACGGCACATCCGTCCGCTGGTGGCGCTCGGGCGCGGCGGATCGACCTATGTGGACGGTCTCGGTTCGTCCGAAATGGGCATGGTGCTGTTCAAACACGCCTACACCGCAGGCTCCACCACTTACGCGCGGGCGATCGGCAAGCCGGTGCGCGTGGTCCGCGAGGCCGCCGCCCTCGACGACGAGGGCCGGGTCCTGCCGCCGGGCGAGGCCGGGCTGCTGGGGGTGCGCACGCCGAGCGTCACCCCGGGCTACGTCAACGACGAGACGCTGAACCACCTGGCCCGCAGCGGCGGTTTCTTCCTCACCGGCGACGTCGTGCGCCAGGACGAGAGCGGGATCTGGTACCACCTCGACCGGACGCCGGACGTCATCGAGACCGCCGGCGGCCCGGTGTACAGCCTGCCGCTGGAAGAGGTCGTGCTCAACGAGACGAAGGCCCTCGACGCCGCCGTGATCGCGGTTGCCGATCCCGCCGCACCGGGCCGGTCCGTGCCCGCCGCCGTGGTGCTGTTCGGGCACGGCGAAGTGCCGGACGCCGAGGAGATCCGCGCGTCGTGCAACCTCGCGCTCGCGCGGGCGGGACTCACGACGCTGGCCGCCGTGGTCGTGGCCTGCTCACGGAGCGAACTGCCGGTGGGCGTCACCGGGAAGGTCCTCAAACGTGAGCTCCGGGAAAGACATCGGGAGCTGCTCACCGGCGCGGCGAACGGCGCCGAACCGAAGGGATGGCACGGATGACCGCGATCGACCCGGAAGTGCGCACCGGGAACGGGACGGACGAGACGGCCGCGCGGGCCGTGGTCGACATCGTCACCGGGACCTGGCGTGCCCAGGCGCTCCACGCGGCGGTCGCGCTCGGCCTGCCCGATCACCTCGCCGAAGGACACGTCACCAGTGCTTCCCTCGCCGCCCGCGCGCAGGCCGATCCCGACGGCGTGCTCAGGCTGATGCGGCTGCTCGTCGCGATCGGCGTGTTCGACGGCGACGACCGGACCGGCTACCGCCTGACGCCGATCTCGCAGCTGCTGCGCACGGGCACCGCGACGTCGATGCGCGAGATGTGCCGTCTCTACGGCGAGGAGTTCCACCAGGCCTGGGGTTCGGTCGTCACCGCCGTGCGGACCGGGCGTTCCGGCTTCGAGCACGCTTTCGACCGCACCCTCCACGAGTACCTCGCGGAGGTGCCAGGGGCCGGGCAGCGGTTCCTCGATGCCATGAACGCCGGGAGCACCTTCTTCGCCGACGTCCCCGCCGCGTTCGACTTCACGCGGGGGAAGACGATCGCGGATCTCGGCGGCGGCAGCGGGAACCTGATGTCCACCGTGCTCCAGGCCCATCCGCATCTGCGCGGCGTGCTCGTGGA
The DNA here is from genome assembly GCF_042723975.1 of Amycolatopsis sp. NPDC058340. Classification (NCBI taxonomy): domain Bacteria; kingdom Bacillati; phylum Actinomycetota; class Actinomycetes; order Pseudonocardiales; family Pseudonocardiaceae; genus Amycolatopsis; species Amycolatopsis sp. NPDC058340. The sequence goes on along the minus strand of NZ_JBHXIB010000063.1, from coordinate 6,354 downwards.
CAAGGAGCACATGCTGCCGGTGGCCAGGAACCAGCTCGTCGCGCGCGGCTGCGCCGATCGCTGCGAAGTGGTGGTCGGCGACATCTTCGAAGGTGTGCCGAAGGACATCGATTTCTACCTGCTGTCCCGGATCCTGCAGGACTGGGACGACAGCGAGTGCATCACGCTGCTGACGCACTGCCGCCGTGCCATGGCGGACGATTCCGCGCGCGTGCTGATCCTGGAGCGGGTCATTCCCGATTCCGGGACCGAGGTGCTGCCGCTGTTGTGGGATCTGCACCTGCTGATGATGGCGGGCGGCCGCGAGCGGACCCTGGCGAGCTACGAGTCCATTCTGGACGGTGCGGGGCTGCGCCTGGAGTCCGCGCATCCGCTGGCACTGGAGACCACCCTGCTGGTCGCGGCGCCGACCCGGTCCGACCGGTCGCGGTGACGTCGTCGTGGAGATCTGCATCATCGGCCTCGGCCCCCGCGGCCTTTCGGTACTGGAACGGTTGTGCGCGAACGCTTCCGCCAAGGTTCCCGACGGCCGCGAACTCGTGGTGACCGTCCTCGACTCCCATGTGCACGACGGCGGGCTGGTGTGGCACCGTCGCCAGGACCCGAAACTGCTGATGAACACCGTCGCCGCCCAGATCACCATGTTCCTCGACGACACCGTGGAGGCGGCGGGCCCGGTGCGGGACGGGCCGAGCCTGTACGAATGGGCGAAGTCGATCGCGGAGGCACCGTCGTCCGACGAGATCCCGGACACGGTGCGCGCGGAGGCCGGGACGCTGGGGCCGGATTCCTATCCGTCGCGGGCGTTCTACGGGTCGTACCTGTACTGGACACTGCGGCGGATCATCAGGACCGCTCCCGCCGCCGTGCGGATCGTGCTGTGCGCGGAGAAGGCCGTCGACCTGCGGGACGCCGAGGACGGTTCGCAGCGCGTCTGGCTGTCCGGCGGCACCGTGCTCGACGGACAGGACGTCGTGGTGCTCACACAGGGCCATCTGGACACGCTCCCCACCCGCGAAGAGGCCGCCATGGCGCGGTTCGCCCGGAAGCACGGCCTGCGATATCTCGCTCCCCGCAACCCGGCGGGCGCCGAACTCGACGGGATCGGGCCGGGCGAGCCGACCGTCCTCAGAGGAATGGGACTGGCCTTCTTCGACTACCTGGCGCTGCTGACCGAAGGCCGGGGCGGTCGTTTCGTCCGCACCGGCGAGGGTCTGGTCTACCGGCCGTCCGGCCGCGAGCCCCGGATCGTCACCGGATCCCGGCGCGGCGTTCCGTACCACGCGCGCGGCGAGAACCAGAAAGGCGCCTTCGGCAGGCACGAGCCGTTGTTCCTCACCCCGGAGGTGATCGAGCGGCTGCGCGGACGCGCGGAGCCGGCCGACTTCCGGGCCGACGTCTGGCCGCTGATCGATCGCGAGGTCCGCGCGGTGTTCTACGGCACGCTGGTGCGTGACCGTGGAACGCCGGAGAGGGCGCGGGAGTTCACCCGCGCCTTCGTCGCGGCGGCGGGAGACGGGTCGCCGACCCCATCGGATCCACTGGCGCCGGAGCCGTCGCCCGCGGAAGAACGGGTGCTGGCCGAATTCGGCATCGGGACACGCTGGGATTGGCGCCGTGTGGCGCAACCGATCCCGGCGGACGCCCTCACCGGCACCGGCCGGTTCCGCGGCTGGCTCCGGTCCTATTTGGACGAAGACATCGCGGAAGCGAGACGGGGCAATGTGCACAGCCCGCTCAAGGCCGCGCTCGACGTACTTCGGGACCTGCGCAACGAGATCCGGCTCGTGGTCGATCACGGCGGTCTCTCCGGCGACTCCTACCGCGACGATCTCCAGGGCTGGTACACGCCGCTGAACGCGTTCCTCTCGATCGGCCCGCCCGTGCGGCGGATCGAGGAGATGGCGGCCCTGATCGACAGCGGTGTGCTGAGCGTCCTCGGCCCGCGGCTGTGCGTGCGGGCCTCGCCGGACGCGCGCCGGTTCCTCGCGCACTCGGCGCGGCTGCCCGACACCACCGAAGCCGCGACCACCCTGATCGAAGCCCGGCTTCCCGACGCCGATCTCCGGCGGACCCAGGACCTGTTGCTGCGGAATCTGCTGGCACGCGGCGAATGCCGGCTCCACCGGATCCCGATCGCCCGGGGCGGTTCGTATCCGACCGGCGGCCTCGCCGTCACCCGCCGTCCGTATCGCCCGGTGGATCTCGGCGGCAGGCCGCACCCTCGCCGGTTCGCCTTCGGCGTGCCCACCGAGACCGTGCACTGGGTGACCGCCGCGGGAATCCGTCCCGGCGTCAACTCGGTCATCTTGACCGACGCGGACGCGGTCGCCAGGGCCGCTCTCGCGATCGCTTGCCCCGCACCATCCCGACCGAAGGAATCAGGAGAATCATGGATCTACAGCTGACCGGCCGCATCGCGGTGGTCACCGGCGCCTCCAAGGGAATCGGGCTCGCGATCGCCCGGACACTGCACGAGGAGGGCGCACGGGTCGTCGCCGTGTCCCGCAAGAGCAGCCCGGAACTCGACCTGCTCGCCGGCGCCGGCCTGACGCACGTCGCCGCCGACCTGATGGATCCCGGAGCGCCGGCTGAGGTGGTGGCGCGGGCCGCGGACCTCTACGGCGGTCTCGACATCCTGGTGAACAACGCGGGCGGGCCGCCGCCGGGGGTGACCCTGCCGCGCGACTCCTTCCTGGACGCGACGGACGAGGAATGGGGGAAGATGTTCGAGTTCAACCTGTTCTCCGCCGTGCGCGCCATCCGGGCCGCGCTGCCGCTGATGATCGAGCGCGGCGGCGGGTCGATCGTCAACATCTCCTCGTGCAACGCGCGGCAGCCCTCCCCGATCAACGTCGACTACGGCGCGGCCAAGGCGGGCTTGAACAACGTGAGCAAGGTGCTGTCGGACGAATTCGGCCCGCAGGGCATCAGGGTGAACGTGGTCTCGCCCGGCCCGGTCCGCACCGCGTGGTGGACCGAGGAAGGCGGCGTCGCGGACCTGTTCGCGGCCAAGACCGGCAAGGACCCCGAAACCGTGATGACCGAGGTGGTCCCGGCGATGATGGGGCTGGCCACCGGCCGGATCGCCGACCCGCGGGAGGTCGCCGCCGTCGTCGCGCTGCTGGCGTCGCCGCTTTCGGCCAACACCACCGGCGCGGAGTTCGCGGTGGATTCCGGGTTCGTCAAGACGATCTAGGAGGGTGACGGTCATGAACGCACCGGCGAGGACTCCGGTCGCCATCGTGGGCGGTGGACCGGTGGGCCTCCTGCTCGCCCTGTTCCTCGACCGCCACGGTGTCCCGTCGGTGGTGTTCGACCTCGCCGAGTCCACTTCGGACCAGCCGCGAGGGAGCACGCACGGCGCCCGCAGCATGGAACACTATCGGCGGCTCGGGCTGGCGGGCGAGGTCCGCGAACTCGGCCTGCCTTGGGACCATTCCACGGACATCGCGTTCTACACCCGCTACAACGGGTTCCGGCTCGCCCGCAATCGACGCCCCGCCGTGCGGGACCTGCTGCGTGAAGTCGCTTCGGGTCCGCGCACGGCGCAGGTGCCCGAGCCGATGCACCGCGCCAACCAGATGTACGTCGAACGATTGCTGTATCGCCGGGCCCGCGGCCGGGCCCGCATCGACCTGCGGTTCGGCTGGCGGGTGACCGGGATCGCCGCCGACGCGGACGGCGTCGACGTCCGGGCCGAGGACTCGGACGGCCGGATCCGGGCCTGGCGCGCGGGTTACCTGGCCGGCTGTGACGGCGCCCGCGGTGTCGTCCGGCCTCATCTCGGCTCCCGGTACGCCGGGGAGGGCGGGGTCGAGCAGGAGATCCTCGGCGGCCGCACGGTCGCGGCGCATCTGCGCGTTCCCACGCTGTACCGGGATTTCCTCGTCGACGGCGGGGCGTGGAGCCACTGGGCGGTGAACTCCGATCTGGTGCTGAACCTCATCGCGCTCAACGGCAAGGACGAGTTCTTCCTGCTCACCAGCTCCGCCGATCCGGACTCGGCGCCCGACGGCGAGCTCGTCTCCCTCGTGCGACGGGCGGCGGGCGCGCCGATCCCGGTCACCGTGCTGGGCAGGCGACCGTGGACGTCGGGGATGGCGCTGGTCGCGGACGATTTCGGCACGGACCGGGTGTTCCTGGCCGGGGACGCGGCGCATCTGTTCACGCCGAACGGCGGTTTCGGGATGAACACCGGACTGGACGACGCGGCGAACCTGGCCTGGAAGCTGGCCGCGGCGGTGCAGGGCTGGGCCGGACCGGGCCTGCTCGCCTCCTACCACCACGAGCGTCGGCCGATCGCGATCCGCAACACCGGCGCGGCCCGGGAACTCAACCTCGGCCTGGCGAACGTCGCGCGATCCCCCTCCATCGAACAGGACACCGAAGAAGGCCGTGCCGAACGCCGCCGGCTCGGGCGGCTGCTGGCGGACTACGGCGACCGGACGCTCGACACCCTCGGGATCCAGCTCGGTGCGCGGTACGACGGCTCCCCGATCGTCGCGTCCGCGGACGCACCGCCCGCGGACGCGTTCGACACCTACACCCCGACCAGCGTGCCGGGCGGCCGGGCGCCGCATCTGTGGCTGGACGACACCCGCGCGGCGGGCAGCTCGCTCTTCGACCACTTCGGCGTCGGATTCACGCTGCTCCGCCTGGGACCGGACGCGCCGCCCGCCGCCGGCCTGCGCACCGAGGCGGCGCGGCGCAACGTCCCGCTGAAGGTGCTCGACCTGGCCGATCCGCTGGCGCGAGACCTCTACGAAAAGGATCTGGTGCTGATCCGTCCCGACCAGCACGTGGCCTGGCGGGGCAACCATCTCGACCGCGCCGACCGGATCTTCGCCACCGTGACGGGAGGGACATGAACGACTCGGATTCCGGGCTGCTTTCCCCCGTCCGCGCCGGGACATCGGTCGAAGCGGCCACGTCCGACGAGGCGTGGCTCCAGGCCCTCCTCGACGCGGAGGCGGGTCTGGCCCGTGCCCAGGCCGAACTCGGCGTCATCCCCGCGGAAGCCGCCGAACGGATCGGCGCGATCGCACGGGCGAAGGCCGTCGACCTGGTGAGCCTGGCGAGGCGGAGCCGCGAATCCGCGAACCCGGTGGTCGCGCTGGTCGCCGACCTGACCGCGCTGGCCGATCCGGAAACCGCGGAGTACGTCCATCGCGGCTCGACCAGCCAGGACATCGCCGACAGCGCGGCGATGCTGGTCGCGCACCGGGCGACCGGGCTGATCCTGGCCGATCTGGAGCGGGTGGCCGAAGGACTCGCCAGGCTCGCGGAAGAGCACCGCGACCTCGTCATGCCGGGCCGCACACTCGCCCTGCAGGCGGTGCCGGTGACGTTCGGGCTGAAGGCGGCCGGATGGCTCCATTCGATCCTGGCGGCCGAAGACGGGCTTCGCCGGGTACGGGCCATGCTCCCCGTCCAGCTCGGCGGCGCGGCGGGCACGCTCGCCGGTTACGTCGAGTACGCCCGCCCCCTGTTCGGCGAACGGTATCCCGACGAGCTCCTCGCCGGATTCGCCCGCGCGCTGGGGCTCGCCACGCCGGTGCTGCCGTGGCACACCGCCCGCGTCCCGCCGGCCGAACTCGGCTCGGCGCTTTCGGTGGTCTCCGGGGCGCTCGGCAAGCTGGCCATCGACGTCCAGACGCTGTCCCGCACGGAAATCGGCGAGGTCTCCGAGCCGTCGGGTGCCGCGCGGGGAGTGTCTTCGGCGATGCCGCACAAGCGAAACCCGGTGCTGGCCACGCTGATCCGCACGGCCGCGCTCCAGGTGCCCGCGTTCGCCCTGATCCTCACGCAGGCGATGCTCGCCGAGGACGAGCGGCCCGGCGGCCCGTGGCACGCCGAATGGCTGCCGTTGCGGGACTGTCTCCGGCTGACCGGTGGCGCCGCCGCCACCGCGGCCGAACTGGTGGCGGGGCTGGTGGTACATCCGGATCGGATGCGGGAGAACCTGGACCGCACCGGCGGCCTGATCCTGACCGAGCGGCTCGCCGCCGTCCTGTCGCCGTCGCTGGGCCGGGTCGCGGCGAAGGCCTTGATGACCGAGGTGTCGGCTGAAGCCGCGCGCACGGGCCGTTCCCTCCGCGAGACACTACTGGCCGACCAGGTCCTCGCCGCCCGGTTCGACGGCGAGGACCTGCCCGCCCTTCTCGATCCTGAGGGGTACACAGGCGCGGCCGGACGGCTGGTGGACCGGGCGCTGGCCGACTACCGGCGGCGCCGGAAGGGGTGAGGCGACGCGTCGCGAAAGCCACTTTTGGGACATCTGATGTGGGGAAAGTGGGTTTAGCGTCACGCGGGGGCCGCGGGGAATAACGCGGGACAAAACGCGGGACACCC
>NZ_JBHXIB010000062.1:38850-45835 GCF_042723975.1 Amycolatopsis sp. NPDC058340 | reverse complement strand
TCTCCTGGGGGGACCCCCGTCTGGCGGGCCATGTGTGTGGGAACGGCTCTACAAACCGACCATCCAAACCCACGAGGCCCCCAGGAGCAGGCCCACCGTGATGTCGGTGAGCGGAGCGAGGACCGCGGCGGCGAACACCCACGTCGGCGCGGTCGGCAGCTTCGCGCCCGAGCGGACCTTGCCCCATGGCTTCGCCACCGAAAGCCAGGCCTGGAACGCCAAAGCGCTCGCCATCAGCGCCGTCCCGGCGGTCAGCGCCACCGGCGGTGGCTCACTGCCGACGGAATCCCGTAAAGCGCCCGACAGCAGGAAGATCCCGGCGTAGAGCTGGACGAGCGTGATCGCGAACTTCGCCAGTACCCACCAGTGCCGGGCGAATCCCCACGCCATCGCCGCGGCGAGCATGAACCGGTGAACGCCGACGCGTTGGCGAGCGGCGCCAGCAGGAACGTGTCGATCTCGTGCGCCATCGACGTCGCGGCGACGCGGATCTCGCTGTCCTCACTCGTGCGGCCGATCACCAGGAGGGTGAACAGCGCCAGGGCCTGCCTCATCCAGCCGACCGAAGTGACGACGTGCAGCCACACGGTCAGTTGTCGCCAGGTCTTCGTCCCCATGCCGGACACGGTCGCCTGGGCGACCGGCCCGGCGCATCGGGGACGACCCTGAAATCACACCGGCAGGGGAGGGAAGCAGGCCTGGGCGTCGTGGCCGTCGAACCACAGCCCGACCATGAACGCCATCGTCGCCTCCATGAGCGCGGCCCGGTCGAGCCCGCCCGCGACCAGCGGTGTGCACCCGAGGTCGCGGACCAGTTCGCTCACTTCGCCGACCTTGTCGCCGCAGATCGGCACCGCGAGCGGACGGCCGCCGAACACCGGCGGGGTCATCCGCCAGACGTCCACGTGGCACAGGTTGAACGCCTTGACCACGTGCGCGCCGGGCGCGGCGGCGGCGATGCGGGCGGCCTGATCGGGCACCGTGAGCACGGCCCCTTGCCCGACCGCGTTGGTGCAGTCGATCAGGACCTTCCCGTCGAGATTCCCCGCCGCGGCAAGGACTTCCAGTACCGACGCGGCGGGAACGGCGAGCAGGATCACGTCACTGGCGCGCGCGGTCTCCTCCCAGGTCCCCACGCGCGGCGAGATCGTGGCGGCCTTGGCCAGGTCGCGGGCGGCGACCATCACCTCGTGCCCGGCCCCGGCCCACTGGCCGCCGAGCGCCTCCGCCATCCCGCCGGCGCCGAAAATACCGATACGCATGTGCTGCTCCCTAAGATCGAGTGACAGCACCGACCGTAGAAAGCAGCGCGGGTACCGAATGGTTACCGGAGGTCCGATGAACGACGTCTTCCTCGCCGATTGCCGTGCCCGGCTGGCCTTCGACCTGATGGCGAACACGTGGAACCCGGTCGTGCTGTGGGCCTTGCGCGAGGGGCCGCTGCGCCCGGCCGAGTTGCGGCGACAGCTGGGCGGGATCAGCACGAAGGTGCTCACGGAGACGGTCCGGCGGCTGGAGTTCAACGGTCTCGTCCACCGGCGCGACTGCGGTCGGACGGCGAAGGTCGAGTATTCGCTGACGGAGCTCGGGACCACGTTGCTGGCGCCCATCGAAGCGTTCGGGGAATGGGCGTTCAGGCATGGCGACGAGGTGATGGCGGCGCAGGACGAGGCTCTGGGTCTCGTGAGTGGTAAGGACGGTTAGAACCGTCCTTACCACTCACGAGGTGGCTAGGCGGGAGGGCGGGCCTCGGCCAGCCGGAGCAGGGGGACGGCCGCGGCGGTGTCGGTGATCAGCGTCGAGACCATGCCGGAGCGCAGGACGGCGTCTATCGCTTCGGCCTTCGGTTCCGTGTAGCCCAGCGCGATCACTTCGGGGACCGCCAGGAGCTCCTCGGCGCTGATGGCCAGCACGTGGTGGGCGAGGCCGGTGGACATCGGGTTCCCGTCGGCGTCGAACAGGCGCGCCGAGACCTCGGCCTTGGCGCCGCGTTTCGCGATCGCGCTCCGCTCGGCCTCGTCGAGCGCGTCGTACACCGTCGACTCTTCGGGTTTCCACGCGCCGATGCTGACGACCGCCTTGGTCAGGTTCTTGAACTGCCCGAAGGTCTCCGCGATCCCCGGCTGCCTGCGCAACGTCTCGGTGGTGCGGCGGTCGGGGAGGACGAGCGGGCCGAAGATCGGGTACGACGCTCCACCCGAGACGGAGGCGACGCGGCTGACCGTCTCCACCGACCGGTCGCGCATGTCCATCCCCGCCTGCACGCCGCACAGTTGCACGATCGGGCATTTCGGCAGCGACTCGATCGCGTCGGTCATCGCGTTCACCGAACGTGCCCACGACAGGCCGAGAACATCGCCGGGAGTGACGATTTCGGCCAGGAGCCGGGCGGCGAGCGTGCCGATCTTGCGGCGGGCGACCTCGCGGGATTCCGGCACCGGCGCTCGTTCGAGCACGAGGACCCGGTCCAGCCGGTACGCGGCGCGGATCTCCTCGGACAGCACGAGATCGACCGGCGCGGGCAGCCGGAACTCGACCGTGACGATGCCGCTTTCCCTGGCCGTGTCCAGCATTCGCGCGACTTTGAACCGGCTGATCCCGAACTCCTCGGCGATCTCGAGTTTCGAGGCGCCCTGTTCGTAGAAGCGCCGGGCCACCGCGGCCAGGCGTAACGACTCCACCAGGCCGGGACGCTGTTTCTTCCCGCTCATATGAGCACTATACCGCGAAATCCGACCGAAAGGTTGACGTAACAACTGGGAAAAGCTCACCATGCCTGGACATGCAGTCCGAAGCATAAGCCAAGCCCGCTCATTTGAGCGGAGAGAAGAGGAGCTGGCATGCGTGCCGCGATCGTGGACAAGCCCGGGGAGATCAGGGTCGGCGAGGTACCCGATCCGAAACCGGGGGATCGCCAGGTCGTCGTCAAGGTGGGTGCCTGCGGGATCTGCGGCACCGACCTCCACATCGCCGACGGGCATTTCCCGCCGACGCCCTATCCGATCGTCCCCGGCCACGAATTCGCCGGCGAGATCGTGGAACTCGGCGCGGACGTGCCGGGTGGCTGGAAGATCGGCGACCGGGTGGCCGTCGACCCGTCGCTGTTCTGCGGCTACTGCAAGCCTTGCCGGTCCGGCCGCGGCAACCTCTGCGAGAACTGGAACGCGACCGGCGACACCGTCGACGGCGCCTTCGCCGAATACGTCGCCGTCCCTTCGGCGAACTGCTACCGCATGCCGGACACGATGACCTGGGAACAGGGTGCCCTCGTCGAACCGGTCTCCTGCGCGGTCCACGGCGTGCGCCGGATCGGCGTCGAGGCGGGGGAGCGGTTCCTCGTCGTCGGCGCGGGCACGATGGGGCTGATCATGCAGCAGCTGCTGCAGCGCGCGGGTGCCCAGGTCACGGTGGTCGACCGCAACACATCCCGGCTCGGCCGGGCCATGGACCTCGGCGCGGCCGCCGTCGCGGGTGACGTGAAGGACCTCGACGACGAGAAGTTCGACGCCGCCGCGGACTGCACCGGCGCCGCGCCGGCCATCGAAGCCGCTTTCGACTCGCTTCAGCGCGGAGGCCGCCTGCTGGTCTTCGGGGTCGCGCCCGCCGAAGCGCGCGTCGCGCTTTCGCCGTTCCGGATCTACAACGACGAGATCACCGTCGTCGGCTCGATGGCCGTCATGAACAGCTTCGGTGCCGCGCTCGACCTGGTCGCCGACGGCGCCGTCGACACCGCCGCGCTGCTCACCGACACCCTCCCGCTGGAGCAGTACCCCGACGCTCTCGCTCTCATGCGCAGCGGCGCCGGTCTGAAGGTGCAGGTCATACCGGGAGGCGAAGGTGCGTAAAGCAGCCGCTCTGCTTTCGGTCCTCTTGCTGACCCTCACCGGATGCGCCGGTGCGGGCGCGCTCGGGACCGGTGACCGGACGCTCGTCGTCGCGATCGTCGCGAACCCGCAGATGAAGGACGCCATCGAGCTTTCCGGCGAGTTCGAGAAGGCGAATCCCGGCGTCAGCCTCAAATTCGTGTCGCTGCCGGAGAATCAGGCACGCGCGAAGATCACCGCGTCGACGGCCACCGAAGGCGGCGAGTTCGACGTCGTCATGATCAGCAACTACGAGGCGCCGCAATGGGCCGCGAACGGCTGGCTCGAAAACCTCGATCCGCATATCGCGGCGAATCCCGGCTACGACGCGGACGACTTCATCCCGAGTATCAAGGAATCCTTGTCGCACAACGGATCCCTATACGCGGTGCCGTTCTACGGCGAGTCGTCGTTCCTGGCCTACCGCAAGGATCTGTTCGAGCAGGCCGGGATCACCATGCCCGCCAAGCCGACCTGGACCCAGATCGCCGAGTACGCCGCGAAACTCGACGACAAGGCCAAGGGCATCGCCGGGATCTGCCTGCGCGGCAAACCCGGCTGGGGCGAGAGCCTCGCGCCGTTCACCACCGTCGCGAACACCTTCGGCGCGCAGTGGTTCGACAAGGACTGGAACGCGAAGCTGACCAGCCCCGAGTTCAAGGCGGCCGCCGAGTTCTACGTGAACCTCGTGCGCAACCACGGCGAGGTCGGCGCGTCGAGTGCGGGCTTCTCCGAATGCGGCACGCGGTACACCCAGGGCCAGGCCGCGATGTGGTACGACGCCACGGTCATGGCGGGCACGAACGAGGATCCTTCGGCCAGCAAGGTCGTCGGGAAGTCCGGCTACGCCCCGGCGCCGGTGGAGAAGACGCAGGCGAGCGGCTGGCTCTACACCTGGGCGCTGGCGATCCCGAAGGTCGCGAAGCACAAGGACATCGCCTTCAAGTTCATGGCCTGGATGACCGACAAGGCGTACGTGCAGCGGGTCGCCCAGGAGTTCGGCGACTGGAACCGCGTTCCGCCGGGCGTGCGGAAGTCGACCTACGACATCCCGCAGTACCGCGAGGCCGCCAAGGCCTACGCGCAGCCGACGCTGGACGGCATCGCGGACGCCGACCAGCGGAAGACGATGGCGAATCCGGTGCCCTATCCCGGGATCCAGTTCGTCGGCATCCCCGAGTTCCAGGATCTCGGCACGCGGGTGAGCCAGCAGCTTTCGGCGGCGATCGCGGGCCAGATCACCGTGGACGAAGCACTCGAACAGTCGCAGGAGTACGCGCAGACCGTCGGCAAGTCGTATCAGGAGGTGCAGTGATGGCCACGATCTCCGCTCCTGCCCGTCCGGAGCCGGCCCATGCGAAGAAGGCGGCTCCGAAGCGCGGCACCGACACACCGTTCAAACGACGGCTGCCGCTGCTGCCCGCGCTGTTGTTCGTCGTCGCCGTGACGCAGTTGCCATTCGTGCTGACGGTGTTCTACTCGTTCCAGTCGTGGAACCTGGTGCGGCCGGGTTCGAGGCATTTCGTGGGGCTGCAGAACTACATCGACGTCTTCGCCGACTCGACGTTCCTCGGGGCGCTGCTGAACACCGTCGTGCTCACCGTGGTGTGCGTGTTCTTCTCGCTGCTGCTCGGCCTGGGGCTCGCGATCCTGCTGGACCGCAAGTTCCTCGGCCGCGGCGTGGTCCGGACCCTGCTGATCACGCCGTTCCTCATCCTGCCCGCGGCCGGTGCGCTGCTGTGGAAGACGACGATGTTCGACCCGACGTACGGGTTGCTGCACTTCGTGTTCGGCACGGACGTCGACTGGCTCTCGGAGTTCCCGCTGGCCGCCGTGATGGCGCAGGTCGTCTGGCAGTGGACGCCGTTCATGATGCTGCTGATCCTGGCCGGGCTGCAGAGCCAGCCGAAGGACGTGCTGGAGGCCGCGTCGGTCGACGGTGCCGGCCGCTGGCGGACGTTCACCGCGATCACGCTGCCGCATCTGAGCCGCTTCCTGCAACTGGCGACGCTGCTGGGCGCGATCTACATCGTGAACAGCTTCGACGCGATCTTCCTGATGACCCAAGGCGGCCCGGGGACGGCCAGCACGAACCTGCCGTTCTACATCTACCAGCGGGCGTTCCAAGGTTTCGACATCGGGCAGTCGTCCGCGATGGGCGTGATCGTCGTGATCCTGACGATGATCGTCGCGACCTTCGCGCTGCGGCTGATGTTCCGCACGTTCTCGGTACAGGGAGGCGCGAAATGAAGAACCGTTTCGGCCCCGGCGCGCTGACGGTCGCGACCTGGGTGATCGCGATCCTGTTCGTGTTCCCGCTGCTGTGGATGATCCTCACGGCGTTCAAACAGGAGGCCGACGCCTACACCGATCCGCCGCGCCTGTTCTTCACCCCGACCCTCGACCAGTTCGCGGGCGTGCTCGAACGCGGCTTCCTGCCGTATCTGTCGAACTCGGCGTTCGTGACCGTCGTTTCGACGCTTTTCGTGCTGCTGCTGGGAATCCCGGCGGCCTACGCGCTCTCGCTGGCGCCGGTGAAGGGGACGAGCAACGCGCTCGGCTTCTTCCTGTCGACGAAGATGCTGCCGATCGTGGCGGCGATCATCCCGCTCTACGTGATCTCGCAGAACACCCAGCTGCTGGACAACGTGTGGGCGCTGATCATCCTGTACACGTCGATGAACCTGCCGCTGGCGATCTGGATGATGCGGTCGTTCTTCCTGGAGGTGCCGCACGAGATGATCGAGGCGGGCCGGATCGACGGGGCGACCCTGCCGATCCTGCTGCGGAAGATCATCATGCCGGTGGTCGCGCCAGGGGTGGCCGCGACCGCGCTGATCTGCGTGATCTTCTCGTGGACCGAGTTCTTCTATTCGGTCAACCTCACCGCCGCGCGGGCCGGGACGGTGCCGGTGTTCCTGGTCGGCTTCATCACCAGCGAGGGCCTGTACTGGGCGCAGCTTTCCGCCGCCGCGCTGCTCGCGTCGCTGCCGGTGATGATCGTCGGCTGGATCGCGCAGAACCACCTGGTGCGGGGCCTGTCGATGGGCGCCGTCAAGTAAGGCGTCGGTACAGGTGGTCGTGAGTGGTGAGTGTCGTTCTAACGACACTTACCACTCACG
>NZ_JBHXIB010000062.1:0-38840 GCF_042723975.1 Amycolatopsis sp. NPDC058340 | reverse complement strand
CTTTTTCTTTTTTTTTTTCCCGTCGTGGGTGGGGGCTCTCTATCTTTGGGTGTGGTTCGGGGGGTTGTTGTGTGTTTTGTTTTGTAAAACCAACACAACCCCCCCACGACCCACGCGCCCCACTCCCTACGCGAGCGACAAGGCCTGGCCCGGGCAAATGTGCACGGCGGTGCGGGCGTTCTCTTCCGCCTCTTCGCCTTCGGGCTCGGCGTTCAGCAGGAGGACCGTCCCGTCGTCCTCGCTCTGGTCGAACAGGTCGGGGTCGGTGAGCACGCACTGGCCCGCACCCACGCATTTCCCGGTGTCCGCGATGATCTTCATGGCTCCTCCTACCAGGTGACCGGGAGGGCGTGGAGGCCGTAGATCGTCGAATCGTGCTTGAACGGCAGTTCGTCGACCGGAACGGCGACCCGGAGGCCCGGTACTCGCCGGAACAACGTATCGAACACGATCTGGAGTTCCAACCTCGCCAAGTTCTGGCCGAGGCATTGGTGCACACCGAATCCGAAGGCGACGTGATGCCGCGCGCCGCGTTCGATGTCGAAGGTGTCCGGATTCTCGAAGCCTGCCGGATCGTGGTTGCCCGCGTTGCTCAGGCCGACGACGCCGTCACCCGCGCGGATGAGCGTGCCGCCGATCTCGACGTCCGCCGTGGCGAAGCGTGACGTCGCCGTCTCCGCGATGGTGAAGACCCGCAGGAGTTCCTCGATCGCGGCGAGGGTCTTGCCCGGGTCCGCCTTGATCTTCGCCAGCTGATCAGGGTTCTCCAGCAGGGTCACCGTGCCGAGCGAGATCATGTTCGCCGTCGTCTCGTGCCCGGCGATGAGCAGCAGGAACGCCAGCCCGACGAGTTCGCCGTGGTCAGCCTCGCCCGTTTCCCGCTGCTTCAGGATCTGACGGCCGAGGAGGTCGTCCTCGGTGGCGTTCGCTTCCTTCTTGGTGACGAGATCGTCGAGATAGTTCTCGAGCGACTCGAACGCGGTCATCCGCTCTTCGGCGCTGACCTCCCGGCTGAGCATCCGGGAACTGCAGGCTTGGAAGAACTCGTGGTCCGAATAGGGGACGCCGAGCAGTTCGCAGATCACCAAGGACGGAACCGGCAGGGAAAGCGCCTGGACGAGATCGGCCGGTTTGGGGCCCGCGAGCAGGGCGTCGATGTGTTCGTCGACGATCTGCTGAATTCGCGGCTGGAGCGCTTTCATCCGTTTGACGGTGAATTCCCCGACGACGTCCCGCCTGGCCTTGCTGTGTTCCGGCGGGTCCATCGCGATGAGGGACGGGCGGAACGGCTTGTCCTCGCGGCGGATCTGCCGTGCCACCATCAGCGGGAACGACGGATTCTGCCGGTCGGAGCTGAAATGCGGGCTGCTCAGCATTTCGCGGATGTCTTCGAGCCGGGTGAGCGCCCAAGCCGTTTGACCGGATGGAAGACCGACCCGGGAAATCGGACTTTCCTCGCGAAGCCGCTCGTATTCGGGCGGCGGCGAAAACGGGCATTTCCGGGCCAGTGGCAAGGTCGCGGTGGTTTCCTCGACGTCAGTCATCGGGTTGTCCTTCCCCAGATGTCGGGTGGGTTCGGGCGGAATCGGACAGGGGGCCCAAAGCAGATGTGGATGGTTTCATTCCGCTTATGCAAACCAAGGTACTCAAGTGGAGGCAGGTCGTCCACTCGCGAAGGGGTGGTTTCCCGGGAAGCGTGAAGGGCAGGCCCTTACGTGCGAGAATCACGGCCCTGAAGGACCCTTCGAGAGGCGAGGACCATGACAGCCGACCCCGAGACCCGCTTGCGCGCCGACGCGCGCCGGAACCGGGATCAGATCCTGGCCGCCGCGAGAGTCATCTTCGCCGCCCAGGGCGCCGAGGTCCCGATGGAGGAGATCGCGCGCTCGGCGGGCGTCGGAGTCGGCACCCTGTACCGTCGCTTCCCCGATCGTGACGCGTTGATCCGGGCGGTCGCCGTCGACAACTTCGACCGGGTCCTCAGGGACGCGAAAGCAGCGAAGGACCAGGAGTCTTCGGACTGGGACGCCCTGATCCGGCTCCTGCACCAGTCGATGGAACTGCAGCTGAGCATTCAGCTCGCGATGGTGTCGCCGCGGGCGCTGGCGATCCTGAAGAGTGACCCCGCGATCAAGACCCTGCGTGACGAGTTGCTGCTGGTGATGGACTCTTTCGTCAAGGGCGCGCAGGCGGAGGGCAGGCTCCGGACGGACGTCGCCACCGGTGACGTCGCGATCCTGTTCGCGACGCTGCTGCGGCAGATGCCCGGCAAGGGCGAGGAGGTCGCGCGGATGGCGACGAGGCGCTGTATCGGGATCATGATCGACGGCTTGCGCGCCGTGGCCTCGAACGAGTCGCTGCCGGGACGGGCGCTGACCGGGGCCGATCTGGACCCGTGAGGTCTCGGCCGGCCGGTGGTGCGGCGAAGGTGGTTGCGAAAGCCACTTTCGCAACCTTCAACGTTGCGAAAGTGGCTTTCGCAACGCCGGCGATCGAACGGCTGCGTGCCTCAAAGGGCTCCGGCGAAGTCGGATGGCCGCCGGTCAGCTGGACCAAGAGCGGCGAGCGCCACTGGATGTGGCCCCCAATGTCGCATCAGAGACGCTCAGCGTCACAGATGCGACATTGGGGACACCGCGAACAGCGACACGACCAGCGATCATGCGACTCGCCGGGCCCTCACGGACTTCAGGTGTCCAACTGCGCAAAGCGGCGAGACTTAGACACCCAGCGGGTGCCAGACCGTCTTCGCCTCCAGGTACCGCCGCAGCCGCGAGATGTCGGCGTCGGCGGTCCAGTCCGGCTCGGTGTCCGGGACGGTCAGGACCCGCTTCACGGTCCCCGCGGCCTCGCGCGCCAGTTCAGCCCGCGCGGACGGCTCGGCACCTGTCGGGTCGAGGGCGTTGACGTCGCCGTGCGAGGCGAGCCACGGACCCAGCTCCGACGCGCGGCCGGTCAGGATGTTCGCGACCCCGCCGGGCAGGTCGGACGTCGCCAGGACCTCCGAAAGCGTGATCGCGGGCAGCGGCCGGTCCGCGCTGGAGACGACCACCGCGGTCGAGCCGGTCGCCAGCACCGGGGCCAGCACGCTCACCAGGCCCAGCAGTGACGACTGCTGCGGCGCCAGCACGCCCACGACACCGGTCGGCTCCGGCACGGTGAACGAGAAGTACGGGCCCGCGACCGGGTTGGCCGCGCCGAGTACGGTCGCGATCTTGTCCGTCCAGCCCGCGTACCAGACCCAGCGGTCGATCGAAGCGTCCACAATGGAATGAGCCTTCTTCGCCGCGACGCCTTCGGACGCGGAGACCTCCGCGACGAACTGTTCGCGGCGGCCTTCCAGCATCTCCGCCACCCGGTACAGCACCTGGCCGCGGTTGTACGCGGTCGCCGCCGACCAGCCGCCGAAAGCCTTGCGTGCGGCGGAAACCGCGTCACGGACGTCCTTGCGCGACGCGTGTGAGGCGTTCGCCAGGAATTTGCCCTTGGTGTCGGTGACCGGGTACACCCGGCCCGACTCCGAACGCGGGAACTTGCCGCCGATGTAGAGCTTGTAGGTCTTCGCCACCGAAATACGGTCAGACATCGAGGTAGGCCTCCAGTCCGGTGCGCCCGCCTTCGCGGCCGAAACCCGACTCCTGGTAGCCGCCGAACGGCGCGGCGGGATCGAAGCGGTTGAACGTGTTGGCCCAGACGACGCCGGCGCGGAGCTGGTTCGCCATCCAGAGGATGCGCGAGCCCTTTTCGGTCCAGATCCCGGCGGAGAGCCCGTACGGCGTGTTGTTCGCCTTGGTGACGGCCTCGTCCGGCGTGCGGAAGGTCAGCACCGAGAGCACCGGGCCGAAGATCTCCTCGCGGGCGATGCGCATCGACTGCTGGACATCGGAGAACACGGTGGGAGCGAAGAAGAAACCGCGTTCCGGCACCGGGCACGGGCTGGTCCAGCGCTGCGCGCCCTCGGCGTCGCCGGACTCCGCCAGGCCCTTGATCTTCGCGAGCTGCTCGGCGGAGTTGATCGCGCCGATGTCGGTGTTCTTGTCCAGCGGGTCGCCCAGCCGGAGCGTCGAGACGCGGTAGCGCAGCTTTTCGAGCAGCTCGCCGGCGATGGACTCCTGCACCAGCAACCGCGAGCCCGCGCAGCAGACGTGGCCCTGGTTGAAGAAGATCCCGTTGACGATCCCCTCGACGGCCTGGTCCAGCGGAGCGTCGTCGAAGACGACGTTCGCCGCCTTGCCGCCCAGCTCCAGCGTCAGCTTCTTCGAGGTGCCCGCGATCTGGCGCTGGATGGCCTTGCCGACCTCGGTCGATCCGGTGAAGGCGACCTTGTTGACGTCGCCGTGGCCGACCAGCGCGGCGCCGATGTCCCCGGCGCCGGGCAGGATGTTGACCACGCCGGGCGGGAGTTCGGCCTGCTGGCAGATCTCCGCGAACACGAGCGCGGTCAGCGGCGTGGTCTCCGCGGGTTTGAGCACCACGGTGTTGCCGGTGGCCAGCGCGGGCGCGATCTTCCACGCCAGCATCAGCAGCGGGAAGTTCCACGGGATGACCTGCCCCGCGACGCCGAGCGGCTTCGGATTCGGGCCGTAGCCCGCGTAATCGAGCTTGTCGGCCCAACCGGCGTGGTAGAAGAAATGCGCGGCGGCCGTCGGCACGTCGGAATCGCGCGATTCCTTGATCGGCTTGCCGTTGTCGAGGCTTTCCAGCACGGCCAGTTCCCGCGACCGCTCCTGGATCAGGCGCGCGATGCGGAACAGGTACTTGGCGCGTTCGCTGCCCGGCATCTTGGACCAGACATTGTTGTACGCCTTGCGCGCGGCCTTCACCGCGGTGTCCACATCGGACACCGACGCGGTGCCGACCTCGGCGAGCACCTCTTCGGTGGCCGGGTTGATCGTCTTGAGCGGCTCACCGGAGCCGTCGACGAATTCGCCGTTCACGAACGGCCGGTAATGCGCTTTGAGGTTCGCGAGGTCGCGCGATTCGGGCGCGGGCGCGTACTCGAAGATGCCCATGGATCAGTCCACCGTCACGTAGTCGGGACCGCTGTAGTGGCCGTCGGCCTGGGTGCGGCGCTGCAGCAGGAGGTCGTTGAGCAGGCTGGACGCCCCGAACCGGAAGAGATCCGGGTTCAGCCACTGCTCGCCGGCGACCTCGTGCACCGCGACCAGGTACTTGATCGCGTCCTTGGTCGTCCGGATGCCACCGGCCGGTTTGACGCCGCGCAGTTCGCCGGTCTGGACGAACCAGTCGCGGACGGCCTGCAACATCACGTGGGTGACCGGCAGGGTCGCGGCGGGCGAGACCTTGCCGGTGGAGGTCTTGATGAAGTCGCCGCCCGCCAGCAGCGCGAGCCAGGAGGCGCGGCGGACGTTGTCGTAGGTGGCCAGCTCACCGGTTTCGAGGATGACCTTGAGGTGCGCGCTGCCGCAGGCGGCCTTGATGGCCTGGATCTCCTCGAAGACCTCCAGGTAACGGCCTTCCAGGAAGGCGCCGCGATCGATCACCATGTCGATCTCGGCGGCGCCCGCGTCGACGGCGATCTTGGTGTCGGCCAGTTTGATCTCGCGGCTCGTGCGGCCGGCGGGGAAGCCGGTGGCCACACTCGCGACGTGGATGCCGGTGCCGCGAAGCGCCTCGACAGCCGTTTCGACCATGTCCGGGTACACGCAGACGGCCGCGACCTGCGGGGTGTCCGGGCGTTCCGGGTCCGGCCGCTTGGCCTTGGCCGCGAGCGCGCGGACCTTGCCCTGGGTGTCGGCGCCTTCGAGGGTCGTCAGGTCGACCATCGAAATGGCGGTGTCGATCGCCCAGAGCTTGGCGGCCTTCTTGATACTGCGCGTGCCGAGTCCCGCCGCCCGCTGCTCGACGCCGACCTGGTCGACACCAGGCAGCCCGTGCAGGAACCGGCGCAGGCTCGCCTCGTCGCGAGTCGCGTCCGCCAGCGGCGACGGGGTGGCCGTCGCCGCTGACGAGCTGGTCGTAGCTGTCATACGGGTGAGTGTAAGCGGCCTACAGGCTGGGCACCGGGGCCTGGGCGACCGCCCTGGTCGAGGGCACCACCGGGGTGCAGAACTCGCTGACCATGGGCAGCTGGCGTTTGAGCTCGGCGTCCGGCGACGCGGTGAGGTCGACGGTGGCCAGCGTGGAGATGTCCTTGCCCGAGTCGTCGTGGAAGCTGAGGGTGGCGAACCCCGGCAGGTCGCCGCCGTGGCCCCAGACGACGAGGTCCTCCGCGCAGGCGCCGGCCGTCTTGAGGTTCAGCTTCATCAGGCCGAGGCCGTACTCCGAGCCGCCGCCCATCGGGACCGTGGTCTTCATCTGCTTCAGCAGGTCCGCGGGCAGCAGGCGACCCCCGAGCAGCGCCTCGAAGAAACGGTTGAGGTCCTTGCCCGACGACACCATGCCGCCCGCGCCGAAGTAGCGCGTGTAGTTGTAGGTCGTGAGGTCGGTGAGGCCGCGCGGAGCGTCGTACAGCTGCTCGTAGCCGCGGGCGGCCGGGCGGAGCAGGAACGGGAAGTCGCGGGGGAGCGAGGTGTCGCGCAGGTGCAGCGGGCCGGTGATCCGCTCGGCGAGCGCGCGTTCCAGCGGCTTCCGGGTGGTCTTCTCGACCAGCAGGCCGAGGACGTTGTAGCCGGTGTTCGAGTAGGCCCAGCCCGTCCCCGGCTTGAACAGCAGCGGCTGCTTCGTGACGCTCAGGCGGACCATGTCGTCGCTGTCGAAATGCTCGAAGCGTTCGGTGTCGACCTCCGCGGGCGACGACCAAGTGTCCTCGGGGAGCAGGTCACGCGGGAGCCCGCTGGTGTGCTGAAGCAGCTGGCGGACGGTGATCGGCTCCGGATACGGCAGCAATCCGGGCAGATAACGCCGGACGGGCTCGTCCAGCCCGACGCGTTTTTCGGCCACGAGCTGAAGGACCAGCGTCGCGACGAACACCTTGGACACACTCGCGATCCGCCAGCGGCCCGACGCGTCGGGTTTACCGGGCCGGTCGATGTCCGCGACGCCGCTGACGCCGCGGAACTCGTCGGAGACGGCGACCATGCCGGGAATGCCCGCGGCGACCGCCGCGTCCATCGCGGCCTGGCGCGGATCGGTCTTCTCGGCAGCCACCGCCGGCAGCGCGGTAACGGAAAGCATTGCGGTACAAACGATCGCGACGAAACTTCGGCGCATCGGAAAATCCCCCCAGCGGATGTGTCAGCCTTCGATTCCGGGCACGTCCTTCTTGCGTGGCTTCCGCTTCACGACGACCCCACCCCAGAATGCCAGGCCGGTGACCTTCACGGTGGGCGCCGTCGGGGGCGCCGGGGGCGTGCCGGCGCGGTCCTCCAGCTCGAAGGCCCCCATGAAGCCGATTCCGGTGACGTCCACGTTGATGTCGTCGGGCACGATGATGTCGATCCCGCCCATGATCGCGACCGCGGTGATCGTCGAATGCTTCTCGGCGAATCGCGCGTGCCGCAGATCGAGTTCCGCGCCGCCCCAGAACGCGAAACTGTTGTGCTGCGGCGGGACGACCCAGCTGCCCTTGCGCGACGCGCCGGACATGACGGCGATCGAGGCGCCCGAGCCCGGATGCCCGCCGATGCGGTCGTCGGGCAGGCCCAGCGCGCGCGACGTCGACGGCTCGATCGCGGACCGTGACTGCTGGGGCAGATCAGCGGTGACCGGCTTCAGGTCTCCGACGGTCTTGGCCGCGTAGACGGTGGTGAGCCGCTCTTCCAGCTCGTTGATGGTGATGCGCCCTTCGGACATCGCCGCGTGCAGCACCTGCGCGACCTGCTCGCGATCGGCGTCGGAGATGCGCATCTGTTCGGGGCCCGGCAGGGCCGGCTCTTCACTCACCTGGAGGAGCCTAGCGCCGACGAGAGGGCCAAGCGTCCATCTTATGGTCGACAGTGGCATCCTCCGGTGATGGGGAACTCACTACCCGGCGCCGTCGAGCTGCCGGACGGGATCGAAGTGCGGGGACGGGGCCTGGGGCGCCCTTGGCCGGAAGGGCCCTCGCCGGATTTCGGGCTGTATTTGGGCGGCGCGAAACTGCGCCGGAAACACGATCACAAAATGGATTGGGAGCGGGCGTGGATCCGCTGGCCCGACTTCCTGCTCCCGACGGACTGGGCGGACGCGCGGCGGCGGATCGTCGACCTGCACGCCCGGGCGGCGGCGGGGGAAGCCGTCGAAGTCGCCTGTTACGGCGGAGTCGGGCGGACCGGCACGGTGCTGTCTTGTCTCGCCACCCTTTCCGGGCTGAGCGCGGAC
This sequence comes from Amycolatopsis sp. NPDC058340, assembly GCF_042723975.1. Classification (NCBI taxonomy): domain Bacteria; kingdom Bacillati; phylum Actinomycetota; class Actinomycetes; order Pseudonocardiales; family Pseudonocardiaceae; genus Amycolatopsis; species Amycolatopsis sp. NPDC058340. The sequence continues at coordinate 30,578 of NZ_JBHXIB010000062.1, read as the reverse complement.
GAGGCCGTGGCCTGGGCGCGGGCCAACCACGACAAGCGCTCGGTGGAGACGCCGTGGCAGCGCCGCTGGGTCGGCTGGTTCGCGCGGCAGGCGTGAACGGCTAAATTGACCGGCATGGATGTGCACGTCGTTGATCACCCGCTGGCCAAGGCCAGGCTCTCCACCATGCGCGACGCGCGCACCGACAGCGCCGCCTTCCGCGCGGCGCTGCACGAACTGACCGTCATGCTGGTCTACGAAGCCACGCGCGACATCCCGGTGCGGATCGAGCGGATCCACACGCCGGTGGCGCGCACCGACGGCTACGCGCTGGCGAGCCCGCCGCTGCTCGTGCCGGTGCTGCGGGCCGGGCTCGGGATGGCGGATCAGGCGCACAAGCTGATCCCCGACGCCCAGATGGGTTTTGTCGGCCTCGCCCGCGACGAGGAGACCCTCAAGCCGACGCCGTACCTCGAATCGCTGCCCGAATCGCTCGCCGACCGGCCGGTGATGGTGCTCGACCCGATGCTGGCGACCGGCGGGTCGATGGAGTACACCATCCGGCTGCTCACCGACCGGGGCGCCACCGACGTCACGGCGATCTGCGCGCTGGCGGCGCCCGAGGGCATCGAGCATCTGAAGAAGACCGGGCTGCCGCTGCGAGTGGTGACCGCGAGCATCGACGAGCGGCTGAACGATTCCGGGTTCATCGTGCCGGGGCTCGGGGACGCGGGGGACCGGCAGTACGGGGCCGTCTGACCTCGGATCGCGTTTAGCGGGCTAAACGCGATCCGGTACCGATCACCAGGGGCGGCAGAGTCCGTGAAGGCCTCCTTGAGAGACCCAGAGTCCCTCAAGGAGGCCTTCACGGACCGGCCCCGGCAAAGCCCAAACCGGCGGATCGCGTTTAGCGGGCTAAACGCGACGCAGCCAGCCCGAGGCGTTCGCCCGCAGCGCCGCCTCGTAAGCCGCGCTCACGGTGAAGTCGTCGGGCAGGTTCCCGTTCAGCTCCAGCGACACGAGGCCGTGCACGATGCCCCAGCAGCTGACGGCGATGACCTCGGGCGGCACGTCGAGGAAGGCGCCGTCGGCGACGGCCTTGCGGATCGTCTCCTCGAGCGGCGCCATCGTGGCGCGCGCCTGGCCCGCCGTTTCGTCCGCCGGCTCGAAACCCGGCACCGACTTCGTGAACATGATCGCGTAGAGGTGCGGATCGGCCAGTGCGCTTTCCCGGTACGCGACGCCCAGCCGCACGAGGTCCTCGACCGGGTCGCCGCTCAGCGTGACCCCCGACATCCGGCGGCCGAAGCGGCGGAAACCCTCGGCGAAGAGGGCGCTGACGAGATCCGTTTTCCCACCGAAGAGCGAGTAGACCGCGGTGGTGGACGTGCCGACGTCGGCGGCCAGTTTGCGGAGACTGAGCGCCTTCGGGCCGTCGGCCGAGATGAGCTCACCGGCACGGTCCAGCAGTTTCAGCCGGAGGTTCTCGTCGTGCGTCCTGGGGCGGGGCATGATCCCAGCGTAACGCAACGCTGTTATCAATCGCTCGGATTCGGAGTTGACCTGGAGCGCACTCCAGGTCGTACTGTCGTTCACATGAGCTACTCGATAGCGGAAGCCGCGCGACGTAGCGGACTGTCCATCGACACTCTCCGGTACTACGAGCGCATCAAACTCGTCGAGCCCCCGGCGCGGGACGCCGCGGGCAGGCGCGCCTACACCGACGACGATCTCGGCTGGCTGGGGTTCCTGACCAAGCTGCGCTTGACCGGCATGCCCATCAAGCGGATGCGGGAGTACGCCTCCCTGCGTCACCACGGGGCGTCGAGCGCGGGGCGGCGCAAGGCGATCCTCGTCGACCAGCGTAAATCGGTCGCCGATCGGATCGCCGAGCTGCAGACCTGCCTCGACATCCTCGACTACAAGATCGACCACTACGACCAGGTGGAGCGCAAGGTGCTCGGCACCGGAGCCACCGTGGAGGGAATTTCAGCGTGATCAGCACCAGGAGGCTCGGCGGTCTGGAAGTCGGGGCGCAGGGACTCGGCTGCATGGGGATGAGCCAGGCCTACGGTGTCCGCGACGACGACACGGAGTCGATCGCCACCGTCCACCGCGCCCTCGAACTGGGCGTGACCATGCTCGACACCGCGAACGTCTACGGTGCGGGGGCGAACGAGGAGCTGGTCGGCCGCGCGATCGCGGGCAAACGGGACCAGGTCGTGCTGGCCACCAAGTTCGGCATCGTCTGGGACGAGGACGGCGGGATGTCCGCCCGCGGGGACGCGGCGTACGTCAAGCAGAGCTGCGAAGAGTCCCTTCGCCGGCTGAACGTCGACCACATCGACCTCTACTACCAGCACCGCGTCGACCCGGACACTCCGGTCGAGGAGACCTGGGGCGCGCTCGCGGAGCTGGTCCAGGAAGGCAAGATCCGTTTCGCCGGGATCTCCGAGGCCAGTGCCGAGACGATTCGCCGCGCGCACGCAGTCCACCCGGTGACCGCGCTGCAGAGCGAGTGGTCGCTGTGGACGCGCGGCATCGAGGGCGAGATCCTCTCGACCGCCCGCGAGCTCGGCGTCGGCATCGTGCCGTTCTCGCCGCTCGGCCGCGGTTTCCTCACCGGCAGTGTGACGTCGGTGAAGGACCTCCCGGCGGACGACCTGCGCCGCGGCCTGCCCCGGTTCGCCGAGGGCAACTTCGAGCGCAACATGGCCATCGTCGAGGCATTGCGCGCGCTGGCCGGACAGAAGGGTGTCACCGCGGGGCAGCTGGCGCTGGCTTGGGTGCAGGCGCAGGGCGACGACGTCGTGCCGATCCCGGGTACGAAGCGCCGCAAGTACCTCGAAGAGAACGCCGCCGCCGCGGAGCTGGAACTGTCCGAAGTGGACATCGAAGCCATCGAAAAGGCCGCGCCCGCCGAGGCGATCGCCGGTGAGCGTTACCCGGAGCGGCTCGCCCGCGCCGCCGGTAAGTAAATCCCAGAGAATCGCGGAGAAATCATGACGGGTTCCACCCTGCCCACCCGCAGGCTCGGCACGCTGGAAGTCGGCGCGCAAGGGCTCGGCTGCATGGGCATGAGCGAGTTCTACGGCCAAGGTGACGACACCGAATCGATCGCGACGATCCACCGCGCGATCGAACTGGGCGTGACCCTGATCGACACCGCCGACATGTACGGCTTCGGCCGCAACGAGGAACTGGTCGGCCGGGCGCTGGCCGGCAAGCGGGACCAGGTCGTCCTGGCGACCAAGTTCGGCATCGTCCGCGACGAGGCGGACCCCGCGAAGCGCGGTATCCGTGGCGACGAATTCTATGTGCGGCAACAGGTCGAGGCGTCGCTGCGCCGGTTGAACGTCGACCACATCGACCTCTACTACCAGCACCGTGTCGACCCGGAGGTGCCGATCGAGGAGACCGCGGGTGCACTGTCCTCGCTGGTCGAGCAGGGGAAGGTCCGGCATATCGGGCTGTCCGAGGCCGGCCCGGAGACGATCCGCCGGGCGCACGCCGTGCATCCGGTGACGGCCGTGCAGACGGAGTGGTCGCTGTGGTCGCGCGACATCGAGAACGAGGTCGTCCCGGTGTGCCGGGAGCTCGGCATCGGGCTGGTGCCGTATTCCCCGCTGGGCCGCGGTTTCCTCACCGGTCGCTTCAAGTCCAAAGAGGACTTCGCGGACGGTGACTTCCGTCAGACGACCCAGCCGCGGTTCGCCGAAGGCAACCTGGAGCGGAACCTGGCGATCGTCGAGGCGCTGCGCGCGCTGGCCGAGCGGAAGGGCGTCACCGCCGGTCAGCTGGCACTCGCCTGGGTGCAGGCCCAGGGCGACGACGTCGTGCCGATCCCTGGCACCAAGCGCCGCAAATACCTCGAAGAGAACGTCGCGTCCGTCGGTCTGGAGCTGACCGCCGAGGACATCGCCGCGATCGAAGAGGCGGTTCCGGCCGACGCGGTCGCGGGGGAGCGCTACCCCGAAGCGGCCATGCGCCTGCTGTCCCGCTGAACACGAAAAAAGCCGGCGCCCTCGGAAAGGGCGCCGGCTTTTTTCGTTGTCAGAGCGAGGAGTTGACCGCTTCGACCACGCCGTCGAGGGCCACCGTCCGCTGTTCGCGCGTCGCGAGACCGCGCACCGTCACGTTCCCGGCGTCCCAGTCCTCCTGGCCCACGATCACCACGGCCCGGGCCCCGGCCTTGTCGGCCCGGGTGAGCTCCTTGCCCAACTTGCGGAGTTCGACCGGTGTGGACGTGCGCAGACCGGCCTTCCGGAGCCGCCCCGCGACCTCCCGCGAGGCGTCGGTGAGCTCTTCGGTCACCGGGATCACCACGACGTCGACCTCGCTGCGCGGCTTCGGGGTGAGGTCGTGCGTGTCGAGGAAGTCGATCAGCGTGACGTCACCCATGCCGAAACCGATCCCGGGGATCTGCTGCGACGTGAACAACGACGCCAGGTCGCTGTACCGGCCGCCGCCGAAGAGGGCGCGACGGTTCTCCGGAGAGGTGTCGAAGACCTCGAACACGGTCGACGTGTAGTACGCGAGCCCGCGCACGATCATCGGATCGAATTTGATCAGATCCGCGGCGCCGCTGTTCAGCACCTTGACCAGGTTCGAGTTCTCCTTGACCTGCTCGGGCAGCTCGTCGAGCAGGGCCGCGCCCGAGGACAGGATCTCGGTCAGCTTCTCGAACTGCTTGTCGGTCAGCCCGATCTCGGTCGCGGTGTCGCTCAGCTTCGTCCGGTCCGACTTCTCCCACCGGTCCACCAGGGTGAACACCTGCGGCAACTGCTCCGCCGTCACACCGACGATGTCGGTGAGCGCCGACGAGAGCAGGTTCCGGTCGTTGGCCCGCACCTGGAACATGTCCGGGGTCGCGCCGAGCGCGCCCATCATGTCGTGGATCAGCTCGAAGATCTCGATCTCGCAGTTCGCGCTGTCCGAACCGAAGATGTCCGCGTTGATCTGCCAGTGCTCACGGACCCGGCCACGCTGCGGCCGCTCGTAGCGGTGGCAGTTCGGGTGGCTGTACCAGCGCACCGGGAACTGCAGCGATTTGGCGTTGCCCGCGATCATCCTGGCGACCGACGGCGTCATCTCCGGGCGCAGCGCCAGCCGCTCGCCGCCCTTGGTGGTCAGCGTGTACAGCTGCTGGTCGGCGATCTCCTGCCCGGACTTCCGCTCGTAGATCTCGGCGGGTTCGAGGATCGGGCCGTCGTAGCGGAGGAAACCCCGCAGTTCGAGCACGTCGTAGAGATGGCCGAACACCTGCGTCCGGACGGACATCTCGGCGGGCAGGAAGTCGCGGGTCCCCTTGGCGGGGGCTGTCGGCAGGTATTCAGGCACGTCAACAAGCTTAACGAGCCGTTTCCGGCGGTTTTGTCAGGGGAAGGCCAGGCCGTACGCGGTGGTCAGGATCGCCGCCCCGAGCAGGACCGCCCCGGCGCCGGTGACCCGCCCGCCGAGCTTGCCCTTTCCCGGTGCCAGGTGCAGGAAGAAGCCGCCCGACTGGGCCAGCACACCGAACAGCAGAAGGAAGCACACGATCCAGCGAGCGGCGTCCGGAAGCCCGGTCTGGCCGAGGATCTGCAGCGCGACCAGCGCGAGTACCAGCAGGACACCGGCGTGCGCGTGGCCGGCGCGGAACATCGCGCGCTGGTGCTCGGTCAGCTTCTTGTCGCGCAGGACGCCCATCAGTGCGTAGCCGCCGTACATCACCGTCGGCAGCGAGACGAGCGCGATGACGGTGAACAGTTTGATCGGTCCTTCCATGAGGCAACGATAACACTGTTTTAAAACGGTGTCACCAAACTTGGCGTCCCACTCACGGTGACGCTGCACGGAACTCGCGTGATTGAAGCCGTAACTCGCGTGATCGGCGGCGGAACACCGAGTGCGGCATCCAGTCACGCGAGTTCCGCCTTCGATCACGCCGCGACGCGGTTGGCCCTAAGCCGAAACGACCGACCCGCGCGCAAGGACCAGGCGAAGGTTCCGGAGGGCGGAAAGATCGGCGAGCGGATCGCCGTCGACCACCAGGACGTCGGCGCTCAGCCCGGGGGCGAGCCGTCCGGTGACGTCGCCGAGGCCGAGCCCGGCGGCCGAGTCCTCGGTCGCGATCTCGAGGATCCGGCGCCTGCCGAAACCGAGCCATTCGTAGAGTTCGAGGGCGCCGACGGGGTCGTCGAAGACCGAGCCGGGCAGCCCGGCGTCCGTGCCCGCCAGAAGCGGGACACCCAGCTCCTCCAGCCAGGACAGCCTGCCGTAGACGGTCTTCGCGAGCTCTTCGCCCATGCGCTCGGCCAGCATCCGCCAGTTGCGGCTGCTGGTCGAACACGCCGCGATGCCCTCGGCGGCCATCCGTTTGGCGACACCCTCGCGCCGATCCTGCCGCTGGGGGCCGGTCAGCCAGGTGCAGTGCTCGATCGTGGCCACGCCCGCCTCGACCGACGCCTCGATCGCGTCGGCGCCGTGGGCGTGCGCCGCGACCGGGAGCCCGTGGCGCCCCGCGTGCTCGACGATCAGGCGCAACGCCCGGACGTCGAACTGGGACTCCCACATATCCGCGCCGCCCTCGGTGATCTGGCCGCCGCTGGCCATCACCTTGATCACGTCCGCGCCGGCGGCCGCGTTCGCGTCGATCATGGCCCGGATCGCGTCGTCGCCCTCGACCTCGCCGCCGAAGAAATGGCAGTGTCCTTTGAGGACGGTCAGGGGTGATCCCGCGGTCAGCAGGCGCGGCGCGGCGGCGCCTTCGAGTTCCGCACGGACCCGCGCGCCCAAAGCGCCGCGATCGCCGAGATCCCGCACCGTCGTGACCCCGCTGCGCAGCAGTTGCTCCAGACGCTCCTTGGCACCCGCGCGCAAGGCTTCGTCGTCGCTCGCCAGGAAGTTCGGCAGCATCTCGCGGGTGGCGTCGAACGCCAGGTGCACATGGGCGTTGAACAGGCCGGGCAGCAGCGTCGCGCCGGGGAAGTCGTGCCTTTCGGCGTCCGGCGAGGCTTGTGCCACGACCTCGGCGCGCGGGCCCGCCGCGAGGATCCGGCCGTCTTCGACGAGCACGGCACCGTCTTCGACCGGCGTGCTCGGGCGCGGCAGGATCCGGCTCGCGGTCAGCAAAAGCTGTGTCGTCATGCGTCGCTCCTGTAGACGGCGGCGGAGAGCGCGAGCAAGGGGCGCACGTCGGATTCGATGTCGGAGGCGCCGCCGGGGAGCACGAGTTTCGCGCGTCCGTCGGTCTCCTCGCCCGCGCTCTGCCGGGCGATCGCCGTCTTCAGCGCCGCAGCGGCCGCCTGCGGATCGTCCGCGGCGAGTGCGGTCAGATCGGTTTCCAGATAGGGGCTCAGCTGCACGAGCCCGTCCCGGATCTCGATCACCCGGCGGTAGTACCGGCGGTGGACCGTGCGCGGGCGCCACCGTTCCCACGTCCCCTGCGGCGTGGTCCGCAGCACGATGTTCGGGTAGATCCCGGCCAGCGCGGTCCACAACGGGGTGAGCTCGTCGTGGTGCCGCCGGTGCTGGCGGCGCCGTCGCAGCGCGGCGAACCGCGCGCGGGCGCCGGGATAGGTGATCCCGGCGAGGAAGAGCACGATCCCGAGGAGTACCAACGGGACGGCGACGGTGAGCAGGAGCGGGATCGACGGCCCGAACGCCCAGGCGATCACGATGTAGAGCGCGCGGAAGACACTGCCGACGGAAAGGCAGATCAGCCCGGCGGCGCTGAGTTTCAGCCCGATCTTCAGATGGCGGTCCGCGGTGCGGATGTACCGGAAGATCCACCAGGCGCAGGCGGCGAGGCCGTAGATCAGGTAGCACCCCGCGCCGAGGTAGAACAGCGCCACCCCGGGTACGTGCACGAGCTCCGGGCTCAGCGCCAGCCCCCGCACCTCCGGCGGGGTGACGGCCATGGCGACCAGCATCAGCGTGATCGCGCCGGACAACGGGATCAGCTCGAAGAGGACGCGCCCCGGCCTGCGCGGGCCCAGCGCGGAGCCGAGGAACACGATCAGCAGCGCGCATACGCCGATGGCGAGCATGACGTTGTTGACCAGACGGCCGGTGCCCTTGCCGGTCAGGCCGTCGAGCCAGCCGACGATGACCTTCTGCTGGGCGAGGAAGGAGCCGGCGACGCAGACGATGGTGATCGTGATCGCCCAGTTCGGCAGCAAGCGGGGCGCGCGGTACGTCTGGTAGATCCGCCAGGCGAGCGCGGTCGCGAACAACACCATCGCCACGACGTTGATGGGGGAGAACAGTGCGGTCACAGCCACCCTTGATGGTCGCCCAGCGCGCCTTGGACGCGGCGGACGTCATCGTCGTCGGCGCGACGGGGAATCGTGTAGTTCAAGACCGACGCCCATTCGAGGATGATGGTCGCCACGGTCTCGGCTTCCCATTCGTGCGCCTCATCGTAGGAGGTGCGGCGTAAAGCGCGGTGTACCGCGTCGCCGTCGAGCCCGGTGGCGGGGCCGCGCAGGAAGTCGGCGGGTTCGGCGTCGCCGCCGGGATGGTGATCGGCGAGCATATGCCCGAGTTCGTGCAGGATGATGTGGTCCTGGTGGGACTTCGTGGTCTCCTGCTGGAAGAAGATGTAGTCCGCCGAACCGGTGGCGATCCAGCAGCCGAACGGGCCGGGGACCTCCAGCGGGTACGGCATGAGGCGGATCGGCCTGCCGCGCTGTTCGCCGAGCCGCTCGCAGAGCACGCCCACGTCGAGCGGCGGCTCGATGTCGAGCTTGTTCAGCATCTTGCGGCAGCGTTTGCGGAGCTCCCGTTCCTTCATCGGTTCTCTTCCGGCTGCTCGCGCTCGGCCCGTTCGTAGCGTTCGACGAGTTCCAGCAGGTCCATCACCTGGCGACGGCCCTGCGGGGAAAGCTCCTGTGCGCGCATGGCCATCAGCGTCGCCTCTCCGACCGGCTGGGGCTCCTGCTCGTCGAAGAAATAGGTGATCGGCACCCCGAACAGTTTCGCCAGCGCTTCGACGTAGTGGATCTTCGGGTTGACCCGTTTGCCCGTGGCGAGCTGCTGGAGATACGCGGGCGACATGGTGGGCCCGCCGGCGCGGTCGATCGCCGCGGAGAGCTCGCGATAGCTGTGCGGGGCGCCTTCGTCCGCGCGCACCGAATCGATCAGCGCGGTCAGTTTCTGGGCGAAGGTCTGATACGGCGACATGACCCCCCAACCGTTCCGTAGTCCCGTTCCGTAGTTGGAGTGTAACGCGATACAGGCTGTCCGCAGCTGTTGACAGCGCATGTATGCAGTGGTTTACAGTTGTCAAGCGGTTTCGTGCCGTGTCCGGTCTCTTACTCCGGAATCCGTGCCCTGGGGGTGCACGGACACCGGAGTGAGAGCCGTTTTTTCCGGTGGGTGCACAAGATCGTGCCGGATGTAGTACGCTGAGGCAGCCAAGGTTGATCGCCATCACGGCGAACCCTTGGCCTAGGCCTGTTGCCGGAGGTCGACCCCCAGGGCTTCCGGTGACAGGCCCCTTACTTTTCTCCAGGCGTTTCGTCCTCTGAATGCGATGGTTCGTGATGTGGACCACCGCATTCAGAGGACGAAACGCGGCCGGGGGTCAGGGCATGAGCGTGGCGGCCAGGGTGCCGCCCAATTCGAAACAGGCCTCGAGATCCGCTTTGCCCGGTTCGCCGGTGACGAGCACCGGTGAGGCCGCGCTTTCCCAGCCGAGGCCGGTCGTGATGGCCTCGATCCCGCGCACGGTGCCGGACGTGTCGTTGTTGCCGTGCACGAAGAACCCGAACGGCCGTCCCCGCGTGGAATCCAGGCACGGGTAGTAGACGGTGTCGAAGAAGTGCTTCAAGGCGCCGGACATGTAGCCGAGATTCGCCGGGGTGCCGAGCAGGTAGCCGTCGGCGTCCAGGACGTCGGGCACGGTCGCGCCCAGCGCCGCCCGGCGCACGACGTCGACGCCCTCGATGTCCGGATGATTCGCGCCGGAGAGCACGGCTTCGAACATCGCCTGTGTCGATGGCGACGGCGTGTGGTGGACGATCAGCAGCTTCGGCACGTCACACCAGCCGGGACCCGATGTCGGTCCGGAGCGCGGCCAGCCGCGCGTCCGCGGCGGCGCGCGCCTCGGCGAGATCGCCGGTGACCGGCTCCTTGATCTGCAGGTACGCCTTCAGTTTCGGCTCGGTCCCGGACGGCCTGATGACGACACGCAGCCCCTCGCCGGTCAGGCGGAGGACGTCGGCGTCGGGCAGGAGGTCCTCCATCGTGACGGCGGTGCCGCCCAGCGACGCCGGGGGAGTGGCGCGCAGGCCCGCCATCAGGCGCTCCCGCACCGACAGATCGGTGACCCGCAGCGAGACCTGATCCGTCACGTGCACCCCGTGCTTCACGGCCAGTTCGTCGAGGACGTCGAGTGGCCCGCGGCCCGCCGCGCGCAGGGAAGCGGCCAGGCCCGCGGCGAGCACGGCGGCGGAGATGCCGTCCTTGTCGCGGACGAAACCGGGATTCACGCAGAGGCCGAGCGCCTCTTCGTAAGCGAACACCAGCCCTTCGCCGGCGCGGACCAGCCACTTGAACCCGGTCAAGGTCTCCGCGTAGCGCGCCCCGAATTCCTTCGCGACTTCGCCGAGCATCGACGACGACACGATGGTCGTGGCCACCAGCGGATCGGTCGAGTCCACTGTGGACAGAACATGCCGGCCGAGCAGGACGCCGGTCTCGTCGCCGCGCAGCATCCGCCACGAACCGTCCCGCTCGCGCACGCCCAGCGCGCAGCGATCGGCGTCCGGGTCGAGCGCGATCGCCAGGTCGGCGCCGACCTCGGACGCCAGTGCCAGCAAGAGATCCGTCGCGCCCGGTTCCTCCGGATTCGGGAAGGAGACCGTCGGGAAGTCCGGATCCGGCGCCGCCTGCTCGGCCACCAGATGGAGGTCGGTGAACCCGGCGCGCTCGAACGCCGCGCGCAGGGTCTCCGCGCCGACACCGTGCAACGCCGTCGCGGCGACCCGAACCCCGCGTTCCGGGCCGCGCGGCAGCAGCGCGACCTTGGCGAGGTACGCGTCGAGGAGTTCATCGCCCAGCACTTCGGCGCCGGGCTCGCGCGGCACGCTGATCGCCGGGGGAGCGGCTTCGATGGCCCGCTCGATCTGGCCGTCCGAAGGCGGGACGATCTGGCCGCCCGTCGCGTCGTAAAGCTTGTACCCGTTGTCGGCCGGGGGATTGTGCGACGCGGTGATCTGGATACCCGCCACCGCGCCGAGTTCCAGCACGGCGAACGCGAGCACCGGCGTCGGCAGCGGGCCGGGCAGCGTCTTCACCGCGAACCCGGCGGCCGTCAGCACCTCGGCGGCGGCCTTGGCGAAGGCCTCCGAACCGTGCCGCGCGTCGCGGCCGACCACCACGACGCCGCCCGAATGTCCTTGTGCGGTCAGCCAGGCCGCGACACCCGCCGTCGTCCGGGTGACGACCGCGACGTTCATCCCGTTGGGGCCCGCGCGCACCGGGCCGCGCAGCCCGGCGGTGCCGAATTCGAGCGGCCCGGCCATCCGGTCCGCGAGTTCGTCCGCCGCACCGGTTTCGCCGCCCATCGCGCGGGCGAGGATGTTCTGCAGCTCGACGCGGGAATCGTCGTCCGGGTCGTCGGCGATCCAGCGGAACGCCCGATCCCGGAGATCCGAGGTCAAGGAAGTCGTCACCGAGTCAGCCTACGGGTACGTTGGAGAGGGTGCGATTGATCTTCACTTCTCTGGTGAGTCATGGTCATCTCTATCCCCTACTACCGCTCGCCGTCGCCGCTCGCGACGCCGGGCACGAGGTCGTGTTCGCCACCGGCGACGACATGCTGACAGTGGTCGAAAAGGCCGGTCTGGCAGTGGAAACGGCCGGATTCGGGATGCGGGAGGCGTTCGAGGCGGTCGCGGGGCCCGACGCTCCCAAACCCAACGCCTCCGATGCCCCGCCCGAATCGTTTCATCCCATTATCGGCGAAGTGTTCGGAAATGTGCTGCCTCGGCGGTTCGTCGCCGATCTCGCCCCGGTGCTGGAGCGCCACCGGCCGGATCTCGTCGTCTACGAGAGCGGCAACGCCGGCGGTGCCATCGCCGCCCATCTCGCCGGGATTCCCGCGATCGGGCACGGTTTCGGCCGGTTCTCGCCGGATGACGTCTTGGACGTCATTTACGGCCGTGTCGCCGAATTCGCCGCGGAAGTCGGTTTCGACGGCGTGAATCCGCCGTCCTTCGGCGATCCCGTCGTCGACATCTGCCCGGAATCGGTGCAATCGCCGGAATTCCTGGCCGAAGCGAACCGGATCCCGCTGCGCCCGGTCGGCTGGGCCGAACCGGGAGACCTCCCGGCGGGTGTGGCCGGCCGCGACAAGAGCCGTCCGCTCGTCTATCTCACCCTCGGGACCGCGTTCGGTGACGAGGGCGTGCTGAAACGGGCCATCAGTGGTCTCGCGCGGCTCGACGCGGACGTCATCGTCGCGGCGGGTCCCTCGGTGGATGCGGCGGGACTCGGCGACGTTCCGGGCAACGTCCGCGTCGAGCTGTGGGTGCCGCAGGTCGAGCTCCTGCCGCATGTCGACCTCGTTGTCCACCACGGCGGCAGCGGGACGACGCTGGGTGCCTTCGGCGCCGGGCTGCCGCAGCTGGTGCTGCCGCAGGGGGCGGATCAGTTCACGAACGCCGAGGCCGTCGTCGCGGCGGGAGTGGGTGTGCAGCTGATCGGTGCCGAAGCCGTCGAGGACGTCATTTTCGAGCAGGCGCGAAAGCTGCTCGTCGACGAGACCGTCCACGGTGCGGCGCGCCGGCTCGCCGAGGAGGTCGCCGCGATGCCTTCGCCCGCGGAGGTCGCTCAGCGGCTTCCCGAATTCGCCGGCTGACAAGCGCGTGAAGGCCCCCTTCCATCAGCCGAGGGAAGGGGGCCTTCACGCGCAAAGCGTCAGGCGCGGGAGACGAGTTCCTTGAGCAGGGTGCCCATGCGGGTGGCGGACTGACGGCCCGCCTCCAGGACCTCTTCGTGGTTCAGCGGTTCACCGGTCATCCCGGCCGCCAGGTTGGTCACCAGCGAAAGCCCGAACACCTCGACCCCGGCGGCGCGGGCGGCGATGGCCTCCAGCACCGTCGACATGCCGACGAGGTCGGCGCCGAGCGTCCGCAGCATGCGGATCTCCGCGGGCGTCTCGAAATGCGGGCCGGTGAGCCCCGCGTAGACGCCCTCCTCCAACGAAGGGTCGATTTCGCGCGCGATGTCGCGCAGCCGCTTCGAGTAGAGATCGGTCAGGTCGACGAAGTTCGCGCCGACGATCGGCGAGCGCGCGGTGAGGTTCAGGTGGTCGGAGATCAGCACCGGCTGCCCGACGCGGAAGCCCTCACGCAGGCCGCCCGCGGCGTTGGTCAGCAGCACCGTCCCGGCGCCCGCCGCCGCGGCGGTGCGCACGTTGTGCACCACCGGGTCGATACCCTTGCCCTCGTAGAAATGCGTGCGGCCCAGCAGGATCAGCGCGCGCTTGTCTCCGACGCGGACCGACCGGACGGTTCCCCCGTGCCCGACCGCGCCCGGCGCGGCGAATCCGGGCAGTTCGCCCAGCGGGATCTCCGCCTCGGGCTCCCCGATGACGTCCGCCGCCGGGCGCCAGCCCGAACCGAGCACGACGGCGATGTCGTGCTTCTCGACGCCGGTGCGTTCGGCGATGGCGGCGGCCGCCGCGACCTCGTTCTCACTCATGCGACGAGCGTATCCGGACGGTTCGCGCGAGCAGGAACGCCACCAGCCCGAACGGGGACAGGAAGATCGTGAGCGCCAGGATCGGGCCGGTCACCAGCGGGTGGATCCGGTGCTCGCGGGATTCGAGGTACATCCAGCGCGCGATGAACAGGTCGAAGGCGATCAGATGCGCCCAGATCGTGGCCGCCCCGTACGGCGAGCCGGTGAACGCGCCGAGCACGCCGAGGTCCGGCCTGCTGACGGCCGTCCAGAGTTCGCCGAAATGCGCGATGGCGAGCACGAAATACGGGATCAGCGGCAGCAGCGGCGTCCAGGGCGAGGCCATGATCCGGCGGGTCCACGACCAGCCGGGCAGGAAGATCATCAGCAGCCAGAACGGTGTCGCCAGCGGGAAGGTCCAGGTGAACAGGGTCTCGACGCTCATCGCAGCGAGGCCTCCGGCTCCCTGTCCTTCGCGGGCCGCCCGATCGCGATTAGCCCGCTAAAGGCGACGCCCGCGATCAGGAGGGCGAAGGCGGTGAGGGTCTGGCTGTCGGGCGCGACGATCGACTGGCCGCGCAGTGCCTGCCAGGTGAGCAACGCGAGCAGGCCCGCGTAACCGACGCCGGCGATCACCACGAGCCGCAGCCGGAGGACGTCGTCGCGAAGCCTTGGGTAGCGCGCGGCCAGGACGCCGAGGGCGAGCGCGAGCAGCGGGAGCGCCTGGAGTCCGTGCAGGCCGAGGAAATGCGGGATCCGCAGGTCGCCGCCGACCGTGCTCCAGCCGAGGATCGGCAGGCCTGGGCCACCGTCGGGGAGGCCGACGGTATGCGCGCCGATCATCGCGGACTGGCCGGTCGCGTCGAGCAGGGCCTGCTGGTCCGGGGTGGGGCCGCTCATCAGTGTCGCCAGCGAGATCCCGATCATGCCGAGGATCGCGCCGATCCTGGCCGCCCACGCCGTCGCGCGGTCGGGGAGCCGGGTGAACATGACCGCGATCGTCAGCACGAGGTTGACCACCCAGAGCACGGCGATCATCCCGCCCATGACCTGGAAGATCGTGTTGTCGAGCGGTGTCGCGTTGTTGAAGTGGCTCGCGCGGACGCGGGCGGCCTGGAAGATCACGAGCGCGTATTCGGCCGCGAAGATCACGACGAGCGCGTTCGCCAGCCAGCCCGCGGTCCGCCGGAACCTGGGCAGCAGGGAGACGAGCCAGCTCCAGGTGAAGAAGTACAGCACGGCGGAGACGGCGAATTTGAACGGTTTCGCCCAGAGCGGCGCGCCGTTCAGCGTCCGCTGGTCGATCAGCATCGCCAGGACGCACAGCACGGTGATCACGGCGAAGGCCTGGGCGAGGCGATACGAACCTCGGTGCCAGGTGCGGGTTCTCTCCCGGAGATCGGTCAAGATGGTCATGGTCCCTCCCAGAATGGATAGTCAAGCTCTCCGTTATGGGAAGCTAAACTATCCATCCTGAGAAGTCTTCAGGGATGTCCCTGGAACCGTCCCCGAGATCGGAGAGCGCACGCGTGCGGATGGCCGAACTGAGCGAAAAAGCCGGGATCCCGGTCGCCACGATCAAGTACTACCTGCGGGAAGGACTGCTCCCGCCGGGCGAGCGGACCAGTCCCAACCAGGCGAAGTACGACGACGGGCATGTGCAGCGGATCAAGCTGATCAGGGCGCTGATGGACGTCGGCGGCCTTTCGCTCGCCACGGTCGGCGAGGTGCTCGCCGCGGTCGACGCCGGGGAGGCCAGCCCCCACCACGTCCTCGGTATCGCCCAGCAGGGCATCACGGCCTCGAAACGGGTCGTCGACGACGAAGCCCGCGAATGGGCGCTCGCCACGGTCCGTGACCTCGCCGGCCGCCGTGGCTGGCCCTGCAAGGATGAGGACGACCTGGTCATCCAGGCCCTGGTCGGCGTCCTGTGCACGATCCGCGAGGTCGGGCACGGCTGGTACCTGGAGAAACTCGACGCCTACGCGGAGATCGCCGACCGGACCGCGGACCTGGACCTCGAAGGCATCGCCGGGATCGAGTCGCTGGAGCAGATGATCGAGATCGCCGTCGTGGAGACGGTGCTGGGCGACAGGCTGCTCTCGGTGTTGCGGAGACTGGCGCAGCAGCGTGCCTCGAAGGCGTACTTCGCCGGGCTAGCCGTCGACGATGAACGAAAGCGCGACCGGCTCGAAGATCCCGGTCTTCGCTGAGTTCTCCTGCTCGATCGTCGAAGTCACCGACAGGATCCACAGATCGGTGCCGCCGCCGAAGAGGTCCATGTACGTCGTCCGCGTGATGCTCTCGTTCACGGAGTCCCGGTTCCCGGTGGCGCGTTCCGTCGTCCGGTACGTGTACCGCTGGCTGTCTTCGCCCCGGCCGGGCACGGCGGTGGGCGCGCCGATCGGGGAGATCTCCGGATGCTGGCTCTTCAGCCAGCTGAAGTAGGCGGGCGGGCGGCTGTCGGCGAGGAAACCGGTCAGCCGCTCGACCCGGATGGTCTGGCGGCCGTCGGGTGAGACGTACTGGACCACCGTGCTCGGCACACCCCTGGTGACGTGCGGGGCGACGAACTTCTGCCAGCCCTCCGGGACACCGAGGCTGAACCGGCCGCCCTTGAGGCCGTTCACCGTGCTGGCGTCACCCTGCTGCGTGATCAGTTTCGGCGGCGGCTGGGTGACGATCGTGTCGCCTTGCTGCAGCTTCTCCGGTGGCCGCAGATCCTGCCCGCCGACGGCCCTGGCCAGCACGAACCCGCCGCCCGCGGCCAGCAGGAAGAGGACGACCGACGCGAGCGCCAGCACCACGGTGCCCACCGTCGACCGGCCGGGCCGCCGAGGCGGCGGTGGCGTGACGGTCGGCATCGGCGCGAGTTCGACGGGAGGCGACGGCGCGGGCTGGTTCAGGAACGGCAGCGGGCCGGGGTCGGCGGCGAGTGCGGAACTCGTGCCCTCGCCCGGCTTCTCCGGCGCGACCGGCTTGATCACCTGGGTGTCGGTGGCGTCCAGATGCGCGGTGGTCTTCTTGCCGTCGGGCGTGTGGAACAGCTCGGCCGGGAAGAGGTCGATGAGCGTCTTGGCCTGCAACGGGTACAGGCGGCGCCGCACCTCGCGCAGGGTGATCCGCTTCGACGGCTCCTTCTTCATGAGCGCGCCGATCACGTCGGCCAGCGGACCGGGGCCGGGTTTCGGCACCTTCCCGTTGACGACCTTGCCGACCGTTTCGAGCGGGTCGCCGTCGGCGTCGTACGGCGGCGAGCCCTCGATGGCGGCGAACAGCGTCGCGCCGAGACCCCACAGATCGGCGGCGGGGACGACGGCGCCGCCGGAAGCGACTTCGGGCGCGATGTAGGCGGGCGAGCCCAGCATCATCCCGGTGCGGGTCATGGTGGCTTCGGAGACGTTGCGCGCGATGCCGAAGTCCGTGAGCTTGATCCGGCCGTCGCCCGCGACGAGGACGTTCCCCGGTTTGACGTCACGGTGGGTGATCCCGGCGGCGTGCGCGGCTTCGAGCGCGGACGCCACCGCGATGCCGACCGCCGCGGCCTGCTCGACCGTCAGCGGCCCGTGGTCGCGCAGGATATGCGCGAGGCTGCGCGACGGCAGCAGCTCCATCACCACGAACGGTTCGTCGTTCTCGCGGGCGACGTCGTGCAGGATGATCACGTTCGGGTGGCTCAGGACGGCGATCGCGCGGGCTTCGCGCAGTGTCCGCTCGCGCAGTTCGTCGGCCTGCGACGCCGGGACGCCGGGCGGGAGGCGGACCTCTTTGACCGCGACGGGGCGGTGCAGGAACTCGTCGTAGGCCGACCAGACCGTGCCCATCGACCCTGATCCGATGACCGAGCGCAACCGATATCGCCCCGCGACCACACGCTTCTCGTCGCCGGGACTCTCGCTGGGCTCGGTGGTGTCGGACGGCACGGCCCAATTGTGTCGTATGCCCGCGTGGCGGACCCATGCGCCGTGCCCTGTCGGAGTGAACGGGCCACGCGTGACTCGGGCGGAAGCCCGGCGGCGATCGTGTCGTCCATCCCGTCACGCGTGTCGTCCCTCTGATCACGCGTGCCGTCCGGCCAAGCACGCGAAATCGCCGATCACGAACAGCGGGCCACCTCCCCGGCGCGCCCCCTAATCACCCCCTAGGCGCGACTAGCGTCACAGGTGGCACCACTTGTGGCCCGTTAGCATCGATGGCTATGACGGAAGTGGCCGAGACGGAGTCAGTGCCGACCCCAGGCGAGCCCGACGCGCCCGAGGAGTTGAAGCTCGCGGCGGAGTTCCCGGAAGCGAGCCGGGAACAGTGGCGGGAGCTGGTCGCCGGCGTGCTGCGCAAGAGCGGCGCCATCGACGAGTCCTTCGATGGCCTGCCCGAAAGCAAGCTGGTCACGCGGACGTATGACGGCTTGGAGATCCAGCCGCTCTACACCGCCGAAGACACGGTCGAGGGGACAGGTTTCCCCGGTCTTCCGCCGTTCGTACGAAGCGCCCGGCCCGAGGGAGCGGTGACGACCGGCTGGGACATCCGTGCCCGGTACGCGCGCCGCGACGCCAAGGCCACGAACGCCGCGATCCTCGCCGACCTCGAAGGCGGTGTCAGCTCGATCTGGCTGCGCGCCGGCGCGACCGGTGTTCCCGTCGCCGCTCTGGGCGACGCGCTGAACGAGGTGTACGTCGACCTCGCACCCGTCACCCTCGACGCGGGTGAAGAGTACGAAGCCGCTGCGAACGAGTTGTTCGCGCTCTTCGCCGAGCGCGAGATCCCGGCTAGCGCGGTCACCGCGACGCTCGGCGCCGACCCGATCGGGTCGACCGCGCGCACCGGTTCGGCCCATCCGCTCGCCCCCGCCGCGGAATTGGCCGCGCGCGTCGCCACCAGCCACCCGAAGGTGCGGACGATCGTCGCCGACGGCCTCCCGTTCCACGAGGCGGGTGGCTCGGACGCGCAGGAGCTCGGCGCGACCATCGCCGCGGGCGTCGCGTATCTGCGGGCGCTCACCGAAGCGGGGCTCGATGTCGACACCGCCGCCGGGCAGATCGAATTCCGGCTCGCCGCCACGGCGGACCAGTTCCTCACGATCGCCAAATTCCGCGCCGCGCGGCGGCTGTGGGCCCGGGTCACCGAAGTCGCCGGGGTCTCAGCCGGCAAGGGCGCCGGTATGCGGCAACACGCGGTCACCTCGCCCGCGATGCTGACCCAGCGCGACCCGTGGGTGAACATGCTGCGGACCACCCTCGCCTGTTTCGGTGCCGGGGTCGGCGGCGCGGACGCGATCACCGTGCTCCCGTTCGACGCCGCGATCGGCCAGCCGGACGCGTTCTCCGCGCGGATCGCGCGCAATACGCACGCCGTCCTGTTGGAGGAGGCCAAACTGGCCGGTGTCATCGACCCGGCGGGCGGCTCCTGGTACGTCGAGAACCTCACCGACGAGCTGGCCAAGGCCGCGTGGCGCGAGTTCACCGCCATCGAGGCGGCGGGCGGGATCGAAGCAAAACTGGCGTCCGGCGCGCTCGCCGCACGGCTCGCCGAGACCTGGGAGAAGCGGTCGAAGCGGATCGGGACCCGTCGCGATCCGATCACCGGCGTCAGCGAATTCCCCAATCTGACGGAGAAAACGGTCGTCCGCGACCCGCTCGGCGAGCTGCCGGGCGGCGGCCTGCCGCGCCACCGGTACGCCGAGGCCTTCGAGGCGCTGCGAGACCGGGCGGACGCGCATCCCAGCCGTCCGCGCGTCTTCCTCGCCACGCTCGGCCCCGTCGCGGCGCACACCGCGCGGGCGAGTTTCGCGGCGAACCTGTTCCAGGCGGGCGGGATCGAGGCGGTGAACCCCGGTGCGCCCGAAGATGTCATCGCGGAATTCCGGGCCAGCGGAACGAAGATCGCCTGTCTCTGCGGAAGCAACACTTCCTACGCCGAAGAAGCCGACAGCGTCGCCAAGGCGTTGAAGGAAGCGGGCGCCACGTCGGTGCTGCTCGCCGGGAAACCCGGCGACCACCCGGACGTCACGGGCTACCTCTTCACGGGCTGCGACGCCCTGGAAATCCTGACCGGCACGTTGAACGAGCTCGGAGTGCAGTGATGACCATCCCGAACTTCGCCGGAATCGACCTCGGTTCTCCCGAACCGGCTGACCGTCCTCAGTGGACCGACGCACTGCACGCCGCCACCGGCAAGGGGCCCGACGCGCTCGCGTGGGAGACGCCGGAGGGAATCGGCGTCAAGCCGGTGTACACGGCCGACGATCTGTCCGGAGTGGACTTCCTCGGCACGTATCCCGGTGTCGCGCCGTATCTGCGCGGCCCGTACCCGACGATGTACGTCAACCAGCCGTGGACCAT
This sequence comes from Amycolatopsis sp. NPDC058340, assembly GCF_042723975.1. Classification (NCBI taxonomy): domain Bacteria; kingdom Bacillati; phylum Actinomycetota; class Actinomycetes; order Pseudonocardiales; family Pseudonocardiaceae; genus Amycolatopsis; species Amycolatopsis sp. NPDC058340. The sequence goes on along the minus strand of NZ_JBHXIB010000062.1, from coordinate 10,590 downwards.
CCGCCAGTACGCGGGTTTCTCCACCGCCGAGGAGTCGAACGCCTTCTACCGCCGCAACCTCGCCGCCGGGCAGAAGGGTCTCTCGGTCGCCTTCGACCTCGCGACGCACCGCGGCTACGACTCCGACCACCCGCGTGTCGCCGGTGACGTCGGCATGGCGGGCGTCGCGATCGACTCGATCTACGACATGCGCCAGCTCTTCGACGGCATCCCGCTCGACAAGATGAGCGTTTCGATGACCATGAACGGCGCCGTCCTGCCGGTGCTCGCGCTGTACGTCGTCGCGGCCGAGGAGCAGGGTGTCACGCCGGACAAACTGGCCGGGACCATCCAGAACGACATCCTCAAGGAGTTCATGGTCCGCAACACCTACATCTACCCGCCGCAGCCGTCGATGCGGATCATTTCGGACATCTTCTCGTTCACCTCGCGGAACATGCCGAAGTACAACTCGATCTCCATCTCCGGCTACCACATGCAGGAAGCCGGGGCGACCGCCGATCTGGAGCTGGCGTACACGCTCGCCGACGGCGTCGAGTACATCCGCGCCGGGGTCGAAGCCGGGTTGGACGTCGACAAGTTCGCGCCCCGCCTGTCCTTCTTCTGGGCGATCGGGATGAACTTCTTCATGGAGGTCGCGAAGCTCCGCGCGGCGCGCCTCCTGTGGGCCAAGCTGGTGAAGGGCTTCGAGCCCAAGAGTTCCAAGTCGTTGAGCCTGCGGACGCATTCGCAGACGTCGGGCTGGTCGCTGACCGCGCAGGACGTCTACAACAACGTCGTCCGCACCTGCGTCGAGGCGATGGCGGCGACCCAGGGGCACACGCAGTCGTTGCACACCAACGCCCTCGACGAGGCGCTCGCGCTGCCGACCGACTTCTCCGCCCGTATCGCGCGGAACACGCAGTTGTTGCTGCAGCAGGAATCCGGCACCACCCGCGTCATCGATCCGTGGGGTGGCAGCGCGTTCGTCGAGAAGCTCACGTACGACCTCGCGCGCAAGGCCTGGGGTCACATCACCGAGGTCGAGCAGGCGGGCGGGATGGCGAAGGCGATCGACGCCGGCATCCCCAAGCTGCGCATCGAAGAGGCCGCGGCGCGGACGCAGGCGCGGATCGACTCCGGCCGCCAGCCGGTGATCGGCGTCAACAAGTACCAGGTCACCGACGACGAGCAGATCGACGTGCTCAAAGTGGACAACGCCGGTGTGCGCGCGCAGCAGCTGGAGAAACTGCGGCGGCTGCGCGAAGAACGCGACGAGGACGCCACACAGGACGCGCTGCGACGGCTCACCGCGGGCGCCGAGTCCGACGGGAACCTGCTCGCGCTGGCCATCGACGCCGCGAGGGCGAAGGCCACCGTCGGCGAGATCTCCGACTCGCTGGAGAAGATCTGGGGGCGCCACTCCGGCCAGATTCGTACGATCTCCGGTGTGTACCGCGAGGAGGTCGGCAAGACCGAGAACGTCGAGCAGGCGCGCGAGCTGGTCGAGAAGTTCGCCGAGGAGGAAGGCCGCCGTCCCCGGATCCTGGTCGCGAAAATGGGCCAGGACGGCCACGACCGCGGCCAGAAGGTGATCGCGACCGGTTTCGCCGACATCGGTTTCGACGTCGACGTCGGCCCGCTGTTCTCCACTCCCGGCGAGGTCGCGCGGCAGGCGATCGAGGCGGACGTGCACGTGATCGGCGTTTCGTCGCTGGCCGCCGGGCACCTCTCGCTGGTTCCCGCGCTGCGCGCCGAACTCGCCGAGCAGGGCCGCGAGGACATCATCGTCGTGGTCGGCGGCGTCATCCCGCCGCAGGATTACGAGGAGCTGCGCGCGGCGGGCGCGGCGGCGATCTTCGGCCCCGGCACGGTGATCGCCGAAGCCGCGATCGACCTCATCGGACAGCTGACCGCCCAGGAGTCCTGAACCTTGCCGCGCAAGATCGACGTCGGGGCGCTGGCCAAAGGCGTCCTCGCGGGTGACCGCGGCCTGCTGTCGCGGGCGATCACGCTCGTCGAGTCCAACCGGGACGATCACCGGGCACAGGCGCAGGAACTGCTCGTCGAGCTGCTCCCGCACGCGGGCGGCGCGCGGCGCGTCGGCATCACCGGCGTCCCCGGTGTCGGCAAATCGACCTTCATCGACCAGCTCGGCACGGATCTGACCGGGGCCGGGCACAAGGTCGCCGTGCTGGCCGTCGACCCGTCGTCGACGCGGACCGGTGGCTCGATCCTGGGCGACAAGACCCGGATGGCCCGTCTCGCGGTGGACCCGAAGGCGTTCATCCGCCCTTCGCCGACTTCGGGCACGCTCGGCGGTGTCGCGCGCGCGACCCGCGAGACGATCGTGCTGATGGAAGCGGCCGGGTACGACATCGTGCTGGTCGAGACCGTCGGCGTCGGGCAGTCCGAGGTGACCGTGGCGAACATGGTCGACTGCTTCCTGTTCCTGACCCTGGCCCGCACCGGAGACCAGCTGCAGGGGATCAAGAAGGGCGTTCTCGAACTCGCGGACGTCATCGCGGTCAACAAGGCCGACGGCGACCACGAACGCGACGCGAAACGCGCGGCCCGCGAACTGGCCGGCGCGCTGCGGATGATCTACGGCCGGGACGCCGAGTGGACGCCTCCGGTGCTGACGTGCAGCGCGCTCACCGACGTCGGGCTCGACGAGGTCTGGGCCGAAATCGGCCGTCATCGCGAAGTTCTGACCGCTTCGGGTGAACTGGACGAACGGCGACGGCGGCAGCAGGTGGAGTGGACCTGGTCGATGGTCCGTGAACAGCTGCTCGGACGGCTCGCCGCGCATCCGGAGGTGCGGGTGGTCGTTCCGGACGTCGAACGGGCGGTCCGGGACGGTGAGCTGACGCCGACGCTGGCCGCGCAACGGATTCTGGAGGCGTTCTCCGGTCCTCCGCGTGGCGGCTGACGCGGGAACCCGGCAGAGTGCAGAATCGGGTTCGCGCCACGCCGTCGAAAGGGAGTCATGCCGAAAAGGTCTCGTCTCGGGCAGCTTGCCGGACTCGTCGCCGCCGGGCTGGTCGTCTGCGCGCCCGCCGCGCAGGCCGTGGAGATCCAGGCGCCCGCGCCGGTGATCATGCAGGCAGGGGCGGTGCACGAAGTGCTCGAGCAGGCGCCTCCGGGGCCGGTGCTCGACCCCGCCGAGACCGACAAGGCCAACAGCCAGGAGACCAAGAAGAAGGTCATCGCGGGTATCGCCGCGGCCATCCTGCTCGGCTTGGTGATCCTCGGCCGTCGCTCCCGTTCCAAGAAGAAGAAGTCCTGAACCGCTGCCCGTAAGTAGAAGGACTCTCCGCTTAGCCCGGGCCGAACTCTCGCAGCCGTTCATCGCAGATCCACTACCGGCCATCTCCGGCTCGATCACTCGACGAGCGGCTTGTCATCTGCATGGTGCACGATCTATCGCAAATGCGTATCACAGATCGAACGGCACCCAGCGTGCCTTCAGCGACCACTCGTACGGTGGTAGACGAAGGCGACTGTGTTGCGGGAGGAGGTGCGGCGTGACGGTGCTCGATTCACGTCCGGACATTCCAGGCGACCCCGAGGGTCGCGTCGTTGCCCCGATAGAGGCGCCCACCGCGCTGATCTCCGAGGCCGGCGTCAGCATGGCACCTGTGCATGATCTGGGTGCCGGGCGTGGCCCCTTCTGGCTCGACGACTGGCTCCGCGCGAACGCCACCGACGTCGTCGCGTGGCGACGTCGCATCCACGCGCACCCGGAGCTCTCCCGCCACGAGTTCGCCACGACCGAAATGGTCATGTCCCTGCTCCGCTCGGTGGGGCTCAAGCCATGGGTGCTGCCCTCGGGCACCGGCGTGGTCTGCGACATCGGCAGCGGCGACCGCTGCGTCGCGCTGCGCGCCGACATGGACGCCCTGCCGCTGACCGAGGCCACCGGGCTCCCGTACGCCTCCAAGACCGAGGGCGCCGCGCATATGTGCGGGCACGACGCGCATACCGCGATCCTCCTTGGCGCCGCCCGGGCGCTGGCGGGCGCGCCGGAGCTGCCGGGCCGTGTCCGGCTGATCTTCCAGCCCGCCGAAGAGGTCATGCCCGGCGGCGCGCTGGACATGATCGCCGCCGGCGCGATGGAAGGCGTCGAGCGGATCTACGGCCTGCACTGCGACCCGCGGCTCGAGGTCGGCAAGGTCGGGCTGCGCGTCGGCGCGCTGACCTCCGCCGCCGACCTCATCGAGCTGCGGCTCACCTCGCCGGGAGGGCACACCTCGCGGCCGCATCTGACCGCGGACCTGGTGCACGCGCTCGGCACCGTGATCACGTCGCTGCCCGCGGTCCTTTCGCGGCGTGTCGACCCGCGATCCGGGACCGTGCTGGTCTGGGGCGCGGTGCACGCCGGGCAGGCCGCCAACGCCGTCCCGCAGGACGGGGTGCTCCGCGGCACGTTGCGGACCGCGGACCACGAGGTCTGGACGATGCTGGAGCCGCTCGTCGCGGCTTCGGTGGAGTCGCTGCTCGCGCCGACCGGGGTCGGGTTCTCCCTCGACTACCGCCGCGGTGTGCCGCCGGTCGTCTCCGACCCGGAGTCGCACGCTTTGATGCGTGCCGGCGTCGAGGCCGCGCTGGGCGAGACCGCCGTGGCCGGAACCGAGCAGTCGTCCGGCGGAGAAGACTTCGGTTGGTACCTGGAGCACGTCCAGGGCGCCTTCGCTCGCCTCGGCGTCTGGTCCGGTGAAGGCCCGATGGCCGACATCCACCGCCCGACCTTCACCCTCGACGAGCGTTCGCTGCTGTGCGGGGTCCGCACGCTGGTCCACACCGCCCTGGCCACCCTGGCCTGACGTCCACTCACTCACGCGTGTCGTCCGTCTGATCACGCGTGTCGTCCACCTGGTCACAGGTGTTCGCCACAACCGGTGTCGAACACCTGTCCACAGGTTGTCCACAGATGTGGAGTTATCCACAGATGTGGATGAGTGGCCTTTCCGGGACCGCGAAACCCGACGATCCTCCAAGGCATGATCGATTGGGGAGGACGGCATGGGGCGGTCTCGCGTAGTGAGGCCGACAAGGTTCTGGGGCGTCGGCTGGTCCTCGAAGGATTGGCCACCGGCGTCCTCGTTCAACCGTGGCGGGGTGTGGTCATCCATGCTTCGGATTCGCTCAAACTGGCGACCCGGGCTCAGGCCGCCTTGCTCGTGGTCGGACAACCCGCTGCGCTGTCGGGAGCCACAGCCCTTGCGCTACATGGGATTTCGGCGGTGGACGACACTGCGGTCCACGTGACGGTGCCCCACTCGCGGCGGATCAAGTCGAAGTCCGGGCTGACCGTCCATCAGGCCGACTTCAGGGCCTCGGATGTCGTCGAACTCGACGGGCTCGCCATGTTCTCCTTGGATCTGGCGCTGGCCGATTTCCTCTGCGAGGGGAACAAGCGAACCGCGTTCGCCGCACTGGACGAGGCGATGCACGGCCTCCTGCCGGACCATGTCCGCACTCTGCGTGCGAACGTCCGGGACAGGCTCGTGGGCCGACGTGACCGACGAGGTATCCACAGGGCGGTCATGTTGCTCGACCTGGCGACCGGCAAGGCGGATTCCCCACCGGAAAGCATCCTCCGGTTGATCGTCGTCGAGGCGGGGTTCCCGATCCCGGAGACGCAGTACGAGGTCACCACGATCGACGGACGCAAACTGTATGTCCTCGACATGGCGTGGCCTGCTCGGCGCATCGCTCTGGAATACGACGGCTTCGCTTCCCATGAAGAGCGTCGAGACCACGACTCAGAGCGAGACGCTCGGATGGCCGGTCGGGGGTGGATCACGATCCGGGCGTCGGCGGAGGACTTGCATGATCCCCGGCGTGTCCTGTCCGAGCTGACTAGGGCGTTCGAAAGGCGCGCGGTCGCGTGATTGGGCGGGCGACACGCGTGATCAGATGGACGACACGCGTGATCGGACGGACGACACGCGTGATCAGATGGACGACACGCGTGATCAGCCGGAGATGCCCTGGCAGGGGCGGGTGCGGAGCGCGTCGACGTAGTCGGCGGGGGCGCCGGCGGCCTCGGCCGCGTCGGCCAGCACGCCGAGGTAGCGCGCGGACGGGAGGCCGCCCTCATAGGCGTCCAGGACGTACAGCCAGGCCAGCACCGAGCCGTCCATGGTCTGCACGCGGAGCCGGATCTTGGAGTGGATGCCCAGTTCGCCGCCTTCCCAGCGGTCGAGATTGGGCTCGTCCAGGGAGGTGACGTCGTACAACACCACGAAGACCCGGGAGCCCGGGTCTTCGACGATGGTCGCCAGCGCGCCTTCCCAGCCGAGGTCCTCGCCGCCGAAGGTCAGCCTCCAGCCCTCCAGCCAGCCGGTGCCGGCCATGGGCGAGTGCGGAGCACGCTCCAGCATCTGGGAGGGCTCCATATTGGATCCATACGCGGCATACAACGGCACGGCCACAGCCTAGCGACCTACCGGTCACCCGGCTGGACGCACATGCCGTGTCCGGCCACTCAATCCGCCCAACGGTCGCCCGCGTACGGTAAACGCAGTCACAGACACCGCTGCGAGGAGGAGACCAGTGACCAAGATCGTGATCATGGGCGGAGGCCCCGCCGGTTACGAAGCGGCACTGGTCGCGGCCCAGCACGGAGCCGACGTCACCATCGTCGAACGGGACGGCCTCGGCGGCGCGTGCGTGCTCTACGACTGCGTCCCGTCGAAGACGTTCATCGCCTCCTCCGGCGCGCTCGCGAACATGCACGACCTCCGCGAGCTCGGCATCAACACCGACATGGCCGACACCAGCGTCGACCTGCCGACCGTCCACGGCCGGGTGAAGGGCCTCGCGCTCGCGCAGTCCGCCGACATCCGTGCCCGCGTCCAGCGCGAGGGCGTCCGTGTCGTCATCGGCCAGGCCCGCTTCGACGACGAAGAGGCCGGGCTCGCCACGCACAAGGTCGCCGTCACCGCCCCCGACGGCTCGACCGAGGTGCTCGACGCCGACGTCGTCCTCATCTCGACCGGCGCCACGCCGCGGGTGCTGCCCGGCGCGGTGCCGGACGGCGAGCGCATCCTCGACTGGCGTCAGCTCTACGACCTGCGTGAGCTGCCCGAGCACCTGGCCGTCATCGGTTCGGGTGTCACCGGTGCCGAGTTCGCCTCGGCCTACACCGAGATGGGTGTCAAGGTCACCGTCGTGTCCAGCCGCGACCGCGTGCTCCCGCACGAGGACGCCGACGCCGCCGCCGTGCTCGAAGAGGTCTTCTCCCAGCGCGGCACCACCGTCGTCAAGCAGGCCCGCGCCGACAAGGTCGAGCGCACCGAAAAGGGCGTCGAGATCCACCTCTCCGACGGCCGCGTGATCGAAGCCAGCCACGCGCTGATGACCGTCGGTTCGGTGCCCAACACCACCGACATCGGCCTGGAGAAGGTCGGCATCGAGCCCGGCCCCGGTGGCTTCATCGGCGTCGACCGCGTTTCCCGCACCAGTGCGCCCGGTATCTACGCCGCCGGCGACTGCACCGGGGTGCTCATGCTCGCCTCCGTGGCCAGCATGCAGGGCCGTATCGCGATGTGGCACGCGCTCGGCGAGGGTGTCGCGCCGATCAAGCTCAAGACCGTCGCCGCCAACGTGTTCACGCACCCCGAGATCGCGACCGTCGGCATCAGCCAGCAGGCGATCGACTCGGGTGAGGTGCCCGCCCGCACCATCATGCTCCCGCTCGCGACGAACGCCCGCGCGAAGATGGAAGGCCTGCGACGCGGTTTCGTGAAGCTGTTCTGCCGCCCCGCCACCGGCGTGGTCGTCGGTGGGGTGGTCGTGGCGCCGACGGCGAGCGAACTCATCCTTCCCATCGCGCTCGCCGTCCAGAACCAGCTCACAGTGGAACACCTGGCACTGACATTTTCGGTGTACCCGTCGCTGTCGGGGTCGATCACCGAGGCGGGCCGCCAGCTGATGCGGCACGACGACTTGGACTGATCTTCGTCGGCCGAGCAACCTTCGCGGGGGTGCCCGCGTCTAGCGCGTGTCGGTGTTTCGTTGACAGCTAGGGGTTTTTGGTGATTCGCAGGGTGTTCGCCGGAGTGGTGGCGATCGGTGCGGCGGTGCTGGCGGGGACGGCGACCGGTTTCGCTCAGCAGCCCCAGCCGGACCCCGGTGTCACCGTGCAGCTCAACGACGACACGGCCTACGAACTCGGGCTCGTCAACAAGTACGTGCACGGCGACGCCAACGTGGCGCTGGCGCGGTGCCCCGGCGGAGACGGCATGAAGGCGCCGACGTCGACGACGTTCTCTTCGCCGGTGCTGACCATCGGGAAGTACGACTACGGCCCGCTCATCGGGGTCCCGGCGAATGTCAGCGCCGACGTCGAACTCAAGCAGGGCACGGCGCCTGGAAGCTACCCGCTGACCGTCAACTGCAACGGAAAGTCTTATACGGCGACGTTTTCCGTTCCACCTCGGCAGGTGAGCGCGGTGCCCGCCGGTGGCGCCCACGCCGGAGACGGCAGCATGGCGTCCTGATTTTCTTCCTCTCGCACCGGCGATCGCGATCGTTTCGTGACCCTGGCGGGCAACCGTCCGGCCGTGTGCGGCGTTTGGCAGACGTGGGGTGAACGACGAGCCGGTCCCGGTCTGGGGGCCGGGGCCGGTTCGTCGCGCCCGGGAGGTGGACATGAGAGCGAACTGGTTGCGGGGACGACGGGCGCCGCTGGTGCTCGCGGCCGTCCTGCTGGCCGTCTTGGCGACGCTGGCGATCGTGCTGTCCGGCCCGGGGGAGACCGGACAGGCCGCGCCTCCGGCGAGCGCGGAGCGGACAGAGGAGCCGGTGGCGCCGGGCGGTGAGCCGGAGGCCGAACCCGTCGGCGGGATGCCGAAAGCCGATCCGGTGTCGATCGACGTGCCCAAGATCGAGGCGAAATCCAGCCTGATCCCGCTCGGGCTCAACGCGGACAACACCATCGAGGTACCGCCGGTGACCCAGCCGTTGCAGGCGGGCTGGTACGTGAACGGTCCGACCCCGGGGGAGGTCGGGCCGTCGGTGATCCTCGGGCACGTGGACGGGAACAAGCAGAAGGGCATCTTCTTCCGGCTGAAGGAACTGGCGCCCGGCGACAAGGTCTCGGTCGCCCGCAAGGACGGCACGACGGCCGAGTTCGCGGTCACGAAGGTCGAGAGGGTGGCGAAGGACAAGTTTCCCACCGACGCCGTCTACGGCGACACCGCCGAACCGGAACTGAGGCTCATCACCTGCGGCGGGGTCTTCGACAAGGCGTCGCGCAACTATCTCGACAACATCATCGTTTTCGCCCGGTTGATCGCGAGGTGAGTTCCATGATCAGGTCCGCCTTGGTGCTGGCGTGCGGGGTCGCGCTGGTCGCCCCGGCCGTCGCGTACGCGCAGGACGCCCCGCCCACGAACCCGAAGGCGGATCCGTACCCGTTCCTCGGGCTCTCGCCCCGGCAGTCGGCGGCGGGGGAGGAGATCCTGGTCTCGGTCGGGTGCCCGGTCGGCGAACTCGGTGAGGTGAAGTCGAAGGTGCTCGACCATATCGGCGAATTCACGGTGACCAACGAGGTTCCGGTGATCCAGGGCGCCGTCGCGCATATCGACGCCGCGGCGCGGCCCGCCTTCTACACGATCACGGCGATCTGCAAGACCACGACGATCACGGCGAACCTCCAGGTCGTGCCGGGCAAGACGCCGACCTCGCCGAGTAAGCCGCCGGCGCCGAAGCCGCCTGTACCGAGGCCGACTGCGCTGCCGAAGCCTTCTTCGCCAACGAAACCGGCTTCGGGCCGTCAGGTTTCGAAAATCCCGGTGGGGGCGCCTCAGACCGGCGGCGGGGGCGCTTTTCTCGTGAGTGGTAAGGACGGTTAGAACCGTCCTTACCACTCACGAGTATTTCGTCGCCGAGGGCAACCGATTCCCTTTCCCGACGGTGTTCTCAGTGCGAGGGCTCGCATTGAGGGAGAAAGATCATGGGAATGAAGGGAATCGTCGCGAGCGCCGGTCTGCTCGCGATGACGGCGGGAGTGCTCCTCGCTCCTCAGGCGTCGGCCACCGCGCCGCCGCCGAAACTTTCGGTCAGCCCGGCGAAGGTCGCGCCGGGGCAGGCATTGGACTTCACCGCCAGTTGCCACGGCACGCGCTCCGCCGTGACATCGCCGGGCCTGACCGGTCCGGTCACGCTCCAGGCCCGCGCGGGTTCGGGCGACCAAATGCCGTACGCCGGGCAAGGGAAGGCCGCGGGGAAAACCGGCAAGTTCAAGGCGAGTTTCCGCTGCGACGGCGGGCCGAACCTGCCCGCCGCCAGTGGGACGGCGACCGTCGAGTTCGAGATCGTCTGCCCGCCGCCGACGACCACGCCCACCAAACCGCCGTCGAGCAGCAAGCCCCCGTCCAGCAGTCAGCCGCCTTCGAGCAGCGAACCGCCTTCGAGCAGCGTGCCGTCGTCGAGCTCGGCACGGGTCGCCCCGGCCGCGTTGACGAAGCCGTGCGGCACGCCGGGCAAGACGCCGCAGGTGAAGGTCAAGCCTTCCGGTGCTCCGCAGACCGGCGGCGGCGCTTTCGGCTAGAGTCCCAAGGCGCGTGAAGGCCCCCTTCCCTCGGCTCAGTCGAGGGA
>NZ_JBHXIB010000061.1:32617-46337 GCF_042723975.1 Amycolatopsis sp. NPDC058340 | reverse complement strand
TGTGTTTGCCTGCTTGATTCACCGCACCCTCAAACCGCACCCCCCCCCCACCCCCCCCCACGTCACCGAAACGCCCAAAGCGTCATATATCGCGCTCCCCATCCCCTGCCAACCCGCTCGACGGGCGTCGCGAATTAGACTGATCTGGTGACCGTGGTCGAATCCGTCCTTTCCAGGACGCCCGAGCCGCTCCGATCCGTGCTGATCAAGCACCGTGAGCTGTTGAAGTTCGCGATCGTGGGCGGCACGACGTTCCTGGTCGACAACGGCGTCTGGTACCTGCTGAAACTCAGCGTGCTGGAGTCGAAGCCGACCACGGCGAAGGCCATCGCGATCATCGTCGCGACGATCGTGTCCTACATCCTCAACCGCGAGTGGTCCTTCCGCACCCGCGGCGGCCGCGAGCGGCATCACGAGGCGGCGCTCTTCTTCGTGATCAGCGGTATCGCCGTGGTGGTCAACCTGATCCCGCTCTACACGTCGCGCTACATCTTCGATCTCGAAGTGCCGCACGTGACGCGGTTCGTCCAGGAGTTCGCGGACTTCACGAGCGGGTCGATCATCGGCATGCTGCTGGCGATGTTCTTCCGCTTCTGGGGGTTCAAGAAGTGGGTCTTCCCGGATGAGCTGGGCAAACGCCGCCGGGACAGCGACGAGCAGGACGACGACGTCGTTCCCCTCCACTGAACAACTTGTCAAACGACATGTGATTGCCTAAGGTCATCCATGTCAACGTTCCTTCACTGATGACGCCGGCCGGGTTCGTACGGTCGAGCGGGACGAATCCGAGGTGATCGCCAAGCGCGAAGAGGACCGCATCCGGTTCGGATGACGGTTGAGCCTTTTCCCGTCTTGGCGGGGATCCGGGGCTGCTTTCGAGCACCGCTCCGCGTCCCTCGCGTTCCCTCGTTTCTTCCAGTGAACGGATCTCTTTCTTGAGCACCACTCTCGGCGCGCCTCCGCGCGCCCGAAACACCCTTGCCCTCGTCGGGCTCTTCGCCGCCGTGTTCCTGGCGATGCTCGACGCCCAGGTCGTCGCGACCGCTCTGCCCCGCATGGTCGGTGAGCTCGGCGGCGCCACGTCCTTCGCCTGGGTCACCACCGCCTATCTGCTGGCGGGCAGCGTCAGCGCGCCCGTCTACGGGAAGCTCGGCGATCTCTTCGGCCGCAAGCGCGTCGTCCTCGTCGCGATCGCGCTGTTCGTCCTCGGCTCCCTCGCCTGCACCGTCGCGCCGACGATGCCGCTGCTGATCACCGCCCGCGTCCTGCAGGGCATCGGCTCCGGCGGTTTGTTCGTCGCGGTCGCCGCGATCATCGGCGAACTGTTCCCCGGCCGCGAAGGCGCTCGCTACTTCGCCTGGTTCTCGATCTGCTTCGCCGGGTCCTCGCTAGCAGGCCCGGTCGTGGGCGGTGTCCTGACCGACGTGGCGGGCTGGCGGTCGATCTTCGGTCTCAACGTGCCGATCGGCCTGGTCGCGTTCGGCGTCGTCGCCCGGTTCCTGCGGCTCGAACGACGCCGGACGACCGCGCCGTTCGACTTCGCGGGCATCGTCGTCCTGTCCGGCGCGATCGTCGGCCTGACGTTGGCGACCCCCCTGTCGGCGTCGATCGGCGCGGTGCTGCTCGCCGCCTTCCTGTTCATCGAGCGCCGTGCGGCCGAACCGATCGTCCCGCTCCGGCTGTTCCGCTCCAGGATGTTCAGCCTGAGCGTGCTGGCCAGTGCCGCGGCCGGGTTCGTCTTCCTCGGATCGGTCAACTACCTGGCGCTCTTCCTGCAGACCGCGGGTGGCGCCGGACCTTCCGAAGCCAGGCTCCTGCTGCTGCCCATGACACTCGCGGTCGCCGCGTCGTCGATGGTCGCGGGCCGGATCATCGCCAAGACCGGCGCCTACCGCTGGGCGCCGATCCTCAGCATGACCCTCGGCCTCGCCGCCGCGCTCGCGATGTCCACAATGGACGAAACGACGCCGTTGCCGCTCGTCGTCGCCTACCTCGTCGTGTTCGGCGCGGCCGCCGGGCTCAACATGCAGGTGCTGTCCATGGCGGCACAGCAGAACGTCGCCAGGACCGATCTCGGCGCCGTTTCGGCGACCGTCGGCTTCCTCCGCTCCCTCGGCACCACTGCCGGGCTGACCGTTTTCGGCGCGGTGTTCACGAACGCCTTCACCGACGACAGTCCCGCCGGCTACTCGTCCGCACTCGGCGGCGTGTTCTGGGCGATGGTCCCCGCACTGGCCATCGGCCTCGCCGCTTCCCTCTTCCTGCCGCGCGTCTCCTTGCGGCGCAACCACTAAGGAGTCTCTCCGATGATCCTCGTTCTCGGTTCCACCGGAAAAATCGGCCGCGAACTCGTTCCCGCGCTGCTGGACAGGGGCGCGCACGTCCGTGCTCTGACGCGCGATCCCTCCCGCGCCCGGATCGATCCTCGTGCCAAGGTCGCCGCCGGCGATCTCGACGCCTTCGATCCCGCGCTGCTCGACGGCGTCGATCGCGTGTTCGTCCTGACCTCCGGTCACGGATCCGACCCGCTCGCCCAGGAGCAAGCGGTACTGAAGGCCGCCGCCGGCGTCTCGCATGTCGTCAAGCTCTCCACCACCGGAGTCCACTTCGGCCAGACCGATCCGATCTCCCTCGTGCACGCCGAGGCCGAGCGGGCCGTGCGCGAAGCCGGGCCGGACTGGACGATCCTGCGCCCCGGCACGTTCATGGACAACCGGTTCGCCTGGCTGCCCGCCGTTCGCGGCGATGGCGTCATCCGCGTCCCCGAAGGCGATCCGGCGTCCGCGCTGGTGCATGTCCGCGACATCGCCGAAGTCGCCGCGACCGTGCTGACCGGTGACGGGCACGCGGGCAAGATCTATCCGATCACCGGCGGCGAAGCGCTCACGACGCGGCGACAGGTCGAGATCCTCGCTGACGTGCTCGGGCGGCGCCTGACCTACGTCGAAGAGCCCGAAGCCGCTTCGCGCGCCCGGATGCTCGGGTACGGCTGGCCCGCTTCGGCGGTCGACGGGATCTTCGAGCTCAAACGGCAGTCGGCCGGGAAGGAGGAGATCGTGTTCGACACCGTTCGCGAACTCCTCGGCCGGGCGCCGCTGACGTTCGCGGACTGGGCTCGCGAGCACGCCGGTTCCTTCGCCTGACCTGCGGGAAGGGAGCAAGGGACCTTTGCTACCACCCGACTCCCGCCGGTCCGTGAAGGCCTCCTTGAGGGACCCAGAGTCCCTCAAGGAGGCCTTCACGGACTTGAGACCCGAACGTGGGCCGAAAGGGTTAATGGGTTGGGCGAGCCTCCGCGATACGCGATACTCATCAGGCGTTTAATTCTCGCCGGTCCGCTGTCCGGACCTCGCGTTGTCCGTGACCGGCCCTCTCGCTTAACGTGCCGCGTCGGGGAGTCAGGGGGAACCGTATGAACGAACGTCTTCGTGTGCTCGTGGTCGACGACCATCCACTGTTCCGGTTCGGGGTCTGCACGCTGCTCGCCAACGAACCGCTGATCGACGTCGTCGGCGAGGCCGCGAGCGGCGCGCACGCGATCAGCGCGGCGAGCGCGCTCTCGCCCGACGTCGTGGTGATGGACCTGCATTTACCCGATATCAGCGGTGCCGAAGCGACCCGGCACATCGTCACCGAACGGCCCGGCGTCGGCGTGCTCATGCTGACGATGGCCGACGAAAGCGAATCCGTTTTCTCCGCGATGCGCGCCGGGGCCCGCGGATATCTGCTGAAAGACGCGGAACCCGACGAAATCATCCGTGCCGTTCACGCCGTCGCGAGGCGCGAAGCGATCTTCGGGCCCGACATCGCGACGCGCGTCCTCGGCTTCTTCAACCACACTCAGCCGACCACCGACACGGTGTTCCCGGAACTCACCGTCCGCGAGCGAGAGGTCCTCTCGCTCATCGCGGGCGGGCACAGCAACACGGTCATCGCCAGCACTCTGTGTCTCAGCCCGAAGACCGTGCGGAACCATATTTCGAACGTCTTCAGCAAGCTTCACGTCGCGGATCGCGCCGAAGCGATCGTCCGCGCCCGCGAAGCGGGGCTGGGTCGCTGAAAAAGCGACCCCGATAAGGGCGGCTTTTCGGGCAATTCCGGGACCGGAGTCCCATGCGCTCGGGACACCTCACCCGGCAGGGTGAGTAGCGCGAGGGGTGGGGCCCTCGCACCGTTCGAGGGGAATGGGAATCACATGTTCGAACCGAACCGGACACCGGTGGTCGTCCGCGCGACCGATCCGATCCTGCACAACGGCGTCTGCATGACGCTCCGCTCCCGTGACGACGTCTGGCTGGTGGACGGGGAGACCGCCGACCCGACCATGGTGGCCCTCCTGGTCACCGATCGCCTCGACGAGGCGATGACCCAACTGCTGTCCGCCTTGCACCACCAGGGCTTCACCCGCATCGTGCTCATCGCGGGTGAAGTCGACGACAACGAGATCCTCAGCGCCATCGAACACGGCGTCTGCGCCGTCGCCCGCCGCTCCGAGGCGGGCGCCGACGTGCTGGTCCGGCTGATCAAGGCGGCCGCGGCCGGAGAGGGCGCGCTGCCGCCCGACCTGCTCGGCAGGCTGCTGCACCGGGTCTCACGGTTGCAGCGTCAGGTGCTGCAACCACGCGGCCTGCACCTCGGTGGCATGAGCAACCGGGAGACCGAGGTGCTCAAGCTGGTCGCGTCGGGGTTCTCGACGCAGGAGATCGCCGACCAGCTCTGCTACTCGCAGCGCACGGTGAAGAGCATCCTGCACGACGTGACCAACCGGTTCCAGCTCCGGAACCGCTCGCACGCGGTGGCTTACGCACTGCGTGAGGGATTGATCTGACCTCGTGATCAGCCAGGTCGACGAGGCGTTGTGCCGGCTCATCGCACCCCATCTGCCCGAGGGGACGGTGGTCCGGCTCGATCCGCCGAAACCCACCTGGCAGACCGAGACGCGGGTGTCGAGCGTCGATCTGTTCCTCTTCGCCCTGCACGGCGCCGGCCCGGGAACCGGCGCCGTGCGGGCGAAGCGGTGCGAACTGTCCTATTTGGTCACCGCGCGGGCGGACAAGGTCCGCGACGAGCACACGCTGCTCGACCGGTCGCTGCGGGTCCTGATCGGGACGGAGTTCCTCGTGGTCGACGGGCAGCCGTTGCCGATCACCCTGGAGGAGACCGATCCGACCGGGCTGTGGGTCAGCCTCGGCCTGCCCGCCCGTGCGGCGTTCGTCGTCACCGTCACGGCGGAGTACCGAGACTGAGCACCGAGGCCCGCCGCAGGACCACCCCGCCGATGGACGCCAGCTCCCCGTCGAAGAGCTCGCTCCATTCGGCGGCGCTCCCGGGCGGGCCGCAATCACCCGCCCGCCTCGCCCACTCCGCGCGGACTTCGAGGCGGTAGCCGAGGATGCCGGTCAGGGTCAGCCCGTTCCGGCTCGCGCCGACCCCGCACATACCCCGGTAGAGCCTGCCGTCCGGCGGCCGGAATTCGGCGCTCCGCTGGACGAACCGATGGCCCGCCGCCCCGGTGACGGTCGCGACCGGGGTGTCGATCCCGCTGACGAACAGGCCTTTGGAGAGCAGGTCGAGGGCTTCGGCCTCCATCCGTTCCACCACACCGGGTGGACGGCGGCACGCGTACAGCGCGCCGTCGAAGGACAGCCGCACGGTGACCGCCACCTTGCCGATCTCCAGGGTCGCCGCGGCCACCGGACTCACCGGTGGGCGGTACCGGAACGCCGTCGCATGCACCCCCCGACGGTAAGTCGCCGCGCGGCCACGGCATTGCCCGATCGGGACGTCCTTGGGGCGTTTCTTAACGAGGGACCCGCTCGGCCGGCCACCGTACCTCGGCCACATCCCCCGGCCGGGGCACCTTCAGGAAGAGACTGAACACCGCCGGCTGCTTGCTCGACAGCTCCAGCCTGCCGCCGTCGGCCTCGATGAGCGCACGGGCGAGCGCGAGACCGACACCGGTCGACCCTCCGCCGGAGAATCCGCGTTCGAAGATGTGCGGTGCCAGCTCTTCGGGCACCCCCGAACCGGTGTCGGCGACCTCGACGACGACCGTGCCCTCCGCGTCGCCGCGCCGGGCGGCGAGCGTGACCGTTCCCGCGCCGTGGCGCAACGCGTTGTCGAGCAGGACACCGACGACCTCGCGCAACCGGCCGGGCGTCGCCCTCGCCCTCAGCCCGTCGGTGACGCGGATCCGCAGATGCCTGCCCTCGGCGCGAAGCAGCTGCCGCCACTCTTCGGAAACCTCGGGGAGCACCTCCGCCAGGTTCACCGGTTCCGCGCCGACCTCGCGCGCCGCCCGCGCGGCGGCCAGCAGCTCGTCGAGCGCTTCGGCGAGCCGGTCCGCCTGTTCCTGCGCGGCCTTCGCCTCGTCGACGACCTCCTGGTCGGGGTGGACGGTCAGCGGTTCGAGCCGCAGCTGCAACGCGGTCAACCGGCTCCGCAGCTGATGGGAGACGTCGCCGACGAGCTGGCGTTCCCGCTGGACGAGCTGCGCGAGCGCCGAACCGGACGCGTCGAGCGCTTCGGCGACCATGTCGAGCTCGCCGACGCCGTAGCGCTTCGGATCCGGCCGGAAATCGCCGCCGCCGAGTTTGACCGCGCGATCCGCGACGTGTCTCAGCGGTTTCGCGAGCCTTCGCGCGGTCACCGTCGCGACCACCGTGCCGGTGCCCACCGACAACACGACCAGCAGCACCACCAGCAGCGTCACCTGAGTCTGGCGGGTGCGCATCGGCCCGGCGGGCACGGACAGCTCCACCTCGCCGTGCAACGCGATCGGTGCCCGCTCGGACACCACGTCCGAACCGGGGTCGGAGCCGTAGCGTTTCTCGATCTGCCCTTGCGCGCGGACGGTCAGCAGCCCGCCCTGCGGCACGGCGACCCGGACCAGGTCGAGGTTGATCGGCTGGCCGACGGCGATCTCGTTGTCCAGCGTCGCCGCTATCCCGCGGGCCGAGGAAGCGAGGTTCTCGCGGTTGAGGTTCTCGACCAGCTGCCACGCGGTGATCCCCAGCGGGATTCCGAGCACGGCCGCGGTGACCGCGACGGCGAGCAGGATCGCCAGGAGAATGCGGCGGCGCATGCTATTCCGCGTTGAAGCGGAAACCGACGCCGCGGACCGTGGCTATCCGCCGTTCGCCGTCGCCGTTCCCGCCGGGCTTGCCCGCGCGGCCGGCCGCCTCGTCGGCCGCGATGGCGAGCTTTCGCCGGAGCCACGACATGTGCATGTCGAGTGTCTTCGAGGTCTTCGATTCGAGGTCGTTCCACACCTCGGCGAGGATCTCGTCGCGGCTGACCACCTGTCCGGCGCGGCTCATCAGCACCCGGAGCAGCTCGAACTCCTTGTTCGCCAGCTGCACCTCGTGCAGGTCGACGGTGACCATCCGGGCACCGAGGTCCATCCGCACTCCCCCGGCTTCGAGCACGTCGGGCGCCCGGCGGCGGAGCAGCGCCCGGATCCGGGCCAGCAGTTCGGCCAGCCGGAACGGCTTGGCGACGTAGTCGTCGGCGCCGGCGTCGAGCCCGACCACGAAGTCGACCTCGTCCGTGCGCGCGGTGAGCATCAGCACGGGCACCTCGGTGCCGCTGGCTCGCAGGCGGCGGCACACCTCGAGGCCGTCCATCCCCGGCAGGCCGAGATCGAGGACCAGCAGATCCACGCGGTCGCTCTCGGTCGCGTCGAGGGCCGCGGGCCCGTCGCCGACGACCCGCACCTCGTACCCCTCCCGCTGGAGTGCGCGGGAAAGCGGATCGGCGATGGCCGGGTCGTCCTCGGCGAGTAGCACCATGCTCACCTGGTCAACTCTACGACTGCCGGGCGTGAAACCATCGTGACCGTGCCCGGCTACGAGAATGATCTTGAACTCGCCACTCGGCTGGCCGACGCCGCCGACGCCATCACGACCGCCCGGTTCCGCGCGCTCGACCTGGCCGTGGAACGCAAACCCGACCGGACGCCGGTCACCGACGCGGACACCGCCGTCGAGGACGCCATCCGCGCGATCCTCGCCACGGACCGGCCGGACGACACGGTGCTCGGCGAGGAACGCGGCGGCACCGCCGCGACCGGGCGCGCCTGGGTGCTCGACCCGATCGACGGGACCAAGAACTTCCTGCGCGGCGTCCCGGTGTGGGCGACGCTGATCGCGCTGGTCGAAGACGGCGACCCGGTGGTGGGCATGATCAGCGCGCCGCTGCTCGGCCGCCGCTGGTGGGCCGCCACCGGGGACGGCGCCTGGATGAGCGACTCCGCCGGGGAACGCCGCATCTCGGTGTCGAAGGTCGCGTCGCTCGAAGACGCGTATCTGTCCACAACGGACCTGAACTCGTGGGTGGAGTACCACTCCCGCGAGAAGTACCTCGACCTCGTGAACGCGTGCTGGGAAAGCCGCGCGTTCGGCGATTTCTGGCATCACTGCCTGGTCGCCGAGGGCGCGCTCGACGTCGCCGCGGAATGCATCGTGAACCCGTGGGACGTCGCCGTGGCCCAGGTACTGATCACCGAAGCCGGTGGCCGCTTCAGCGACCTGAGCGGCGAAGCGCGTTACGACAACGGCTCGGCGCTTTCGACGAACGGGCTGCTCCACGACGAGGTCTTGGCGATCCTGAAGCGCTGAACGTGCGTGAAGGCCCCCTTCCCTCGGCTGAGCCGAGGGAAGGGGGCCTTCACGCGCATCGGGTCACTGCGCGCCGGGCAGCAGCCCGACGGCCCCACGCGCGACCTGTGACCAGGCAAGACGTCCGAAAAGGTAGTGGCAGGCGACCTGTTCGCTGGTGAACCGCGCCCAGTCGTACCGGTTGCCCTGCTCCCGCCAGAAGACCTCCCAGGCGGGCTCGGCGCCCTCTTCCTCCGTGCGCATGAGGCACCAGGCGTTGTCCACCTCCGCGCCGACCGAGACCACTTCGGGCGGCACGCCCAGCGCGGCCAGCCACCGCAGGATCGTCCCCGTGTTCACCGAACCTCCCCCGTGACGTCCGCCAGGAAGCCCAGCGTGACGAGTTCATCGGCGCCGAGCACCGTGCGGAAACGCACCCCGCCGCCCGGCTGGCCGAACCATCCGGCGGTCACCGAGCGCCACACCGGCAGCGGCCGGACGACGCGGTAACGCCGGTAGGCGCCGGCCTGGTCCGGCGGCAGCGAGCGCATGGGGAACAGGGTCGCGTCCTCGGCGAACACCCGGCCGTGCTGATCCCCGAAGCGGTCGATATGGGTACCTGCCTCGAGCATCGTCGGCGTCGCCGGATCGCCGCCGGACGGCCACAGATAGCCCGTTCCGGTCACGAAGCGCTCGTTCCAGTCCTCTTGGGACATTCCGCCCCACGGATCGTGTCCCCTGGTCAATTCCGGCGGCGGAACGGCGGCCGGAGTCGTCGGCGAACGCCGGAAACCGCTGCTGACATGGGACAACGCGTCCAGATCGTCGAGCACGTCCGCCTCGGGGTGGTCCTGCGGGCCGGAGCCGCCTTCGGGCAGCGGCAGCTGACGCGCGGGTTTCCCCATCGCGACCGGGAGATGCCCGATCGGGAACATGTGCACGAGGAACAACGCGATCACGCTCTCCCGCTCCGTCCGCAACGCCCCCATGGGCGGCGGGGCGGCGGGCTTCGGCGGGAAGGGCACCCGCAAGGGCGCCACCGCCGGCGGCCACGGCGAAGGCGCGTACGGAGCGCGCGTCCCGTGCGGTGGTGTCGGGGCGTCGTACTCGACGGGCAGCCGGATCGGGCCCGTCCCGGCCTCGCTCGGATCGGTCACCGCACCTCCCCCAAGGAATCGGTTCCCACCGGTGAACGGGGGAGGCAGCGGACAGGACGCGCTACGACCTTAGCGCCGACCGGCGTTCGACGAGTTCGAAACCCGCCGAGCCCCGCGGCCCGCCGCGAAATCGACCGCGGCCAGGAGCAAGGCGGCGGAAACCCCTTGGCGACGGCTCTTCCTGCCGATGTGGAAGCAGGTGACCGACCAGACCCCGGCGTGATCGCCCGCCGCGGGTTCCGCGAACCTCATCCGGCGAGCGCGTTGACCACCCTGGACGGACTCGGCCTGCCCAGCTTCCCGGCCATCCACTTGCTCGTCGCCACCAGCGCGTCGAGATCGACACCGGTTTCGACGCCGAGACCGTCGAGCATCCACACGAGATCCTCGGTCGCGAGGTTCCCGGTGGCCGATTCGGCGTACGGGCAGCCGCCGAGGCCACCGGCCGAGGAGTCCACAGTGGACACGCCGCAGCGGAGGGCCGCCAACGTGTTCGCGAGCGCCTGGCCGTAGGTGTCGTGGAAATGGACGGCCAGCGCGTCGACGCCGGGGAACTCCCCGATCAGCGTCTCGACCTGTCCCGGGGTGGCGACGCCGATCGTGTCGCCGAGCGAGAGCTGCGAGCAGCCCAGGTCCAGGAGCCGCTTACCCACTCCGGCGACCTGCGCGGCCGGGACGGCGCCCTCCCACGGGTCGCCGAAGCACATCGACACGTACCCCCGGACGTCCAGCCCCTCGGCGCGAGCCCTGGTGACGACCGGTTCGAACATCGCGAACTGGTCGTCGACCGTCGAGTTGAGGTTCTTCTTGGCGAAGGTCTCGGTGGCGCTGGCGAAGATCGCGATATGCGAAACCCCGGCCTCCAGCGCCCTGTCCAGCCCGCGCTCGTTCGGCACGAGCACCGGGTACCGGACGCCATCGCGCTGGTCGAGCCCGGCCAGGAGCTGCTCGGCGTCGGCCAGCTGCGGCACCCATTTCGGGCTCACGAAGCTGGTCGCTTCGAGCGTGGTCAGCCCGGAATCGGCGAGCCTGTCCAGGAATTCGAGTTTGACCTCGACCGGGACGATCGACTTCTCGTTCTGGAGACCGTCACGCGGGCCGACCTCCCAGATCGTCACCCGCTCCGGCAGGGAGTAGACGGACGGGACCTTCTCGGGCAGCCCCAGCTCTCGCGTGCCCATCAGCGCCGCCGGTTTCCGCGCGGCGGGTGCCCCTGCGGCGGCAGCGGCTCGGTCTGCTGCGGCCCCGGCGCGAAGTCGTCGTACGGGTTGTCGTTGACTTCGCGGTAGATCACCGTGTGCACACGCTCGACCTTCGGGATGTCGTCGAATTTCAGCGGTTCGTCCGAAGCGGACTCGATCACCAGCGTGCCGCAGCCGAACACGCGGTCCAGCAGCCCGTGCTCGAACTGGACGCTGTTGATCCGCGACAGCGGGATGTCGATGCCGGTCCGCTTGAGCACACCCTCGCGGGCGATCAACCGGTCCGTGGTGACGATGAAATGCGTCGTGCGCCACCGGACGAACGGCGCCAGGAACAGCCACACGACGAGACCGAGCCCGACCGCGGCGATCGCGATCTCGGAGATCAGGTCCCACGGGGCCGTCGCGTCCTTCGCGATGACGGCCAGCCAAATCCCCGCGCCGAGCGTGACGATCAGCGCGAGGAACGGGAAGATCAGCATCTTGAAATGCGGGTGACTGTGCACCACGACGTGCTCGTTTTCGCTGAGCAAATCGTCCGGATAGGCCACGACGGACGCTCCCAAAGTGTGTTCGGCGCTGGTGAGCTCACCGTACCGGCGAACGGTCCCGGCGGAAGAGGAGACGCCGGAAATCGAGACGCACGGATCAGGCCTTGGCGGGCCGGACGTGGACGACGTCTCCGGCGAACACCGTGTACCGCTCACCACCGGGAACGTCGACCTGGAGCTGGCCGGCGGGATCGATGTCGGCGGCGCGGCCGGTGAGCGAGGAGCCGTCGGGCAGCTGGACCTCGACGTCCTGGCCCAGCGTGGCGCAGAACCGCCGGTAATCCCCGAGCAGACCGGCTTCGGCCAGCGACCCGCCCGCGAGCCGCCAGCGGCGTTCGAGCTCGTCGAACGCGGTGAGCAGCCGGACGGCGATCTCGGCGCGATCGGTCTCCGTCGCCCCCTGCTCGGCCAGCGAGGTCGCGGGCAGGCCGCCGGGCCCGGCCGGGACGTTCTCGCCGAGCGGCAGCACGTTCACGCCGATGCCGAGGATCACGGTGGTGTCGTCACCGGCGACGGCCTCCGCCAGGATGCCCGCGCATTTCGCGCGGTCCGGACCGGCGAGGACGTCGTTCGGCCACTTGAGGACGGCGTCGACGCCCAGCCCCTCGGCGATCTCCCGGACCGCGAGGCCCGCGACCACGGAAAGTGAACCCAAATTGGCGAACGGGACGCCGCCCGGGCGCAGCAGCACACTGACGTAGAGGCCCGACCCCTTCGGCGAAGACCAGTGCCGGGCGCGGCGGCCGACCCCGGCCGTCTGCTCTTCGGCGATCAGCACTGTGCGGTCTTCAGCCCCCTTCGCGGCGGCTTCCCGCAGGTCGGCGTTGGTGGACCCGGTACTCGCCACGACCTGGATCGCGGCGTACCGGCCGGACAGCGCGGCACTCAGACGCCCGGCGTCGAGCGCTCCCGTCTCACTCATTCGTCCAGAATATGAGAGTCCCCCTAACGTGCAAGGCGTTCGCTCGTTACGCAGAGGTGGTCTCCAATAATCTGGATGGCGTGACCGAGCCCGAGCCCGCGACGAGCGCGTCCGAAACCAGCCGCAAGAAGTCGTGGGCGCACGGCGTGGCGATGCGCGGGCTGGTCGCCCTCCCGCTGGTCGCCGGGCTCGCGACGGCGGGCTGGCTGCTCGCGGGCGGGAACGATCCCGCCCCGGTGGACGGACGTCAGCCCGTACCCCTTCCCGCCGCGAAGCAGGACCCGGCCACCGTCGGCGGCGGCGCGGGTCCGTCGGTCCTCGAAGTCAGCGCGCCGGTCAAGGCGCAGGAGACGCCGAAGGGCGCCCGGCCGCTCGAAGAGTGGGCCAACAAGCTCGCCGGACCGCTCGACATCCCGGCGAAATCGCTCATGGGCTACGCGAACGGCGAACTGGCGCTGCGCGGCGAGCAGCCGAACTGTCACCTGTCCTGGGTCACCCTGGCCGGGATCGGCGCGGCGAGCTCGAACCACGGACGCGGCGGTGAGAACCCGCTCGGCCTGTCCGCGCAGCAGTGGAAGAAGCACGGCGCGTCGATCCCCGGCATCGCGAAACCCGCGCTCACCGATCCCGACTCCGCCTCGGTCGCCGCCGGCCGCGCCCTGTGCGCTTCCGGAGCCGACCTCGGCGGCGGCAACGGCTGGTGGAAGGCCATCGCCGGCTACCAGGGCGGCAAGGGCAACGAAGCCGAGCTGTTCCGCCAGCGCGTCCTGGGCAACGCGCAGCTGTACGCGACCCTGTCCCTCGACCCGGCGCGCTCCGCCAGCCCCGCCGTGAAAGCGACCCGGTTCGCCCTCGGCCAGCTGGGCCTCCCGTACGTGTGGGGCGGCAACGGCCCCGAAGCGGGCGCGGCCGGCTTCGACTGCTCCGGGCTGACCAAGGCGTCCTACGACGAAGCCGGTGTCGCGCTCCCGCGGACCGCGGACAGCCAGTTCCGGGCGCTGCCGCAGGTGTCCGGCGAGCCGAAGCTCGGCGACCTCGTCTTCTACGGGAACCCGTCGACGCGGATCCACCACGTGGGGCTGTACCTCGGGAACGGGCTGATGATCAACGCGCCCACCCAGGGCCAGGCGATCCAGATCCACACCTATCACTCGAAGGGCGACGATTACACGGGTGCCGGACGGCCCGCGGCGTAGGTGGCGTGTGGCGTGTTGGGGATGCCCCATTGGGAACCAACAACGGTTTGTTTTTGTGTTTTTGCTCGCCCCCGCGGGGCGCGGCCCGGCCGCGC
>NZ_JBHXIB010000061.1:21180-32607 GCF_042723975.1 Amycolatopsis sp. NPDC058340 | reverse complement strand
CTTTCGCAACCTTCAACGTTGTGAAAGTGGCTTTCGCAACGCCGCCGCGGTCAGCGACCGTGCCGGACGAGGACGATCTCGCAGCTCACGGATGAGCGGCCAGCCACTCGAGCGCGTCCTCCCCGTGGCGGAGAACCGAGACGTGCCCGTCTTCGGGAAACACGCGTGACTCGGCCGTGGCGCACTGCCGGGCCAGCCACTCGCCGTGCGCGAGCGGCACGATCCGGTCCTCGCCGCCGTGCAGGAACAGGGCCGGCGCCCGGAGATCGGACGGCTGGAAACCCCACGGCGCCACGTACGCGAGATCGTCGTCGATCAGCGCGCCGGGCCCGCCCTCGACCGCGGGGCCGACGACGTCGAGGATCCACTTCCAGTCACCCGACAAGGCCGCGTGATCCGCCGGGGTGAACATCTCCGCGTCGTATTCGGCCGTCGCCTCGTACCTCTCTTTTTCGTCCCGCCCCGCCACGGCGGCCGTCAGGGACGCGGCTCCCGCCGCGCCCATCCCCGCGAACCAGTCCAGCCCGGCGGCGCCGTACGGGGCCAGGCTCGCGACACAGACCATCGCCGACACCCGGTCCGGCAGCAGAGCCGCGCAGGCGAACGCGTGCGGCCCGCCGCCGGAATGCCCGAAGACCGCGAACCGCTCGATTCCCAGGGCATCGGCGATCTTCTCGACGTCCGATGCCGCCGACGCGACATTTCGTCCGGGCCGCGGCGACGAACCGCCGTAACCGGGCCGGTCGTAGGAGACCCACCGCAGTCCGAGCCGCTCGGCGGCCGGGAACAGCGGGGCGGGCGGGGCGCCGATGTTCGGGGTCCCGTGGTGCCAGAAGACCACCGGACCGGCGCCGCCCGTGTCGTACGTGTGCAGTGTGGTCCCGTCCCCCAGGTCCACGTCCGACTCGTTCACCATGGGCCGAGCGTAGGGCACCCTGGAGCCATGTCCCGCTATCACGAGATCAAGCACCGGGTGGCCACGACGTTCCAGCGCCACGTCGGTAACCCGATCCTCGTCCGGCTGCCGAACCAGCCGATCCTGGAGACCACCGGCCGCAAATCCGGGGTGGCCCGGCGGACGCCGATCGGTGGCCGCCGGGTGGGCCGCGAGTTCTGGCTCGTCTCGGAGTTCGGTGAGAAGTCGCAGTACGTCCGCAACATCCAGGCCGATCCGCGGGTCCGGGTCCGGCTCAGGGGCCGATGGCACACCGGCACGGCGCATCTGCTCCCCGGCGACGATCCCCGCGCGCGTCTCAAGGCCCTGCCCAGGCTCAACAGCGCCGCCGTGCGCGCGATCGGGACGAACCTCCTCACCGTCCGGGTCGATCTCGACGAATGAACGTTTGCCTTGACGCCAAGGGCAAGGTTTACGCTCGGAACCATGCGGATCGGCGAACTCGCCGCGCGTACCGGAACCACCACGCGCGCGCTGCGTTTCTATGAGTCACAAGGGCTTCTCGACGCACGGCGCGCGTCGAACGGGTACCGGGAGTACGACGAGGACGACTTCCGTCTGGTGAACGAGATCCTGACCCTGCAAGCGGTCGGGCTCAGCCTCGAAGACACCAGGCCGTTCGTCGAGTGCCTGCGCGCCGGGCACGAGACCGGCGACTCGTGCGCCGATTCGATCGAGGTCTACCAACGCAAACTCGCCGAGGTGGACGCCTGTCTGGCCAGGCTCAACGACGTGCGGGACAGCCTGCTGACCAAACTCGCCGGCGCGCTGAAAACGCCGCCGGGACCGTGCGTCGTCGTGCCGCGAACCGAGGAGTCCTGAGTGTCCCTTTCCGTCGTCACCGACGAAACCTTCCAGCAACTGGTCCTGGACCAGGACAAGCCCGTCCTGGTGGACTTCTGGGCGCAATGGTGCCCGCCTTGCCACATGATCGCGCCGGTGCTCGAGCAGATCGCCGAAGAACGCGCCGGGTCGCTGATCATCCGCAAGCTCAACTCCGACGAAAACCCGCTCACGGCACGGAACTATCAGGTCATGTCGCTGCCGACGCTGATCCTCTTCCGGGACGGGAGTCCCGTGTGGACGACCGTCGGTGCCCGGCCGAAGGCGCGCCTGCTGGCCGACCTGGACTCCGTTCTGCAGCCGTCCCTCTCGTGAGTGGCAAGGACGGTTCTAACCGTCCTTGCCACTCACGAGGCCCATCGGGAACCGCGGCGTAATTGTGTTGCGTGGGGTGTCGCGAGTTCGCATCCTTCTCCCATGACTTCGACCCTCGCCTTCCTGCCGCCGTCCACCGTCGTCCGACGGGTGCGGGCGCAGCAGCAGGCCGGGTCCGGGTGGAGGCCGACACCAGTCGCGCCGTGAGCGCCGCGTTCGTCGCGGGCCTGCTCGCCGGGTATGGCATCGCCATCCCGGTGGGCGCGGTCGCGACCTATCTGGTGGTGCTGACGGCCAGGTCGGGGCTCAAGATCGGTGTGTACGCCGCGCTGGGGGTCGCCACGGCCGACGGGCTCTACGCCCTGGTCGCGGTCCTCGGCGGCGGCACGCTGATCCCGGTCATCGAACCGATCGCCGTGCCGCTGCGCTGGATTTCGGTGGTGGTGCTGCTCGGGCTGGCCGTCCACATCGGACTCACCGGGGTCCGGAACTTCCGCGGCTCCGCGAAGGCCGAGGTGACCGAGCCGGTCGCGATCGGGCCGGTGAAGGCGTACGTGAGCCTCCTCGGAATCACCCTGCTGAACCCGACGACCGTGGTCTACTTCGCGGCGCTCGTGCTCGGCAGCGAGGACATGGCCGCGGCGAGCGGAGCGGAACACGTGGTCTTCGTGCTCGCGGCGTTCGCGGCTTCCGCGAGCTGGCAAGTGCTTCTCGCGGGCGGCGGAGCCGTACTCGGCAAGGTGTTGACAGGGCGCCGTGGACGGCTGGTGACCGCGTTGGCGTCGAGCGCGCTCATCACGGTGCTCGGCGTTCGCCTTGTTGGGTGACGAATCGAGGACCGTGGTTGTCCGCATCGGTTGCGAGGCTGTGCCCATGACCGAAACCCAGCAGCGTCCAGCATCCCTCCACTCCTACCTCGCCTACCGCGATGCCCCGAAAGCACTTCGCTGGCTCGAACGAGCCTTCGGCTTCGAGACCGTCACGGAGTACCCCGACGACAAGGGGTTGATCCTGCATTCGGAACTGCGGCTCGGCGAGGTCAGGATCATCGTGTTCAGCGCGGAAGAGGACTACGACCGCCCGGCTCGCAAGGGCGAGACCGTCGGCCACGGCCTCTATGTCAGTCTCCCGACGCAGGAGGCCGTGAACGCCGTCTTCGCTTCCGCCGTCGAAGCCGGCGCGACGCCGGTCTGGAAGCCGGAGGACACCGAATGGGGCAATTACCGCTGCCGCGTCGATGATCTCGAAGGCTACGAATGGACTTTCGGCACGTACGTCCCCGGCGAGCCGCAGGGCTAGAGCAACCGCGCGAACCATTCGCGGGTGCGGCGAAGCAGATCCAACTGGTGTTCCCGTCCGGAGATCCTGTGGCCTTCGCCGGGATAGACGACGAGATCGTGTTCGACGCCGAAGTGGCGTAGCGCGCGATGGAAGAATTCCGCCTGGGACAACGGGACATTGGTGTCGTCCGCGCCGTGCACGATCAGCACGGGGGTCTCGATCTCCGACGCGAAGGAGATCGGGCTGAGCCGATCGTGCCGGTGCGGACCTTCCCCTTCCCAGCCGGTACTTCCGCCGAGCGCGGCTTCGAACGGGCCGAATTCGCCGGTCGCGGCGAGCATCCCCCAGTCGCAGATACCGGCGCCCATCAACGCCGCCTTGAAGCGCCTGGTCCGGCCGACGGCCCAGGCCGACACGAATCCGCCGTGGCTCCAGCCCGCGATACCGAGCCGCTCCGGATCGGCGACTCCTTCGGCGACGAGGAGGTCGACCCCGGTTTCGAGATCGCTCCATTCCTCCAGCCCGACCCGTCCCGCGACGGCGGCCGCGAATTCGTGTCCATGTCCTTGTCCCCCACGGGGATTCGGCAGGAAGACGGCGTGTCCCGCGAGCGAGAGCCATTGCGCGGACGGAAACCAGCCGAGCCGGAAGCCGTCCGCATATCGGTCGTACGGTCCACCGTGCGGCAAGACGATCAAGGAGAACGGGCCGTCGTCCCGGGTCTTCCCCGGCGGGAGAACGAGCAGCCCGTCCAGAGCCAGCCCATCGGAAGCCTTGTAGGACAAACGTTCCTGCGCACCCCAAGTGACTTCGGCGAACTCCGGCGCCGTGTCGCTCACCTGTGCCAAGGGCTCGCCGATCGGTCCACAATGGACATCCTTCGGCCGGTGAGCGGTGCTCAGCACGACTGCCACGATCCCGCCGTTCGCGGCGATCGCGTCCGCTTGCCCGCGCCAGAACGACACTTCGCCCGATCCGAGCCGGTGGAGTGCCGTGTCGAGACCGTCGGCGACGAGCACCAGCGGAGCACCGGAATCGACCTGCGCGAGCCCGATCGGGCAGGCCGATTCCGGGGTCAGGTTCCGATGCTCCGCCGTTTCCACGGTTACGTCGAAGACCGCCCATCCGCCGACCATCTCCGGCGTCGCGAGATAGGCGACGTGCCAGCCTTCGCCGTCCCGCCACCAGACGGGGCTCGTGGCCTCGACAGCGGTCTTCCCGAGGTCACGCCGCTCGCCGGTTTCCAGGTCCAGCAAGGAAAGCCGGGGTTCCAGCCCACCGGGATCGAGTTCCGGGGTCGGCCAGGTCAGCACCGCGAGTGCCCCGTCGTCCTGGCGGCAGGCGACGTCGACTACGTGGTCTTCGATCAACGTCGTGATCTCACCGGTCCGCGGATCGAAGCTCCGAAGCCGCGCCGGGCGGAGACTTTCGCTCCAGACCCGGATTTCCGCGGGCGGCGTCTCGTCCTCGGCGACGAACACGATCCGGTCGCGCATCGGCAGGAACGCGGTGATCTCGCTCCGCCAAGCGAACAGCGGTCCGTCCACCGTGTGGATCAGGCCGTCCCGGAGGAAATAGAGGGCGTTCGACGACCATCCGGGCTGAGAACCCTCTGCCAGCTTCCGGGGTTTCTCGCGGCCGTCGACGGACGCGAACCAGATCTCGGAGGCGCCCTTCGCGATGGTGTCGACCTGGTAGGCGATCCACCGTCCGTCGGCGGAGAGCGCGGGGTTCGACGGGACACGGCTGTCGGCGATCAGCTCAGCGGTCAGCATGTGTTCATACTGCCGACAAAGCCTTCCCCAATGCGTCGAGCCAGCTTCCGGTGCCCTGCTCGCGCCAGGCCGGTTCTTCGTGTCCGTCGAGGAAAGTGCCCTGCTCGATCAGCGTCAGCCTGGTTCCCTCGGCTTCCGCTTCGAGCAGCACCGTCGTGAGCGACACGGTCGCGAGGACGTCGTCGGCGGACAGTGTCGTTGCGTAGACGATCCGCTCGTCGTCGACGATGTCCTCGTATCGCGAATCGGCGATCAGCTTCCGGCCGTCGCCGCCCGCGCCCGTGGTGACCTCGCGGCCGCCGACGCGGAAGTCCAGGGAATGCTCGCCGCCGGGCATGGTGAACCAGCCCGCTTTCGCGGCGGGATCGGCCCAGGCGGCGAAAACGCGTTCCGGTGGCACGGGGTAGACGCGCTCGAGGGTGAACGTGGCGTGTTTGACGGTCATGACCTGTTCCCTTCGTCGGAGTCCAGAAAGCCACCAAGGCGATCGAGCCGGTGTTCCCAGCCGGTGCGCTGTCCGCCGAGCCAGTCCTCGGCCATCCGCAGGCCATCCGGTTCGAGGTGGCACGTGCGGACACGCCCCGACTTCTCCGACCGGACGAGCCCGCTCGCCTCCAGCACCTGGAGGTGCTGCATCACGGCGGGCAGCGACATCGACAGCGGCTGCGCGAGCTCCCCCACCGAGGCGGGTCCCCGGGTGAGACGCTCGATCATTTCGCGGCGCGTCCCGTCGGAAAGCGCCTTGAACACCTGGTCCATCCGTTGGTTAGGCACACGCTTAACTATCCGCCCACGCCGAACAATAGTCAAGTAAGTGCTTAACTTTCCGCGGTCATCCCCTCTATGAGCAACCACTGCGACGCCAGATACGAGGTCAGCACGAAGGTTTCGAGGTTGGCCCGCACCCGCTCGCTGGTGACGAAGTTCCGGCGGATCAGGATCGCCAGATCCGACGCGGAGAACAGCAGCGCGCCGGCGGCGATCCAGGTCCGGCGG
Source organism: Amycolatopsis sp. NPDC058340 (assembly GCF_042723975.1). Lineage (NCBI taxonomy): Bacteria > Bacillati > Actinomycetota > Actinomycetes > Pseudonocardiales > Pseudonocardiaceae > Amycolatopsis > Amycolatopsis sp. NPDC058340. The sequence goes on along the minus strand of NZ_JBHXIB010000061.1, from coordinate 26,442 downwards.
TCACCCGACGGGATCACCATCCCGCCCGAGACCTTGGCTTTCGGCGCCAGCACCGGGTCTGCCGCGAGGGTCGACGTCGTGCTCAGCAGGCCTCCGTAGACCGAAAGCACCGAAGACACCGGAGACGGCTTCGGCAACGCCATCGCGACCGCGGCCGCCGCCCACGCCGCCAGCCGGGGCGGCGCGGTCGCCGCGCGCGGACGGGCTCCCCGCCGCCACAGCAGCGCGGAATACAGCACCTGCATCACGCCGAACGAGGTCGCGCCCTTGATCAGCTGACCGTCTTCGTCGGACCGGCCCATGAAGTGGTCGCCCGCCCCGGCCGCGATCAACGCGGCGACGAGCAAGCCCTTCTCCCCAGGCGCGAGCGCGCGCGAACGCGCGACCCTGGCGGCGAGCACCGGCACCGCGGCGGGTTTGGCCGCCAGCTGGAGCTTCCGATTCCCCGTCCGCGCGGAGTACACCGTGCCGATCGCCGCGGCGCCGAACAACACCCGTTCGGCGAGCTTGAGAGCCTTCACGAACCACCTCCGGAACTTATTTCCGGGTAAGTTACCAGGAGGTCAGTCAGTTCTAGACGGCTTCGCGGAAGGTGTTCCGGTACGTGCTGGGCGAGACCCCCAGCGCCGCCTGCAGATGCTGGCGCAGCGACGCGGCGGTCCCGAAACCCGCCTCTGCGGCGACCTTGTCCACCGGCAGATCGGTCTCTTCGAGCAGCTGACGGGCCCGTTCGATCCGCTGCTGGGTGAGCCACTGCAACGCCGAAATTCCGACCTCGTCACGGAATCGCCGCGTGAACGTCCTCGTGCTCATCGCCTCCTTCGCCGCCAGCTCTCGGAGAGTCAGCGGCCTGTCGAGGTTCTCCAGTGCCCACGCCCGCGCCGCCGCCGTCGACGAGGACTGCGGCTCCGGCACCGGCCGCCGGATGAACTGCGCCTGCCCGCCCTCGCGATGCGGCGAGACGACCGTTCCGCGCGCGACCTCGTTCGCGACCGCGGCACCGTGATCGCAGCGGATCATGTGCAGGCAGAGGTCGATCCCGGACGCGACACCCGCCGCGGTCAGCACGTTCCCGTCGTCGGTGTAGAGCACGTTCGGATCGAGGGCGACCTTCGGGAACTTCGCCTGGAAGTCGAGCGCCGAACGCCAGTGCGTGGTCGCCTTCCGGCCGTCGAGCAGGCCGGCCGCGGCGAGCACGAAGGCACCCGTGCAGATCGACGCGATCCTGGCCTCCGGCCGGATCAGCTCCAGCGCCCGCGCGAGCGGCTCGGTGAGCTCGTGCCCCGAAGGTTCGTATTCGGTGGACGACGCCGGGATGACGACGGTGTCGGCCTCGGCCAGCACCTCCGGGCCGTGCGCGACCGAGATGGTGACGTCGGCGTCGGTCCGGATCTGCCCGGGTTCCAGCGTGCAGGTGACGACTTCGTAGAGCGGCTCGCCGTCGGCCGACTTGGCCGTGCCGAACAGCCGGGTGACGATGCCCAGCTCCATCACCAGCATTCCGTGCCGGACCAGCACGGCGACCCGATGACGGCCGGGATGCGCGAAAAAGCCCATGGCTCGATTCTTGCACATGTTGTCCATCGGGCCACTCGTTTCGGCGGCCGGACCGCGCGACGGTGGGACCATGAACGTGCTGTGGATCTTCGCCCATCCGGAACCCCGTTCCCTCAGCGGCTCACTGCGCGACGAGGGGTTGCGCACCCTCCGCGCGCAGGGAGCCGATGTCCGGGAATCCGATCTGTACGCGATGAAATGGAAGCCCGTCGTCGACGCCGACGACTTCGGCCGGGCCGCTTCCACGGAGCGGCTCATCGTCGGCTCGACGTCGAAGGACGCGTTCCGGACCGGCGAACTCGGCGAGGACATCCGCGCCGAGCACGAAAAGCTGGCATGGGCGGATACCGTGATCTTCCAATTCCCGTTGTGGTGGGCCGGAATGCCCGCGATCCTCAAGGGCTGGTTCGACCGCGTCTTCGTCAAGGGTTTCGCCTATGGCGTCCGCCGCCCCGACGGCCGGACGGCGCGCTACGGAGAAGGAGCGCTGGCCGGGAAACGGGCCATGGTCGTGCTGACCGCGGGCGCGCCGGAGGCCACCATCGGACCGCGTGGCGTGAACGGTGAGATCGGCGACCTGCTGTTCCCGCTGCAGCACGGAACACTGTGGTACGCGGGCATGTCCGTACTGCCCCCGTTGACGATCTGCGGCGCCGACCGCGTTTCGCCCGAGCAGTACGAGGCCGCCGCGGAGTCGCTGCGCGAACGGCTGCGGACACTGTCCACTCAGGACCCGATTCCGTTCCGCCACCAGAACGGCGGCGACTACGACGACGATCTGGTCCTGCGTGAAGACCTGGAGCCGGGGCGGAGCGGGATCGGCGTCCACCTCGATGTTTGACCGAATATCACGACACGGTTATATTTCCCTCAAGGCACATTAGGAGGTGACCGTGAACGCTCGCGCCCGGTTGGAAACCGTCGGAGAACGTCCCGCGCTGCGGATCGAACGCCGTCTCGCGCATCGGCCGGAACGCGTATGGCGGGCGATCACCGAACCGTCGGAGCTCGCGAACTGGTTCCCCGCCGCGGTCACCGTCGATCTGCGACCGGGCGGGACCATCGAGTTCACCTTCGAAGGCGAAGAGAAGCCGACAGCGGGCGAAGTCCTCGAAGCCGACGAACCCCGAGTCTTCGCGTTCAGCTGGAACGACGACGTGCTGCGCTGGGAGATCATCCCGGAGGGTGAAGGCAGCCGTCTGCTGTTCACGCATACGTTCGGCCGGGGTGAACCCGCCATCGCCAGGCTCGCCGCGGGCCGCACGGCCGCCGGCTGGGACAGCTGCCTCGTCGCGCTCACCGCCTTGCTCGACGGCGAAGAACACGAGCCGCCGCGGGACTGGGCCGGCCCGATCGAGGCCTACACCGAGGAGTTCGGGCGCGCCGAGGGTGAGGTACTGGAAACCGGCGACGGCAAGGTGATCCGCTTCCGCCGCGATCTGATCTGGAAACCGCTCGACGAGGTCTGGGCACTTCTCGCGTCCGAAAAGGCCGCGGGCACGATCATTCGCGAAGAACCGCCGAGGCTGCTGGAGCTCGGCCTGCCGCGAGGCGGCGTCGTCCGCTGGGAGTTCAGCCACTCCGAACTCGACGGCACCATGGTCGAGCTGACCCAGACCGTCCCCGCCGGACAGGACGACGTCGTGCCCGAAGCGCTGCGAAGCTGGCGAGAGAAGCTGAAGGAGTTCTTCGCGGCGGCTCACGGGAGCTGATCTCCACCCTGGGGATGACCTCCGCCGGACGGACGCGGAAGCGCCGTCCGTCTGGTTGAGTTCGCCGTATGAAACAGCCGTCGGCGCTCTCACAGCGGGTGGCGTACACGATCGACGCGCTCCTCGCGCTGGTGCTCGTCGTGGCCGTCGGCGGGAACCTCGCCGCGCGGACCTGGACGTTCCTCATCGCCATCCCGATGTGGCTCGCCTGGGCGACGGTCGCCGCCAGCGGGATCGCGATCGCGCTGCGGCGTCACCGCCCGCTGGTCGCCTACGGCCTCGGCCTCGGCAGCCTGGTCCCGGCCCTGCTCGCCGGCAACGGGCTGGGCCCCGCCGCGCTGCTGGCGACCGGATGCGCGCTCTACACCGTGGCACTCGAACATCCGCGAGCCCGCTCGTTGATCGCGATGGGCCTCGGTCTCGTCGTCGTCATGATCTTCGAACTGCTGCGGCTCGGACCGAACACGATCGCCTCGACGGCCTTCGCGGGCGGCGGGGTCGCGGGCTCGTGGGCGCTGGGCTGGATGACACGGCAACGACGCGCGAACCTGGCCCAGCTCGCCGAAACCCAAGCCGATCAGGCGGTTTCCGACGAGCGGCTGCGTATCGCGCGCGAGATGCACGACGTCGTCGCGCACAGCATGAGCCTGATCGCGGTCAAGGCGGCCGTCGGCAACCACGTCGCGGAGCAACAGCCCGAAGAAGCCCGCGAGGCGTTGCGGGTCATCGAACTCACCAGCCGCGAGACCCTCGTCGAACTCCGGCGGATGCTCGGCGTCCTCCGTTCCGGTGACGGCACGCCCGAGGCCGCGCTCGGGCCCGCCCCGAAACTCGCGGATCTGCGGGCGCTGGCCGAACGCGCCGGACAGGCAGGGGTGCGGGTCGAGCTGACCGGCGAGGCGGTGGACGACCTGCCCGAAGGCGTCGCGCTTTCGGTCTACCGCATCACGCAGGAGGCGGTGACCAACGTCGTGAAGCACGCGGGACCGTCGGCGTGCCGGGTCACGATCACCGAAGGCCCCGGCGAGGTCAGCGTCGAGATCGTCGACGACGGGCGCGGCGAAGGGTCGCCGCCCGCGGTGGGCGGGCACGGCTTGATCGGCATGCGCGAACGCGTCGCCGTCTACGGTGGTGATTTCGAGGCGGGCCCGCTGCCCGCCGGGGGATTCCGGGTGTTCGCGCGGCTGCCGTACGCCGCCAAGGAAGTGGGGACACGATGATCCGCGTTCTGATCGCCGACGACCAGGCGTTGCTGCGCGGCAGCTTCCGCGTGCTCGTCGACAGCGCGCCGGACCTCGAAGTCGTCGGGGAGGCGAGCGACGGCGCGGAGGCCGCGGAACTCGCCGAGAAGGAGCGCCCCGACGTCGTGCTGATGGACGTCCGCATGCCCGAACTGGACGGCATCGAAGCGACCCGGCGGATCTGCGCGTCACCCGCCACCGAAGGCGTCCACGTGCTGATGCTGACGACCTTCGACCTCGACGCCTACGTCTATTCGGCCCTGCGCGCGGGGGCGAGCGGATTCCTGCTGAAGGACACCCCGCCCGCCGAGCTGCTGACCGCGATCCGCGTCGTCGCGGCGGGCGAAGGACTTCTCGCCCCCTCGATCACGCGAAGGCTCATCGCGGAGTTCGCCCGGCTGCCCGAACCCGGGCAGCGCGTCGCGGCCTCGCTGGACAACATCACCACGCGAGAACGCGAGGTGCTGAGCCTGATCGCGCGCGGCCTGTCGAACGACGAGATCGCCGGGACACTGCACCTCGGGCTGGCGACGGTGAAGACGCATATCGGCCATCTCCTGCACAAACTCGCGGCACGGGACCGGGCCCAGCTGGTGATCGCGGCTTACGAGTCCGGGCTGGTGCGGGCCTCCATTTAGCGATCGGTACAGGTGGTGGTGAGTGGGGGTGTATGTTGTTGATCGCCAAAAACAACAACAAGACCACCCACCCACCCAACCCAGACACAAAAAACACCACCACCAACAACAACT
>NZ_JBHXIB010000061.1:0-21170 GCF_042723975.1 Amycolatopsis sp. NPDC058340 | reverse complement strand
GCGCGCGGCGTGTGGGTTGCGGTTGCTGCGGTGGGGGGGGGGGGGGCCTCATTCTTCTTCTTGGTTTTTGTGGTTGTTTTTGTGTTTTCTCTTCTTCCCCCCCCCCCCCCCCCCCCCCCCCCCACGCCGACCCACGACCACCTGCACCACTCACGACCACCCTGCCCCAAGACGTTGCCTACGCCACACGCGAAGTGACCGTCGAGTAGCTAGGCTGCGGTTTCATGAGCAGTGCGACGGAGCCGCTCGGGACGCCGCCCGAGGACGAACCGGACATCCACACGACGGCCGGCAAGCTGGCCGACCTGTACCGCCGGTATGACGAGGCGGTGCACGCGGGTTCCGCGAGGGCGGTGGAGAAACAGCACGCCAAGGGCAAGAAGACCGCTCGCGAGCGGATCGACCTGCTGCTGGACGAGGGCTCCTTCGTCGAGCTCGACGAGCTCGCGAAGCACCGCTCGGTCAACTTCGGCCAGGAGAAGAACCGGCCCTACGGCGACGGCGTCGTCACCGGCTACGGCACCGTCGACGGCCGTCCGGTGTGCGTGTTCAGCCAGGACGTCACCGTCTTCGGCGGTTCACTCGGTGAGGTGTACGGCGAGAAGATCGTCAAGGTGATGGACCTGGCGATCAAAACCGGCCGCCCGATCATCGGGATCAACGAGGGCGGCGGCGCGCGGATCCAGGAAGGCGTCGTCTCGCTCGGCCTGTACGGCGAGATCTTCAACCGCAACGTCAAGGCGTCCGGCGTCATCCCGCAGATCTCGCTGATCATGGGCGCCAATGCGGGCGGGCACGTCTACTCCCCCGCGCTGACCGACTTCGTGGTGATGGTCGACAAGACCTCGCACATGTTCATCACCGGCCCCGACGTCGTGAAGACCGTGACCGGTGAAGAAGTCTCCTTCGAGGAACTCGGCGGCGGGCGCACGCACAACACCCGTTCGGGCGTCGCGCACTACCTCGGTTCGGACGACGAGGACGCCATCTCGTACGTGAAGGAACTGCTCGCGTTCCTCCCGGCGAACAACCTGTCCGAGGCGCCGGTCTTCGAGACCGACTCGGCGCCGGGTGCAGGCTCGAGGTACTCCTCTCCGGCGAGAGCCCATGGGCAGAGCTTCGACGACGTCACCGACACCGACCGCGAACTCGACACGCTGATCCCGGACTCGCCGAACCAGCCGTACGACATGCACGAGGTCATCACCCGCGTCGTCGACGACGGTGACTTCCTCGAGGTGCACGAGCTGTTCGCGCCCAACATCCTGGTCGGTTTCGGCCGGGTGGACGGGCGCAGCGTCGGCATCGTGGCGAACCAGCCGACGCAGTTCGCCGGCTGCCTCGACATCGACGCCTCCGAGAAGGCCGCGCGGTTCGTGCGCACCTGCGACGCGTTCAACATCCCGGTGCTGACCTTCGTCGACGTCCCCGGCTTCCTTCCGGGCACCGACCAGGAGTGGAACGGCATCATCCGGCGCGGCGCGAAGCTGATCTACGCCTACGCCGAAGCGACCGTCCCGCTCGTCACCGTCATCACCCGCAAGGCGTACGGCGGCGCGTACGACGTCATGGGGTCGAAGCACCTCGGCGCGGACATCAACCTGGCCTGGCCGACGGCGCAGGTCGCGGTCATGGGCGCGCAGGGCGCGGCGAACATCGTCCACCGCAAGACGCTCGCCGCGGCCGCCGCCGACGGCAAGGACGTCGACGCGCTGCGCGCCGAGCTCATCCAGGAGTACGAAGACACCCTCCTGAACCCGTACGCGGCGGCCGAGCGCGGTTACGTCGACTCGGTGATCGTGCCCGCGCACACCCGCGGCCACGTCGCGAAGGCGCTCTCGCTGCTCCAGGGCAAGCGTGAGTCGTTGCCGCCCAAGAAGCACGGGAACATCCCGCTGTGACCGCGCCCGAAACCCCGCTGCTGCGCGTCGTCCGGGGCAACCCGGACGACGCCGAGCTCGCCGCGCTGACCGCCGTCGTCGCGGCGGCGGCCGGTGCGCGGGCACCGGAACCGGCGCCGAAACGGGATTCGTGGTGGGCGGACAAGGCTTCGCTCGTGCGGGCCCCGCTCGCTCCCGGAGAGGGTGCCTGGCGGGCTTCGGCGCTTCCTCGCTGAGGCGGGCCCGGCGGGCTATCGTGACAGTCCTGCCGACCTCGATCGCCTCAGAAAGCCGTGCGTGACGAACCAGGATCACCTCTCCACCGAGTTGCGCCGTCTGCGCAAAGCCGCCGGGCTGTCCGGTACCGAGGCGGCGAGGCTCAGCGGCCTCAGTCAGTCGAAGGTGTCGCGGGTCGAGACCGGCGCCTTCATGCCGACCGAGGACCAGGTCGTCGCGCTGTGCCGCGTCTATCGCGCGCCCGCGAAGATCCGGCGGGCGCTGGTCGCGATCACCCGGGACCTCCGTGAGGAGGCGTCGTCCGCCCGCGTCGTCCTTCAGCGCGGTGCCTGGCGGATGCAGCAGCGCATCGGCAAGATCGAGACGGCGTCCGCCCGCATCCGGGGTTTCCAGCCGACCATCGTGTCCGGCCTGCTCCAGACCCGCGACTACATCACCGCGCTGTTCGGCGACGCGCTGCCGGAGGACGAACGCGACCAGACGGTCGAGGCCCGGCTGGAACGCCAGCGGATCCTCGATTCGAATCGCGAGTTCCATTTGGTGCTCACCGAAGGCGCTTTGCGCTGGAACATGGGCGGCGCGGCGACCATGCTGGCCCAGCTCGGCCATCTCATCGAGGTCTCCCGCCGCGATCGGGTGCGGCTGGGCGTGATCCCGTGGACCACTCCGGTGTCCGTCCCCGTCCTCCACGGTTTCGACATCTACGACTCGCGCGCGGTGCTCCTCGGGACGCAGACGGCCACGGCCCTCGTCACGGACGAACGTGAAGTCGCCGACTACGAAAAGAACTTCGCCGAGGTCGAGCGCTACGCCACCTACGGCGACATCGCCTGCGGGCATCTGACGCGGATCGCCGCCGACTACCGACAGCTCGCGGCCGGATCATTTCGGTGACCTAAGGCCCTTTGCGCTATGCACCCCCAGAGTGCATGGTTAGTAAAGCAGCTGTCGGTGAAGGTCCCTTTCCGTGCGCCGAACGCGATCATCGGAGCCGCTCACCGACCGATCGGCACAGATCACCCGATCTCGCCAACCTTGCTGCCGCGCAACCCGTCTACTTGCCGAAACAGTCACTGGGGAAAGGCGCTCCTATGACCACCTGGCACGAAAACATGACCGGCTGGCACAAGTCGACGTACACGCACTGGGAAGAGAACGCCTGCGTCGAGGTCGGCACCGCGCCCGGCCTGGTGGGCATCCGGGACACCAAGCAGTGGGCGCTGCCGGACGAGACCCGGCCCATCCTGGTGCTCCCGGCCGAGTCCTTCGCCGCGCTCCTCGAACACCTCGGACGATGAACGACGTCGCCGAGCCGTACATGGTCCACGATCCGCGGGAGATGGCGGGCCAGCTGATCAACGGCAACTGGATCGTCGCGCGGTGGGAGCACCTCGGCGAGGACGAGGACCTCGACCACTGGACGGCCGTCCTGCGGAGCCACTGCGAAGAACTCGACGTCGATCCGTATGTCATCAACATCCCGCGGAAGAGCCTGACCATCGTCTTCAACGGCGCGCTCCCCGCGCCGACGTTCGAACAGCTGGAGAACTCGATCGCGGCCATCGAGTACCACCGCTTCCTCGAACGCGAGATCGGGCCGAGACCGCTCGACTAGCGGCCGGCCGGAGCAGCGAAGCCCCTCTTGAAGATTCAGCCGCGCCTGGCATATATTCCACAAGGAATAATCAGCAGGGAATCTTCCGAGGGGGGCATCTATGGTCGCGAAGCTCACTCCGCTCGCCATGGCGGTGCTGGAACTCCTGCACGAGCGGCCCATGCATCCGTACGAGATGGCGCAGCTGATGCGCGAACGTTTCGTCAACACGCGCGTCAAGGTGAAGGCGGGCTCGCTCTATCACGCGGTGGATCGCCTGGTGCAGAACGGTTTCGTCGAGATCGTCGAGACACAACGGGACGGGAAACGCCCCGAGCGCACCGTGTACGCGATGACGGACGCCGGCCGCGACGAGTTCGTCACGCGCGCGCAGGACATGCTGGCCAACCCCGCCGAGGAGTACCCCGAGTACCTCAGCGCGCTCGCCGTCATCGACGAACTCGGCCCGGAACTGTCGGTCACCCAGCTCAAGCACCGTGTGCTGCGGCTGCAGGCCGCCATCGCCTCCGACCAGGTCGTCCTGGAGAACCTGGTCAACGAGCACAAACTTCCCGAGATCTACTGGCTCGACTGGTCCTACGCCACCGCGCGGCGGGCCTTCGAGCTGGAGTGGACCCAGAAACTCGTCGCGGACCTGGAATCCGGCCGTATCCGGTTCCAGGGCCACTGCGCGCCACAACTGAACCTGGTCACCGAGGACGACAGTGATGAACGCAAGACAAGCTAACCCCTGGGCCGCGCTCTCCGCGCTGTGCCTGGGTTTCTTCATGATCCTGCTGGACACCACGATCGTTTCGACCGCGATCCCCGCGATGCTGCGCGAACTCGGCGCGGGGCTGAACGCGATCGTCTGGGTGATCAGCGTCTACCTGCTCACCTACGCGGTGCCGATGCTGTTCGCCAGCCGTCTCGGCGACCGCTTCGGCCCGAAACGCGTCTACCTGGCCGGGCTCGTGGTCTTCACGCTGGCCTCGCTGTGGTGCGGTCTGTCCGGTTCGGTCGAGATGCTGATCGCGGCCCGCGCGGTGCAAGGCCTCGGCGCCGCTTTGATGACGCCGCAGACCCTGGCGTTCATCAGCCATCTGTTCCCGCCGTCGAAACGCGGCCCCGCGATGGGACTCTGGAGCGGCGTCGCCGGGATCGCGGCCATCGTCGGGCCGGTGCTCGGTGGTGTGCTCGTCGACCATCTCGGCTGGGAATGGATCTTCTTCGTCAACCTGCCGGTCGGCGTGGTCGCGCTCGCGCTGGCGCTGCTCAAGGTGCCGGACTGGCAGCCGAAGCACTCGCATTCCTTCGACGTCCCGGGAATCCTGCTGTCCGGCGCGGGTCTGTTCTGCGTCGTCTACGGCGTCCAAAATGGACAGCACTACGACTGGGGACGGGTGTTCGGGCCGATCACCGTATTCGAGATCATCGGCTTCGGGGTCGCCCTGCTGGTCGCTTTCGTGGTGTGGCAACGGTTCAACCGCGCCGAACCGCTGCTGCCGCTGGGCGTTTTCGCGAACCGCAACTTCTCGGCCGGGGCGCTGACCGCGGTCACCGTCGGCTTCGCGATGACCGGCATGTTCCTGCCGCTGGTGATCTACATCCAGGCCGTGCTGGGCGAGTCGCCGACGATGTCCGGGCTGCTGTTCGCGCCGATGTCGTTGCTGGGCGGCCTGATCGGCCCGTTCGTCGGCCGCGCTTCGGACAAGGTCAACGGCAAGGTCCTGCTGATCATCGGGCTGACCGCACTGGGCGCGGGGCTGGCGCTGACGGCACTGATCGCCGAGGCGGGCGCGAACGCCTGGACGCTCACCCCGGCGCTGCTGGTGGCGGGCGTCGGCATCGGCTTCATCTTCGCGCCGATGGGCAATCTGGCGATGAGTTCGGTCGAGCCGCGGCTCGTCGGCACCGCGTCGGGCATTTTCAACACCGCCCGTCAGGTCGGCGGCGTACTCGGCAGCGCGGCCGTCGGTGTGCTGCTGCAGGCACGGATCAGCGCTTCGATCGCCGACGAGGCCGCGTCGGCCGCGAGCGCGTTGCCGGAGCAGTACCGGGCGCCGTTCGCGGAAGGCGTCGCGAAAGCCGCGGAATCGACCGGGGAGTTCGGATCTTCCGCGCCGACGGCGTTCCCCGGCCTGCCGTCCGGTGTCGCCGAGCAGGCTCAGCGGCTCGCGCTCGAAGCCGTCCACAATGGACTCACCGACGCGGCACGGGTGACGCTGCTGCTTCCGGCCGCGGTACTCGTGCTTGGCGTGCTCGCCGCGCTCACCATGCGGAACGCGCGGAGCCGGGCGCACCCACCGGTGCCCGAACCTGCCGCCAGCGCCGCCTGACCTCACGTCTCGTGAGTGGCAAGGACGGTTCTAACCGTCCTTACCACTCACGAGGTCCTAGCGGCGGTACCGCAGGCCGTAGCCGTACGGGTACAGCGCCTTCTTGCCGTCACCGATGTTCACCGGTTCCTGAGCCGCGCTGACAGGCCAGCTGAACGTCAGCTTCCCGGTCGGGTTGTAGTCGCCGTAAAGGACATCGGCGACACCGGCGCCTTCGCTGCCCGGGAGCCAGGCCGCGACCAGCCCGTCGAACTGCGGCAGCTGAGCGGCGATGTCGAGCGGGCGGCCGGATACGGTCACCACGACGACCGGGACCCCGGAGGCCTTCAGTTTGGCGATCGTGGCGAGGTCTTCCGCGTCGAGTCCGAAGCCGTTCGGCCGGTCTCCCTGTCCTTCGGCGTACGGCGTTTCGCCCACCACTGCGACGGCGACCTGGTAGCTGCCGTCGATTCCGTTACCCGCACGGTCATAGGTCACCGTGGTTCCCTTCCCCGCCCCCGACTTGATGCCGTCGAGGATGGTCGTGCCCGGGATCACCGGGCCGCTCTGTCCCTGCCAGGTGAGCGTCCAGCCGCCCGCCTGGTTGCCGATGTCGTTCGCGTTCTTGCCCGCGACGAAGATCTTGTTGTTCTTCTTCGCCAGTGGCAGCACACCGTCGTTCTTCAGCAGCACCTGGGATTCGCGGACGGCCTGCCGGGCCAGTTCGCGATGTTCCTTGCTGCCGAACGTCTTCTGGAGCGAACGGTCGGTGTACGGATGCTCGAACAAGCCGAGCTCGAACTTCTCCGCCAGGATGCGGCGGTTCGCGTCGTCGATCCGGTCGCGGGAAACGCGGCCCGCCTCGACTTCGGCCTTGAGGTAGGCGATGAACTGCGGCGCGTCCCACGGGACCATGAACATGTCGATGCCCGCGTTGACCGAGAGCCGCACCTCTTCGGGGGTGAAACCCTCCTTGCCGTCGATCTGGTTGATCGCGTTGTAATCCGAGATCACCAGCCCGCGGAACCGCAGTTCCTTCTTGAGGACGTCGGTGATGAGGTACTTCTGCGCGTGCATGCGCACTCCCTGGAAGCTGGAGAACGAGATCATCACCGAGCCGACACCACGGTCGATCGCCTCGCGGAACGGCGGCAGATGGATCTGGCGCAGTTCACGTTCGCTGATCTCGGTGTTGCCCTGGTCGACGCCGTTCGTCGTGCCACCGTCGCCGACGTAGTGTTTCGCCGTCGCGAGCACGGATCCCGGTTTTTCGCCGAGCCTGCGCCCCTGATGCCCGGTGATGGCCGACGCGTTCGCGATGGCGTCACGCGGGGATTCGCCGAAGGATTCGTAAGTCCGGCCCCAGCGATCGTCGCGGGCGACGCACAGACACGGCGAAAAGTCCCACTGCGGGCCGGTTCCGGCGACTTCCAGCGCCGTCGCCCGGCCGATCTTTTCGACCAGGCGCGGATTGTTGGCCGCGCCGAGGCCGATGTTGTGCGGGAAGATCGTGGCGCCGTAGACGTTGTTGTGGCCGTGCACGGCGTCGACGCCGTAGATCGTGGGAATGCCGAGCGGCGTCGAAATGGCCGCCTTCTGATATGAGTCGACCATGTCGGCCCACCCGTTCGGCGTGTTGCTCTCCGGTACCGAGCCGCCGCCGGAGAGCAGGGACCCCAGTTTGAGCGCGGCGGCCTGGTCGGGGGTGACGGCGCCGCGTTCGGCCTGCGTCATCTGGCCGATCTTGTCGTCGAGACTCATCCGCTTGAGCAGGTCGTTCACCCGCGCGGACGTCGGCGCGTGCGGGTTCTTGTAGAGCGGCCCCGGGGCGGCGGACGCCACCGGGGTCAGGACCGAACCGGCCAGGAGCAGTCCTGCGAGCACTGTGGTTTGCGTCGTGCGAAGAGATCTTCTGACGCGGAGGCGGGGCGGCATTGGTTCCTCCGTAGCTCGAACAATCCATATGTTGCGCGCCACAACAAACTAACTCCACGTTCGGGTGTTCCAGGTCACAATCAGGCAACGACGACGCGTCGAGTACCTTCCTCACGTGCGTTTCGTTCTCGCGTCCCAGTCCCCCGCCCGCCTCGGTGTCCTGCGTTCCGCCGGCTTCGATCCGAGCGTCGTCGTGTCCGGCGTCGACGAGGACGCGGTCGCCGCGTCCCTGACCGATCCGGCCCCCGAGGAGCTGGTCCGCGCGCTCGCCGCGGCGAAGGCCGAAGCGGTTGTCGAGGCGCTCGGCGGCCACGGCGACATGGTCATCGTTGGCTGCGATTCGATGTTGTCGATCAACGGCGAGATGGTCGGGAAGCCGATCACGCCGGAAGCCGCGCGCGAGCGCTGGGCGTCGATGGCGGGCAAAACCGGTGAACTTCTGACCGGCCACGCGATCATCCGCGTCGAGAACGGCGAGAGGACGAAGGAAGCGTCCGGGACCGAAGGCACCACTGTTCGCTTCGGCACACCGTCGCAAGAAGAGATCGAGGCGTACATCGCCTCCGGAGAGCCGCTTCAGGTGGCCGGCGGCTTCACCCTCGACGGACTCGGCGGCTGGTTCATCGAGGGAATCGACGGTGATTTCTCGAGCGTCATCGGCATCAGCCTGCCGCTGACCCGGCGTTTGCTGACGGAGGTCGGGGTGAGCGTCATCGATCTGTGGACGCGTCCCGCATCCTGAGACGACTCCCACACGATCGGGTGATCCGGAAGAGTCCTGCCTCGCCGAACGTTCTTCACGTTCGGGAAATCAGGAAACTTTCACGCACCGGAGTCGCCCCGTGTCTTTCATTCGGACCTATACAAGGCCAAGGGTCTTCGCGGCGGCGGTCCTCGGCTCGCTCGTCGTGGGCGCCCTGCTCGGCGTCCTCGCCAGGACGACCGAGGCGAGCTGGCTGACCGACCTGCTCGACCAGATCGGCACGATCTTCACGACGCTGCTGCAGATCGCGGTGATCCCGCTGGTCTTCACGGCGATCGTGGTCGGCATCAACAGCCTGCGCAACCTCGGCGGCGGCAAGAAGGCCGCGCGGCTGGGCGGCAAGACCGTCCTGTGGTTCGCGATCACGTCGTTCATCGCGTCGCTGATCGGCATCGCCGTCGCGAAGCTGTTCAACCCGGGCAGCGGCGGCCTCGGCGAAGGTGTCGCCGCGACCGCGAAGAACGCGGACAAGGCCACCAAGAGCGTCGACAACTGGGGCTCCTGGAGCGCCTTCGTCGAAGGCTTCCTGCCGAAGAACTTCTTCACGGCTTTCACCGAAGGCTCGACGCTGCAGGTGCTGTTCCTCGCCGTGATCATCGGCGCGGCGGCCTACAGCCTCGGTGACAAGGCCAAGCCGTTCGTCGACTTCACCACCAGCGTCTTCGAGATCATCCAGCGCTACCTCGGCTGGATCGTCCGGCTCGCCCCGATCGGCATCGTCGGCCTGATCGGCGCCGCGGTCGCGAACTACGGTGACGCCCTGTTCCGGCCGCTGTTCACCACCACTCTCGCGGTGTACGTCGGCTGCCTCGTGGTGCTGCTGGTGGTCTACCCGATCCTGCTCCAGTTCGTGGCGAAGGTCAGCCCGCTGAAGTTCTTCTCGAAGGCCGGCACGGCGATCCAGTTCGCGTTCGCTTCGCAGTCTTCGGCCGCGACGCTGCCCCTGACCCGGCAGTCCGCCGTGAACCTGGGCGTCCAGCCCGCGTACGCCGCCTTCGCGACTCCGCTGGGCAGCGCCACGAAGATGGACGGCTGCGCCGCGGTGTTCCCCGCGATCGGTGCCATCTTCATCGCGAACCTATCCGGGGTCTCGCTGAACATCTGGCAGTACGTCGGGATCGTCGTGGTCGCCGTGCTCGGCGCACTGGCCACCGCCGGCACCACCGGCTGGCTGACCGCGCTGACCCTGACCACCGCGTTCATCGGCCTCGACGCGCAGCAGGTGGCGCTCGGGATCGCGCTGATCTACTCGGTGAACCCGATCATGGACATGATGCGGACCGCGACCAACGTCGCCGGCCAGATCGTCGTGCCGGTGGTCGTCGCCCGCGGCGAAGGCCTTCTGGACGACGAAGTGCTCAACTCGCCGACAGACCCTTCGCCGACTGAGAGCGGCACTGCCTCGGCGAAGGAGCCTGCCACGGCTGGGGCGTGAGGTCCTTTGACGGTCCGTGAAGGCCCCCTTCATTGCGTCTAGCGCAGTGAAGGGGGCCTTCACGTACTTGGGCTGTGACTTGTGGGATTACCGAGACCGCTGAGGCGGACCCGCGGTCCGTGAAGGCCCCCTTGAGGGACCAGAAGTCCGTGAGGGCCTCCTTCACTACCCTCAAGGTAGGGAAGGAGGCCCTCACGGACTTCGCCTCTCGCGAGCCCCCGCCCAAGTGGTAGCAAAGGTCCCTTGCTCCCCCTCAGGGGCAGGCCCGCAGATCCGCCTTCGTCAGCCGCACATCCGGCCACCCCCGCAACTCCGAGGGCGCGGTGTACCGGCGCGTGCATCCCACGGAACCGCGGGCGACGTCGTAGACCTCCGCCAGCACCGGCGCCGCCTGGCACCGGGCCGACCCGGACTGCGCGCCGGGGCACTCGTGCCGCACGACGATGACGTCCGCGACCCCGTCGGCGGTCACGTCGCCGAGGGCGACCGTCCCGGCGTCGGAGAAGTACGGCTTCCCGGTGTCCCGCCAGATCCCGCCGCGCGCGACGAACAGTTCGCCCGCCGCACCGCCGCCCGTCTCGCCGCGCACCAGGCACACCGGCGTCGTGCCGTCGACACAGCGCAGAGAATCGCCCTTCAGGGTGACCCCCATGTCGTTGATCATCAGCGGGTACGCGGTGTCCGCCCCGATCCGGACCACCCCCTGCTTCCCCGCGCCGTCGGCGAGGAGCACGACGGGCAGCCCGCCGACGGTCATCGCGCCGATCTCCCGGCAGGCCGAGTCGCCACAGTTGACGCCGGGCGCGCTCGGGGCGCCGTCGGACACCGGAGGCATGCCGGGGTCACCGGCGGGCGCTGGAGAGGCCGGGCGCAGCAGGATCACGGCGACGATCACGCCCGCCGTCACCACCACCGCCAGCAACGCGGTGAGCAGCACGGATTTCGGCGCCCGCGCTTCCTGTGTCCGCATATCCGAGAGCGTAAGTGATCTAGCGCAGAGTGCACGTCTATGTTGTTCCTGTGACGAACCCCGGACTGCCCAACGCACTGTTCCTTCCGACGGCGAAGAAGCCGAAGGACTACACGAGCGCGGAGATCGAACTCCGCGCGACCAAGGACGGCCGGATGGCGTTGATCGCCTTCTCCTCCGTGCAGCGCCTGGTCGAGTGCTGCGGGCCGCATCAGCCGTGGGCGCTGGTCAAATCCGAGCACCTCGGCCGCGTCCACCAGGCCCAGCCGTACGACCTGATCGTGCTCGATTCCGATCTTCCGGAGGAACTGCGGCATCGCGAAGCCCTGGTGTAGGGCCTGTTAGAAGAACTGCGCCCCCTCGAAGCGCTGCTATAAACAGTGTCACCGGGTGGCCTTGCTCTCACTAATCGGGGCGGGAACTTCCGTAAACTGCTGCGGAGCCGCATCGGGGCGGCCCGACGTGCGAACGCAGGAGGTACGGCGTGACCGAGCAGGCCGGCACAGGTGGTCCGGTGACCAAGATCCTGATCGCGAACCGCGGGGAAATCGCGGTACGGGTGATCAGGGCGGCGAAGGACGCCGGGCTGACCAGCGTCGCCGTCTACGCCGATCCTGACCGCGACGCACCCCACGTGCGCCTCGCGGACGAGGCCTTCGCCCTCGGCGGCACCACCGCGGCCGAGAGCTACCTCGTCTTCGACAAGCTGCTCGACGCCGCCAAGCGGTCGGGGGCGGACTCGGTCCACCCCGGCTACGGGTTCCTCTCCGAGAACGCGGACTTCGCCCAGGCCGTGCTCGACGCCGGGCTGACCTGGATCGGGCCGAGCCCGCAGGCCATCCGCGACCTCGGGGACAAGGTCACCGCGCGCCACATCGCGCTGCGTGCCGGCGCCCCGCTCGTGCCCGGCACGAAGGACCCCGTCGCGAACGCCGACGAGATCATCGCCTTCGCCGACGAGCACGGCCTGCCGGTCGCGATCAAGGCGGCGTTCGGCGGTGGCGGCCGTGGTCTGAAGGTCGCCCGCACCCGCGAAGAGATCCCGGAGCTCTTCGAATCGGCGACGCGTGAGGCGATCTCCGCCTTCGGCCGCGGCGAATGCTTCGTCGAGCGCTACCTGGACAAGCCGCGCCACGTCGAGGCCCAGGTCCTCGCCGACCAGCACGGCAACGCCATCGTCGTCGGCACCCGCGACTGCTCGCTGCAGCGCCGCCACCAGAAGCTGGTCGAGGAGGCGCCCGCGCCGTTCCTGACCGACGAGCAGCGCAAACGCATCCACGAATCCGCGAAGGCGATCTGCAAGGAAGCCGGCTACTACGGAGCCGGGACGGTCGAGTACCTCGTCGCCGTCGACGGCACGATCTCGTTCCTCGAGGTCAACACGCGGCTTCAGGTCGAGCACCCGGTGTCCGAGGAGACCACGGGCCTCGACCTCGTGCGCGAGATGTTCCGCATCGCGCGTGGCGAGAAGCTGCGCATCACCGAAGACCCGGAACCACGTGGCCACTCGATCGAGTTCCGCATCAACGGCGAGGACGCCGGCCGCGGCTTCCTGCCCGCTCCCGGCACCGTGACGAAGTTCGTCGCGCCGAGCGGCCCCGGTGTCCGCGTCGACTCCGGTGTCGAGTCCGGCAGTGTCATCGGCGGCCAGTTCGACTCGATGCTCGCGAAGCTGATCGTCACCGGCTCGGACCGGCAGAACGCGCTGGAGCGCAGCCGCCGCGCGCTGGCCGAGATGGTCGCCGACGGGATGGCGACCGTGCTGCCGTTCCACCGCGTGATCGTGAACGACCCGGCCTTCATCGGCGACGAGAACGGTTTCAGCGTCCACACGCGCTGGATCGAGACCGAGTTCGAGAACACCATCGAGCCGTTCGTGGCACCGGAAACCGTCGAGGCCGAGGAAGAGCAGCCTCGGCAGAACGTCGTTGTCGAGGTCGGCGGCCGACGGCTCGAAGTGTCGCTCCCCGGCGGTTTCTCGCTCGACGCCGGTGGCGGCGGGACGGCCGTGAAGGCCAAGCCGCGCAAGCGCGCGGGCGGCACCAAGGCAGCGGTGAGCGGTGACGCGGTCACCGCGCCGATGCAGGGCACCATCGTCAAGGTCGCCGTCGAAGAGGGCCAGCGGGTCGAGGCGGGCGAGCTGGTCGTCGTGCTCGAAGCGATGAAGATGGAGAACCCGGTCACCGCGCACAAAGCGGGCACCGTGACCGGCCTTTCGGTCGAGGTCGGCGCCGCGGTGACGCAGGGCACCCAGCTGTTCGAGCTCAAAGACTGACGAATGTCGTGGTTGACGGGGCCTCGCCCGGCCTATTCTCGAAAGGGTGAGCGAGGTTCCGTCTCCGCGGCTGCGGATCAGTGATCAGGATCGCGAGTCCGCGCTGACCGCGCTCGGCGAGCACATGACCGTCGGCAGGATCGACATCGACGAGTACGGCGAGCGGTCCGCCCGGATCACCGCCGCCAAGACTCGCGGCGAGCTGGCCGAAATCTTCCTCGACCTGCCCGAGCCGCATCCGCGCTACGACGCGCCCAAGGTAGCCGTGGAGAAACCGGCGTCGCCGTGGGCGGGCATCTCCCCGACGCAACGTGTCATGGGCGCGCTCCTGCCGATCCTCTTCATCGCCACCATCGCGCTCATCATCACCACCGGCATCACCTGGTGGTTCATCCTCGTCCCGATCGGGATCAGCGCCGTCGGCGAGGGCATCTGGGGCAAAGGCTGGGAGAACTCGCACAAGAAGCTGGGGAAGCAGCGTCGACGGGAACTCGACGGCTGATCCGCCCGTAGACTCGGGACGTGAGTGCCGAGAGACCGGACATGCGGCTGAGCGACGCCGAACGCCAAGACGCGCTCGAAGCGCTGGAGGAGCATGTCCGCACCGGCAGACTCGACCTCGACGAGTTCGGTTCGCGGTCGGCGAAGGTCAGTGCCGCGAGGATGGTCAGCGAGCTGGAACCGCTGTTCACGGACCTGCCCTCGCCCCGGCCGAGCGCGCTGCTCCCCCTGCCGCCGATGCCCGGCGTCGCGCAGGCGTCCGCGAAGAACGAGGTCCAGCCGTCGAAATGGCTGACGGCCAGTGCCGTGCCGATCGCCGCCGCGGTCGCGATCGTGCTGTTCTTCTTCACCCGTGGGACTTTCCTGGTGTTCCTGTTGCCACTGGCGGTCGCGCTGATCATGAGCCGCCGCCGCTGATCCCGGAAGCCTCACCGCCGAGCTTCGGAGGAACCGTCATGGCCGAGGGGACTGTCCTCTGGTTCGACTCGGAGAGGGGCGTGGGTGCCGTCAGACCGGATGGCTGGGCCACTCCCCCGGTTCAGGGCCGGCGCTGGTGGCGCCGTCGCCGGAACTCGACGGCACCGCCCGCCGAAGCGGGGGAAATCCCCGTTCACTACTCCGAGATCCAGATGCGGGGCTTCAAGGAACTCAACGCCGGTCAGCGCGTGTCGTTCGCGATCCAGCAGGGCCCGAACGGACCGGTGGCGACCCACGTGACCCCGCTCAGCGGCCCGTGGCCCTACGAACCTTGATCTCCGGCCGGGGTGGTTACCCTCGAAGGGTGGAACCGGTGGAGATCAACGCGGGCGAGTACTACCTGCGGCAACTGCGGGCGGACAAGGCCCTCGACGACCGTCCGGCGCTGGTCGCGGCGTTCGCGGACCCGACGCACCGCAAGTACGTGCTGAACTACCGATTGCGGGACCTCGACGAGGCGACCGAGTACGTCGCGCTGCGCGCCGCCCAGTGGGCGGGTGACGAGCGCTGTTCCTGGGCGGTGGCCGAGCCGACCACCGGGGATCTGCTTGGCGAGGTCGGCCTGCGGGATCTCGATCTCGACGCCGGGTACGCGGAGGCGTCGGTCTGGGTGCGCGCGGCGTCGCGGGGCAAGGGGATCGCGAGCACCGCGCTCAACGCCGCCCTGCGCTTCGGTTTCGGCGGGCTCGGCCTGCGCGAGGTCAGCTACCGCTACGAGGAGACGAACGAGGTGTCGGCCTCGGTCGCCCGCAAATGCGGGTTCACCCTGGTCGGGCCCGAACTCGATCCGGCCCCGACCGGGGAACGCCTCATCCGCTGGCGCCGCACCGCCTGACCTGCGTTTAGCGGGCTAAACGCGATCCGCCGGGGTCAGAAGGGGTAGGTGGGCGGCGGGTTCCGGACGGTGACCCAGCGGGTCTCGGTGAACGCCTCGATGTTCGCCGCCGCGCCGCCGAAGCGGCTTCCCGTGCCCGAAGCGGCGACGCCACCGAAGGGGCTGTTCGCCTCATCGCTGACGGTCTGGTCGTTGATGTGCACGATCCCGGTCGGGACGCGATCCGCCAGCTCCAGTCCTTTGAGGACATCGCGCGTGACGATCCCCAGCGAGAGCCCGTACTCGCTCGCCGTCGCGAGCCGGATGGCCTCCTCCGCGTCGGAGAACCGGACGACCGGCGCGACCGGGCCGAAGATCTCCTGAGCGATGGCGGGCGCCGTCGGCGGCACGTCCGCGAGCACGGTCGCGGAGTAGAACAGCCGGTCGTACTCGCCGCCCGCGGCGACCCGCGCCCCCGCCGCCACGCTGGCGGTGACCAGGTCGTGGATCTTGTCCCGCTGTCCGGCGTCGATGATCGGCCCGAGCGCGACCTCGTCCCGCGCCGGGTCGCCCACGCGCAACGCCGAAGCCTTCGCCGCCAGCCGCTCGACGAAGTCGTCGTAGAGCCGCTCGTGCACGAGATGCCGCCCGGTGGTCATGCAGATCTGGCCCTGGTGGAAGAACGAGCCGAACGCGGCGACCCCGGCGGCTTCGTCGACGTCCGCGTCGTCGAGCACGATGAGCGCGGAGTTCCCGCCCAGCTCCAGATGTGCCCGCTTCAAATGCTTTCCGGCGAGTTCGCCGACCTTGCGCCCGGCGCCGGTCGACCCGGTGAACGAGATGACCCGGACCGCCGGATGCGTCACCAGTGTCTCGCCGACGTCCGCGCCGCCCGGCAGCATCTGCAGTACGCCCGGCGGCAGCCCCGCTTCCTCGAAGATCCGCGCGAGGACGACGCCGCCGGTGACGGCGGTGCGCGGATCCGGTTTGAGGATGACCGCGTTCCCCAGCGCGAGCGCCGGGGCGACCGACCGGATGCCGAGGATGATCGGCATGTTGAACGGCGAGATCACCGTGACCACACCGGCCGGGACACGGCGCGCCATCGAAAGACGCGGCTCCTCACTCGGCAGGAGTTCGCCGTACGGGCGGCCGGGCAGCGCCGCCGCCTCGTAGCACTCCTGCTCCGCGACGTGCAGCGAAAAGCCCGCGACTCCCGGCACCGCGCCGACCTCGCGGACGTTCCACCAGCGGATCTCGTCGGCGTACTCCGACCACAGCGTGGCCGCCTTGCGCAGGATCGCGGCCCGCCGGACGTGCGGTGTCGCCGCCCAGGCCCGCTGCGCCTCGGCCGCCGTTTCCGCCGCCTTCGCGGCGTCTTCGGCCGAGGCCATCCCGATGCTTCCCAGCACCTCTCCGGTCGCGGGCTCCGTGACCTTCCGGGTGCCGCCCATGCCGGGCACCCAGGAACCGCCGGCGAAGATCCGGTCCGTCCACGTCGACGAGTCGAGAAACACCACAAGGCCGCCTTCCGTATCGGGAAGGCCGACGCTATGCCAGATTCACCTGATCAGGCAACGATCTCCGCGCGCGTGGCACACCACTCGGCCGGGACGGTCAACTCACCGGTTCGATGATCCCCGAGCGTGCTTCCGGCGCGGCGGAGCGCAACGCGTCGGCGGCCTCGTCGCTCGGCTGCGACTGGGACTCCCGTTCCGCGTCGACCCGTGCCTTGTACACCTCGACTTCGCGCTTCTCCTCGTCCTTCGACCAGCCGAGCACCTCGCCCACCAGCGCGGCGACCTGCGCGGCGCAGTCGACGCCGCGGTGCGCGTATTCGATCGAGATCCTCGTCCGGCGCGCGAGCACGTCTTCCAGGTGAAGCGCGCCCTCGTGGCTGGCCGCGTAGACGACCTCGACACCGAGGTAGTCCGGAGCGTGCTCCAGCGGCTTCAGCAGTTCCGGCCGTCCTTCGCCGAGCGCGAGGACCTCGTGCACCATCGAGCCGTACCGGTCGAGCAGATGCCGCACGCGGTACGGGTGCAGCCCGTGCTCGCCTGCCAGATGGTCGGCCTGGTTCACCAGCGCGTGGTAGCCGTCGGCGCCGAGCAGCGGCACCTTGTCCGTGATGGACGACTGCGGCCTGCCCGGCAGGTCCACGGCCGCGGCGTCGACGGCGTCGGCCGCCATCACCCGGTACGTCGTGTACTTGCCGCCCGCGATCGCGACCAGCCCCGGCGCCACCCGCGCGACCGCGTGCTCACGCGAAAGCTTCGACGTCTCTTCGCTTTCCCCTGCGAGCAAAGGCCGGAGCCCGGCGTAGACGCCTTCGATGTCGTCGTGCGTGAGCGGTGTCGCGAGCACGGTGTTGACGTGTTCGAGGAGGTAGTCGATGTCGTGTTTGGTCGCGGCGGGATGGGCGAGGTCGAGATTCCAGTCGGTGTCGGTGGTCCCGACGATCCAGTGGTTGCGCCACGGGATGACGAACAGCACGGATTTCTCGGTGCGCAGGATCATGCCCGATTCCGAGACGATCCGGTCGCGCGGGACGACGATGTGCACGCCCTTGCTCGCCCGCACGCGGAACCGGCCGCGGCCACCGGAAAGGCGCTGCAGCTCGTCGGTCCACACGCCGGTGCAGTTGACCACCGCGGAGGCGTGGATCTCGGTCTCGCGGCCGTCCTCGACGTCGCGCACGCGGACCCCGGAAATACGGTCGGCCTCGCGGAGGAAGCCGACCACCTGGGTGGAGGTGCGCACGACGGCGCCGTAGTGCGCGGCGGTGCGGGCGACGGTCATCGTGTGCCGCGCGTCGTCGGATTGCGCGTCGTAGTAACGGATCCCGCCGATCAACGCGGACCGCTTCAGCGCCGGGACCATCCGCAGCGCACCCGCACGGCTCAGGTGTTTCTGGCCGGGAACCGACCGCGCGCCGCCCATCGTGTCGTACATCAGCAGGCCGGCCGCGGTGTACGGACGCTCCCAGATGCGGTGGGTCAGCGGGTACAGGAAGCTGACCGGCTTCACCAGATGCGGGGCGATCGTCGTCAGCATCAGCTCGCGTTCCCGCAGAGCTTCCCGCACCAGACCGAATTCCAGCTGTTCGAGGTAACGCAGCCCGCCGTGGAAGAGCTTGCTGGACCGGCTCGACGTTCCCGAGGCGAGGTCGCGCGCTTCGACGAGGGCGACCCGCAGGCCGCGTGTCGCGGCGTCGAGCGCCGTGCCCGCCCCGACCACTCCGCCGCCGATGACGACGAGGTCGAACTTGTCCTCACCCAGCCGCTGCCAAGACTCTTCCCGCTTGAGCGGTCCCAGCCTGGCGGGGCTGTTTTCGGCTTCGCGCTGAGAGCTTGCCACGTGACATTCCTCCTTGTGCCGCTGTGGCTCCAGCATCGCACGATCGGCCGCGACCGGTCCGTTATGCGGGTGACACGTGTGGCGTAACCCTCGTCGATCTTGGAAGGATTGGTTCCCGCGATGCCTGGAAGGAACAAATACGCGACGGTAACGTGCCACGGACGTGGGTCGGCAAGGGCGCCGTAGCACACCGTGTTCGACCCTGCGCGGAATGTCCAAAGTGGAGGTCAAGCGGTGAGTGCAGGAGCCATATTCGTCTGGGAGCTGCTGGGAACGGCGGTCCTGATCCTGTTGGGTAACGGCGTGGTCGCCAACCACGTGTTGCGGAAGAACAACGGCCACAACGGTGGCGTCGTGATGATCACCTTCGGGTGGGCGTTCGCGGTCTTCGCCGGTGCGAGCATCGCCGCACCGAGCGGCGCGCACCTGAACCCCGCGGTGACGCTGGGCCTCGCCATCGCGGACAAGACGAAGTGGGCGGACGTCCCGATCTACTTCGCCGGGCAGATGGTCGGCGCGATCCTCGGCGCCGTGCTCTGCTGGGCCGCCTACAAGCTGCAGTTCGACGACCACCCGCAGCGCGACGAGACGCTCGGCATCTTCTCGACCGCGCCGCAGATCCCGAACAAGGCGTGGAACCTCGTCACCGAGATCATCGGCACCTTCGTGCTCGTCGCGTGGATCCTGCTCAGCCCGGTGTACGCCAACGCCACGGGTGAGGGCGGGACGCCCCAGTTCGGCAACTCCGCGCTCGGCTACGCGGGTGTGGCGTTCGTCGTGCTGGTCATCGGCCAGTCCCTCGGTGGCCCGACCGGTTACGCCATCAACCCGGCCCGGGACCTCGGCCCCCGTATCGCGTACGCGTTCCTGCTGCCCATCAAGAACAAGGCCAACCCGAACTGGGGTTACTCCTGGGTCCCGGTCGCCGGCCCGCTGGTCGGCGGTGCCCTCGCCGCCCTGCTCTTCCTCGCCGTCCACAACCTCACCTGAGACTGGAGTTTTCGATGACTTCGTACGTAGCCGCGATCGACCAGGGCACCACGTCGACCCGCTGCATGATCTTCGACCACTCCGGCCGGGTGGTCGCCGTCGACCAGCGGGAACACGAGCAGATCTTCCCGAAGGCGGGCTGGGTCGAGCACAACGCCGAAGAGATCTGGGAGAACACGCGGGCCGTCGCCGCGGGCGCGCTGGCCAAGGGCGACCTGGTCGCGAGCGACATCGTCGCGGTCGGCATCACCAACCAGCGCGAGACCACGCTGGTCTGGGACCGCACCACCGGCAAGCCGGTGTACAACGCGATCGTGTGGCAGGACACCCGCACCGACAAGATCGTCAGCGACCTGGGGGCGCTCGGCGGCGGGCAGGAGCGCTACCGCGCCAAGGTGGGCCTGCCGCTGGCGACCTACTTCTCCGGGCCGAAGATCAAGTGGATCCTCGACAACGTTGACGGCGCCCGCGCGAAGGCCGAGGCCGGGGATCTGATCTTCGGCAACATGGACACCTGGGTGCTGTGGAACATGACCGGCGGGGTCGACGGCGGCGTGCACGTCACCGACCCGACCAACGCGTCGCGGACCATGCTGATGGACCTCGACACGCTGACCTGGGACGCGGAGATCGCCGAGGAGATGACGATCCCGCTGTCGATGCTCCCGGAGATCCGGTCGTCCTCGGAGACCTACGGCAAGGTCCGGGAGAAGGGCGCGCTGGCGGGCGTCCCGATCTCGGGCATCCTGGGCGACCAGCAGGCGGCGACCTTCGGGCAGGCGTGCCTCTCGCCGGGTGAAGCGAAGAACACCTACGGCACCGGCAACTTCATGCTGCTCAACACCGGCACCGAGAAGGTCATGTCGGACAACGGGCTGCTCACCACGGTCTGCTACAAGATCGGCTCGAACGACACGGTGTACGCGCTCGAAGGCTCGATCGCCGTCACCGGTTCGCTCGTGCAGTGGCTGCGGGACAACCTCGGCCTGATCGGCTCCGCGGCCGAGGTCGAGCAGCACGCCCGGACCGTCGAGGACAACGGTGGCGCGTACTTCGTGCCGGCGTTCTCGGGCCTCTTCGCGCCGTACTGGCGCTCCGACGCCCGCGGCGCGATCGTCGGCCTCACCCGGTTCGTCAACAAGGGACACATCTCGCGGGCGGTCCTGGAGGCGACGGCGTTCCAGTCGCGCGAGGTGATCGACGCGATGAACGCCGACTCCGGTGTCCCGCTGAAGTCGCTGAAGGTCGACGGCGGCATGGTCGTCAACGAGCTGCTCATGCAGTTCCAGGCCGACATCCTCGGCGTTCCGGTGATCCGGCCGGTGGTCAACGAGACCACCGCGCTCGGCGCGGCCTACGCGGCCGGGCTCGCGGTCGGGTTCTGGAAGAGCGAGGACGACATCCGCAACAACTGGGCGCAGGACAAGCAGTGGGACCCGTCGATGGACGAGGCCCGCCGCGAGTCGGAGTACCGGAACTGGAAGAAGGCGGTCACGAAGACCTTCGACTGGGTCGACGAAGACTGATCTGACGGTTTGCGCGTGAAGGCCCCCTTCCCTCGACTGAGCCGAGGGAAGGGGGCCAACACGCGCCTAGGGCCACTATCCCAAAACGCCCCCCCCCG
>NZ_JBHXIB010000060.1:0-48001 GCF_042723975.1 Amycolatopsis sp. NPDC058340 | reverse complement strand
CAAGGCAGTGGCTTTCAGAGTCACCACGCGACCAAGACCGGACCCTAACCACTCACACGAGCAGCACAACCACCCTGACACTGAGTGGCTTTCGCGACACGCCCTCTGGCCAGGGACCTCGCCACCGCGGGGGACGGCCCAGCTGACGTTGCGAAAGCCACTTTCGCAACGTTGAAGGTTGCGAAAGTGGCTTTCGCAACCTGCCACCTTCGCCTTACCCCAAGAGCCCGTTCCCGGGACGAACGCAGGGCCTTTTGGTCCAGTGCGACAACCGAGATTTGGCTCTTCGCCTTGGACCAAAAAGCCGCCATCGTGAGCGGTATGGACAACGAAAGAAGAGGCGTGACGATCGGCGTGCTGGGGGTGCTGATCGTCGGCGCGTCCGTGCCGGTGACGGGAATGCTCGACGGATACCCCGTGCTCACCGGGCAGGCGCTGCGGTACGCGCTGGCGGGTGCGCTCCTGCTGGCGTGGGCCCGGCTGAGCGGGCGCCCGCTGCCGTTGCCGGGCGCGCGCGACCTGCCGTCGCTGATCGCCCTCGCGGCGACCGGGATGATCGGATTCCAGGCCTGCCTGCTGTTCGCGCAGCGCTACGCCGAACCCGGCCTCGTCGCCGCGTTCCTCGGCGGCACACCGCTCGTGCTCGCGCTCGCCGGCCCGCTCGCGAAGGGGAAACGGCCGTCGTGGGCGCCGGTGACCGGGGCGGTGCTCGCCGGGCTCGGGATCGCCGTGCTCTCCGGCGGCGGTGCGGCGCGCTGGCAAGGACTGGTGCTCGCCACGCTGGCCATGGTGTGCGAAGCGCTCTTCACCCTGCTCGCCGTCGGTGTGCTCGAAAGGCTCGGGCCGTTGGCGACCGCGACCTGGGGTTGCTTCGCCGCGGGCGCGGGCGGCGCGATCGTCGGGACGATCGCCGACCCGTCCGGCGCCTGGGCCTGGCCGAACGGGCGTGAACTGATCGCGCTCGGCTACCTGACTGTCGTCGTCACCGCGATCGCGTTTCTTCTTTGGTACTCGGCGGTTTCCGCGCTGGGCGCCGATCGGGCCGGAGTGCTGGTCGGCCTGATGCCGGTCTCCGGACTCGCCGTCTCGCTCCTGCTCGGCATGCAGGATTTCCGCTTCTCCCAGGTGATCGGAGTCGCGCTGGTGTCCTCAGGCGTCGCGATCGGCCTGCGCCGTCGCAAGCTCGACGAGCCTGGCGCACTTGACGTCGAAGTGCTTCACGACGTCGCCGCCGATGACCGCGACCATGACCGAGCGCAGCGGCCCGTCCATGGTGACCTTCTGGACGAATTCCGTCCCGCCGTCGACCTCGGTCAGGCTCAGCACGAGATCCATGGCGCCCAAGGGAATCGGCTGGCGAAGGGCGATCTCGCGGTCCTGGATCAGGGACGTGATCGTGAACGGCTCGGCGACCCGTGAGTGCACGCGGCCGCGCAATCCGTTCGGTACCAGGAAACCGGTCGAGCCCGCCTCGGCGGGACCGCGCAGTTCGACGCCGACGAGGTCGGGATCCCAGTCGGGCCACCGGGTGAAGTCGGCCAGCGTCGCCCAGAGCGCGGACGGCGGGCAGGGAAGGATTTCGCGGGAGGTTCTGGTCCAGGACATACCCCGACGATATACGGAACTGGCGGTCTCGTAAACTGGCGTCATGGCGAGAGGCAGGCCCAGGGAAGAAGGAATCGACGACGCGGTCCGCGAGGCCGTGCGGGCGTTGCTGGCCGAAACCGGTTACCAGCGCTGCACGATCGACGCGGTCGCGGCGCGGGCGGGGGTGGGCAAGGCCGCGGTGTACCGGCGATGGCGGTCGAAGGCGGAACTCGTGTTCGCCGCGGTGATCCATCCCGTCGAGCTAGAAGCGCCTTCGGACACGGGTTCGCTGCGGGGCGACGTGGCAGCGGTCCTCGAAGTGATCCAGTCCTCTTTGGACAGTGCGGAACTGCGGCAGGCATTGCCGTCGCTGCTCGCCGACGTCCGGGCGGATCCGGTGCTGGAGGCCCGGTTCGGCGAGGTCTTCCTCGGCCGCGAACGCGGTTATCTGGTCCAGATGCTGGATCGGGCCGTCGCGAGAGGGGAACTCTCGCGACGGCCCGATCCGGCTCTCGTCCACGCGATCCTGCTCGGCCCGGTGCTGACATGGCTGCACCTGTTCACCGAGACACCGCCTTCGGGTGGGTTGGCGGCTTCGCTCGCCTCACCGCTTCACGCGGCTGTGGTCGCTCTCGGCGTTTAGCGGCCTCCGCGCGCCATGCGGAGTACGTCGAGAGCCTCGTCCAGCTGAGCTTCGGTGAGCTTGCCGTTCGCGACGTGACCGCGTTCGATCACGACCTCGCGGATCGTCTTCAGCTCCTTGAGCGCCTGCTTCGCGATCGCGGCGGCCTCTTCGTAGCCGATGTATTTGTTGAGCGGCGTCACGATCGACGGCGAACCCTCGGCGTACTCGCGCGCGCGGCCGGCGTTCACCGTCACACCCGCGAACACCTTGTCCGCCAGCAGCCGCGAGACCGCGGCGAGCAGCCGCGCCGATTCGAGCACGTTGCGCGCGATCACCGGCAGGTTCACGTTGAGCTGGAAGTTGCCGGCCGCGCCCGCGAAGGCCACCGCCGCGTCGTTGCCGATCACCTGGGCGACCACCTGCAGCGTCGCCTCCGGGATCACCGGGTTCACCTTGCCCGGCATGATCGACGAACCCGGCTGGAGATCCGGCAGGGCCAGTTCGGCGAGCCCGGTGCGCGGGCCGGATCCCAGCCAGCGCAGGTCGTTCGCGATCTTGTTCAGCGACACCGCGACCGTGCGCAGATGCCCGGACGTCTCGACGACACTGTCCTGCGTCGCCTGCGCCTCGAAGTGGTCGCGTGCCTCGGTCAGCGGAAGACCGGTCACCGAAGCCAGTTCCTGCGAGACCGCCGCGCCGAAGCCCTCGGGCGCGTTCAGCCCGGAGCCGACCGCGGTCCCGCCGATCGGCAGTTCGCCGAGCCGCGGCAGGCCCGACTTCAGCCGCTCGACCCCGAACCGGACCTGCGACGCCCACGCGCCCGCCTCCTGGCCGAAGGTGATCGGCACGGCGTCCATCAGATGCGTGCGGCCGGATTTCACGATGTCCGCCCATTCGCCCGCGCGTGTCTCGATGGCGGCGGCCAGGTACTCCAGAGCGGGGATCACATCGGAGAGCACTGCTTCCGTCGCGGCGACGTGGATCGTCGTCGGGAAGGTGTCGTTCGAGGACTGCGAAGCGTTGACGTGGTCGTTCGGATGCACGTCGCGGCCCAGCGCCTTCGACGCGAGCGTCGCGATGACCTCGTTGGCGTTCATGTTCGACGAGGTCCCGGAACCGGTCTGGAACACGTCGATCGGGAAGTGCGCGTCGTGCTTGCCTTCGGCGACCTCGTCCGCGGCCTTCGCGATGGCCTCGGCGACCTCGGCGTCCAGTACGCCGAGCCGCGCGTTGACCCGCGCCGCGGCGGCCTTCAGCAGGCCGAGCGCGCGGATCTGGGCACGCTCCAGGCCACGGCCGGAGATCGGGAAGTTCTCGACGGCGCGCTGCGTCTGCGCGCGGTAGAGGGCGTCGACGGGGACGCGCACCTCGCCCATGGTGTCGTGTTCGATCCGGTATTCCTGTTCAGCCATACCCCAAGTCTCGCGCAGCGCCTCTCGGCGCGCTCCGTGTCTTTCGGCACGCGAGGGCTAGGATCGATTGTGTTCTCGATCACGCCGCCCACCACCGGCCGGGAGAGTGCCGAATGAGCGAGTCCGCTGGGGAAACGTCGTACGACCTCGTCATCATCGGGGCAGGTCCGACAGGTCTTTTCGCCGCCTACTACGCGGGATTCCGCGGCCTTTCGATGGCCGTCGTGGATTCACTGCCGGAAGCGGGCGGCCAGGTCACCGCGATGTACCCGGAAAAGATGATCTACGACGTCGGCGGGTTCGCCGAGGTCCGCGGCCGCGATCTGGTGCGGGGCCTGCTCGACCAGGCGGCTCCGTTCAAACCCGCGTATCTGCTCGGACGCAAGGCCGAGAAACTCGAAAGCGTCGAAGGCGGCGTCGCCATCGCCCTCGACGGCGGGCAGGTCCTGCGCGCCGGCGCGGTGCTGATCACCGCCGGGATCGGTGAGTTCACCCCGCGGCCGCTGCCTGCCGGCGACGGCTGGCTCGGCCGCGGCATGGTCCATTTCGTGCCCTCGCTGAAGGCGCACGAAGGGCAGCACGTGGTCGTCGTCGGCGGCGGGGATTCGGCGTTCGACTGGGTGCTCGCGCTCCATCCGGTCGCCGCGAGCGTCACCCTCGTGCACCGGCGCGCGAAGTTCCGCGCGGCCGAGTCGATCGTGCGGCAGGCGCGGGAACTCGGCGTGCGGATCGTCACCGACGCCGAGGTCACCCGGTTCCTCGACCGCGACGGCACACTGGCCGAGGTCGAGATCCAGGTCAAGGGTGCCGAGCCCGAAGTGCTGCGCGCCGACACGGTGGTCGCCGCGCTCGGCTTCACCGCGGATCTCGGGCCGATCGAAAGCTGGGGACTCCAGATCGACCACCGCGCGATCGCCGTCGACTCGACCATGGCGACCCCGCGGGAGCGGGTCTACGCGGCGGGCGACGTCGCGGCGTATCCGGGGAAGGTGAAGCTGATCGCGACCGGGTTCGGGGAGGCGGCGACGGCGGTGAACAACATCGCGGTCATGCTCGACCCGGAGGCGCATCTGTTCCCCGGTCATTCGAGCAACGCGGAATAGCGCGTCACGCCGCGGGCGGCGTGATCTTCTCCGCGATCCACTGCGCGTACGCCACCACCGAAGTCGCGATCGACGGCGAGGTCGCGCACACCGGGTCCGCGTTGCCCGGGCGGCTGATCGTGCCAAGCAGCACCCATTTCCCGTCGACCTTGGCGATCTCCGGCCCACCGGAATCGCCGTAGCACGAACCCGTGTTCCCGCCGGGGTTGTCGGTGCACAACTCGACGGCACCGTCGAACTTCGCGGTGCATCGCGTGCCTTCGACGATCTTCGTGTCCAGCTGCTGCAGCTTCGCCGGACCCTTGCCGCAGCCCGAAGTCGGGCACGTCTGGCCCCAGCCGAGCAGCCGGGTCGGCGTCCCGGGTGCCACGACGGCCCCGATCGCGATCGGCGCCGCTTTCACCGGGGCGGCCAGCCGCACGAGCGCGAGATCGCCGCCCGCGTGCTCGGGTTCGGGGTTGTAGGACGGATTCACGACGATCTCGGCGGGTTTCGCGATCTCGCCGCCCTGGGTGTTGTCCGTGCTGCCGATCCGCGCGCCCAGATTCGCCGGGTTCTTGCCCTCGACGCAGTGGCCCGCCGTCACGAGCCAGTCCGCCGCGATCAGCGTCCCGGCGCAGAAAGCCTTGCCGGAGGCCGAATGCAGCGAAACGACGAACGGATAGGGCTCGTCGGCCTCTCTCCCGCCGACGAGGTCGCCCGCGCCCGTGGCCTGCCCGGCCGGCGTGAGGACCATCGCCGCGAGCAGGACCACGAGCACGCGCTTGAGCACGGTTTCTCCTTAGGGGAGCGGGGGAACTACGTCGTCTTCCAGAGAATCGTCGAGGTGGCCGTCGAAGTTGACGGACGAGTACGAGCGGAGCTTGGTCAGCCGGTGGTAGCCGTCGATCATCCGGACCGTGCCGGACTTCGAGCGCATCACGATCGACTGGGTGGTGGCGCCGCCCGCGCGGTAGTGCACGCCGCGCAGCAGGTCGCCGTCGGTGACGCCGGTGGCGCAGAAGAACACGTTGTCGCCGCGGACGAGGTCGTCGTTGCCGAGCACGCGGTCGAGGTCGTGGCCCGCGGCCAGCGCCTTCGCGCGCTCCGCCTCGTCCTTCGGCCACAGGCGGCCCTGCAGTTCGCCACCGAGGCACTTCATCGCGCAGGCGGCGATGATGCCTTCGGGGGTGCCGCCGATGCCGAGCAGCATGTCGACGCCCGTGCTCGGCCGGGCCGCGGCGATCGCGCCCGCGACGTCGCCGTCGGAGATGAAGCGGATCCGGGCGCCCGCCTCGCGGACCTCCTTGATCAGCTGTTCGTGGCGCGGCCGGTCGAGGATGCAGACGGTGACGTCGGAGACGCTGGAGTTCTTGGCCTTCGCGACCCGGCGGATGTTCTCCGCGATCGGGGCGGCCAGGTCCACCTTGCCCGCGGCGTCCGGGCCGACGGCGAGCTTCTCCATGTAGAAAACCGCGGACGGGTCGAACATGGCGCCGCGTTCGGCGACCGCGAGCACGGCCAGCGCGTTCGGCATGCCCTTGGCCATCAGGGTCGTCCCGTCGACCGGGTCGACCGCGACGTCGCAGTCCGGCCCGTCGCCGTTGCCGACCTCTTCCCCGTTGAACAGCATCGGGGCTTCGTCCTTCTCGCCCTCACCGATGACGACGACACCGCGCATCGACACGGTCGAGACCAGCTGGCGCATCGCGTCCACCGCGGCACCGTCCCCGCCGATCTTGTCCCCGCGGCCCACCCAGCGGCCCGCGGCCATCGCGGCGGCTTCGGTCACGCGGACCAGTTCCATCGCGAGGTTGCGATCGGGGGCTTCAGGACGTCGCGAAGAGTCGGCGGACGAGGTGGGGGTGGGCATGCGGCCTCCCGGGTCAGGAACTCGGCGGGGTCCCAGTCTCTCAGATACCCACGGCGGTTCGGTGGCGCAGGAGCATGGTGAACGTCACTGACCGTCGCCGGCCTCGTCCTCGACGGACGACAACGCGGCCTCGATCCGCTCGCGCGCGCCCTCGAGGTGGTGCTCGCAGACCTTCGCCAGCTGCTCGCCCTTCTCCCACAGGGCGAGCGACTGTTCCAGGGACAGCCCGCCGGCTTCGAGCTCGCGGACGACCTCGACCAGCCTGTCGCGGGCCTGCTCATAGCCGAGTTCGGCGGTCTCGCCACCGGGTTTGCTCACGCTGTGCTTCCTTCTACCGGACGTCGGTGCTTGCCGATACCCGCGCACACTACCGCGCCGGCCATGGCGTTGTCGTAACCCACGAAGGCGAGAGCGAACTCCTGGCCGTCACCCTCCGCGATCGCGGCGACGAGGTTCTCCTGCGCCCGCGCCACCCGTTTGCGGTGCACGGAGCCGTCCGCGAACCACCAACGGGTGCCGACGTGCTCGGCCGTCGCTTCGGAGAGTTTGCGCAGCTGGGCGTCGAGACCCCGCTTCGCCGAAAACGGTGCCGATGAGCCCTCGGCGGACAAGAGTGCCTCGGCCTGGCAGCCCGCCAGCAGCACGGTCCAGCATTCGGCGGCCGCGCGGTCGGTCAGCAACGCGTTGCGCAGTACTCCGGGGGCGTCGGCCCGTCTCGCGGCGTCGATGGTCAAGGGCAGGAAACTCGCCGTCAACGCCCCTCCTCCGGCTCTCCCGAGACGACGGCGCCGAGTGCGCCGTCGACCACGCGGACGCGCAGTTTCGCGCCGTCCACGACCTCGGAGACGGACCGGAGTACCTGGAGGTTGCCTTCGGAATCGGTGTACTGCACCACGGCGTAGCCGCGTTCGAGGGTCGCCGCCGGGCCGAGCGCGGTCAGCCGCGCGCGGGCACTGGCGATCTCGGCCTGATCCTTCGCGAGCAGCGTGAGCATCGCGCGCCGCCCGCGTTCACGGTGGATCTCGACGTCGTCCGAGCGCCGCTGGATCGGGCCGAGCGGATCGGCGAGCACCGGACGGCTGCGCATCTGGTTCAGCAGCCTGACCTGCGTGTCCACCCAGCCGTGCAGGGCGCGGCGGCCGCGATCGCGCATCTGGCGGACGCGCTGGGTCTCCTCGCGCACGTCGGGCACGATCCGCTTGCTGGCGTCGGTCGGCGTCGAACAGCGGAGGTCCGCGACGTGGTCGAGCAGCGGGGTGTCGGGCTCGTGCCCGATGGCGCTGACCACCGGCGTCCCGGCCGCGGACACGGCGCGGCACAGCGCTTCGTCGGAGAACGGCAGCAGGTCTTCCACGCTGCCGCCGCCGCGCGCGATCACGATGACGTCGACATCCGGGTCACGGTCCAATTTGGACAGTGCCTGGAGGATCTGCGGGACGGCGAGCGAACCCTGCACGGCGGTGTTGATCACCTTGAACGCGACATGCGGCCAGCGGGCCTGCGCGTTCACCAGCACGTCGCGTTCGGCGGCGGACGCGCGTCCGGTGATCAGCCCGATTCCCTTGGGCAGGAACGGGATCTTGCGTTTGCGCTCCGGCGCGAACAGGCCCTCGGCGGCCAGCAGCCGTCGCAGCCGCTCGATCCGCGCGAGCAGCTCGCCGATACCGACCGCGCGGATCTCGTTGGCGCGCAGGCTCAGCGAACCGCGGTTCATGAAGAACGTCGGCTTCGCGTGCACCACTACGCTCGCGCCCTCGCGCAGCGGCGGTTCGATCGTGCGCAGCAGGCCCATCGGACAGGTCACCGACATCGAGACGTCCGCGGACGGGTCACGCAGGGTCAGGAATGCGGTGTTGGTGCCCTGGCGGGCCGAGATCTGCGTGACCTGGCCTTCGACCCAGACCGCACCGAGCCGGTTGATCCATTCGCCGACCTTGCGGGCGACCGTGCGGACCGGCCACGGGTTTTCGGCGGTCGTGGACGGACCCGCCGCCGCGGAGGTGGGTTCGGCGCTCACTGGCCTTCCGCGCCGTCGCCGTCGGCCTTCTTCACGTTCCCGATCCGCCGCGCGAGCATGCCGACGAACGACGCCCGGTCGGCGTTCGCCTTTTCGTAGGTCAGCAGCTCTTCCAGCTGCGCGAGGTCGAACCGGCGCAGGCGGGCGCGCAGCTGCGGCAAGGTGAGCGTGTCGTAGTCGTCGAGCCCGGCCGGGCCGGAGGTCACGGGCGCGCCCGCACCGGCGACACTGTCGAACTCGCCGTCGGCATGCTCCTCGGCGAGTGCGCGTTCTTCCTCGGCCCACGGGTCCTCGGTGAGCGCTTCGAGGTCGTGCAAGTGGCCGTTGGTCTCCGCACGCGGCTCGGGGACTTCGGCGTCTTCCCGCAGCGGGATGACGCACGAGTCGCGTTCGTACCGGCGTTCGCCCAGGTCCGGCGGGAGATCTTCGTCGAAGGTCGCCCAGCTGGGCGTGTCCTCGACCGGGCGAAGGCCCGACAGCGCGTCGTCACCCTTGATCGCGAGCTCGGTGACGTGCTGCTGGACGCGCATGGAGAACTGGAGCACCTGGCTGACCACCGTCACGGGGAGCCCGGTGAGCTGCTTGGGAAGTTCGCGAACCCGCTCGGCGGTGGTGACGGCGAGGCCCGCGGCGACCCGGAGGGGGAGCGGGAGAGGCTTCATGCGTCTAGCCTGCCGTATCCGGGCCATCCTGCCCAACCGAACGGGTGTGTCGGCTCACAGGACGTGACTCCCCGCACATACTTCGGCGGGGTTCCCTGGTCACCTGAACGTGAGTGCGAGTAGCCCCGGGGGCAGCCCGTACCCTGGGGGCATGAGTTCTGCGAGTCCCGGAATCACGCCCGCCGGCAGTCCGACGATCACCGAGTCCGGTGTGCCGGCAGGTGGCAAACGTGTCCTGCTCGCCAAGCCTCGCGGCTACTGCGCGGGTGTCGACCGCGCGGTCATCGCCGTCGAAAAGGCACTCGAGCTCTACGGCGCACCCGTGTATGTGCGCAAGGAGATCGTGCACAACCGGCATGTCGTGGACACCCTGCGCGAACGCGGCGTGATCTTCGTCGACGAGACCTCCGAGGTCCCCGAGGGCGAACTGGTGGTGTTCTCCGCGCACGGCGTCTCGCCCGCGGTGCACGCCGAGGCGGCCGAGCGCAACCTGCGGACCATCGACGCGACCTGCCCGCTCGTGACGAAGGTGCACAAGGAAGTCAACCGGTTCGCGAAGGACGACTACGACATCCTGCTGATCGGCCACGAAGGCCACGAAGAGGTCGAAGGCACCGCCGGCGAGGCTCCCGACAAGGTGCAGCTCGTCGACACCGCCGAAGACGTCGACAAGGTCGAGATTCGCGACCCGTCGAAGGTCATCTGGCTTTCGCAGACCACCCTTTCGGTCGACGAGACCATGGAGCGGGTGGATCAGCTGCGGGACAAGTTCCCCGGCTTGGCCGACCCGCCCAGCGACGACATCTGCTACGCCACCACGAACCGCCAGGTCGCGGTCAAGGCCATGGCCGCCGAATGCGACCTGGTGCTGGTGGTCGGCTCGAAGAACTCGTCCAACTCGAAGCGGCTGGTCGAGGTCGCGCTGAAGGCGGGTGCGCGCGCGTCGCACCTGATCGACTTCGCGCACGAGGTCGACGAAGCCTGGCTCGAAGGTGTCGAGACCGTCGGTGTCACCAGCGGTGCTTCGGTGCCGGACGTGCTGGTGATGGACCTGCTGTCGTGGCTGGCCGAGCGCGGCTGGGACAGCGTCGACGAGGTCACCACCGCGAACGAGAAGATCGCGTTCGCGCTTCCGCACGAACTGCGCAAGGCCGCGAAGGCCTGACGTTCCTGACGAGAAAGGGCCGCCCGAGGAAGTCCTCGGGCGGCCCCTTCTTTTGATCGGGCTCAAGCTGCTGGTCAGCGGCTCAAGTGGTAGCAAAGGTCCCTTGCTTCACCGCTCGTCGTCCCACGGACGGCGGCGAGGCGGCTGCCCTCCTCGGCGCGGGTCGTCCGCCCGTGGCGGGCGGCGGCGCGGGGCACCGGGGGCGCTTTCGCCACGGGGGTCGCGACGGCGCGGTTCGCCGTCTTCCGGCGGACGCGGCCGGCGGGGCTGACGTCCCGGAGGCGGCGGTTTGCGGGCGCCGGGTTCGGCGTCGCGGCGGGGCCGGCGCTCGTCGTCGACCGGACGGCGGCGGGGCGGGGCACCTTCTCGCGGCCCACCGTCCCGCGGAGCTCCGCGGCGGGAAGGCGGCGGCGGGGTCTGCCCGGTCCTTGCCGCCGGACGGCCACGCCCCGGCGCGGCGGCCGCGGCGGGCCGGGCGGCGGGCTTGGCCTCCGGTTTGGCGCCAGACTTGACCTTCACCGGGGCGTCGGGATCGCGTTCGCGGTAGATCCGGAAGAAACCGATCGCCAAGGTGACACCGGTGGTGATGGCCATCGTCGGGAAGCCGTTGATCAGCGGCGTGCCGACGTCGAAGGCTCTCGAAAGCAGGTCCGTGCCCTTGCTGCCGTCCGAGGTCAGGAGGATGACTCCAGGGACGGTCACGGCGAGGACCAGGGGCGGCTGCACCATCGGGCCGAACAGCCCGCGGCGCTGGACGGCCACCACCGCGGCCACCGCGCCGAGCGCGTAGCAGGCCTTGAACAGCAGGCCCAGGTCCTTCTGCATCATCATGTCGACGAAGGCGCCAAGGATGGCGAGCCCGAAGCCAACCAGGACGGCCGCCCACCAGGGCAGCCCGCGCCTGGCGCCGACGAGCGGACGCTCGTCCCAGGCAACGGGGACGTCGTCGGCATCAGGATCGCTCTGGCGATCGCGAATCGCGGTCACAGGCTCCACCGTATATCCAAGCTGCGGGCATACCGCCAACAGGCGGTGTGTCTATCGCCTGGTAGTGGTCATTCCGGACCACCCGGACGGACCGTCCGGGCGCTTACCGGAGGTACTACGAGTAAGCGGGCGACAAGGTTGCCGGCCGGGCCGAAACGGAGCCCGCGATTCCGGAAACCGCTGGTGGGGCGGTTCGGTCCGCGTTGGGCTCGTGAGTTCCAGGGTGCCCTTTCGCTCTCCGGCGGCTACTCGATGTGCTTGATCGGCGCGCCAGTGTTACCGCGGGTGAGGGGTGTGTGGAAATAGGGACGTTCAATGTCCCTATTTCCACACACCCTCACCCGCGGGCCGCTTCGAGGCGGGACTGTGGGATTTCAGGTCATCCAACGCCCCACAGTGGGCGTCTGGGGGGCGACGTCACGCAGAGTCGCTGACCTGCGCCACGAACTCGCCACCTTTGCCTCAACCCTGGTCAGACCACTCACGAGGCGGGGAGTTCGTCCGCCTTCCTGATCAGGGGCACCGGCGCCGGGCTGCCCGCGGCGTCCGTCAGCG
Source organism: Amycolatopsis sp. NPDC058340 (assembly GCF_042723975.1). Taxonomy (NCBI): domain Bacteria; kingdom Bacillati; phylum Actinomycetota; class Actinomycetes; order Pseudonocardiales; family Pseudonocardiaceae; genus Amycolatopsis; species Amycolatopsis sp. NPDC058340. Next base: position 36,036 of record NZ_JBHXIB010000060.1, on the reverse strand, counting down.
GCGAGACCGTGCTCCGGAAGCTTTCGAGCGCCTCCAGCTCCCGCCGCCGGGCCGAGATGAAACGCTGCAGGTGGGTGCTCGACAGGTTCAGCGCGTCGACCGCGTTGCCCGCGGCCCGGTGCGCGGCCGCGGCGCCCGCTCGTACCTGCTCGACGTCCTCGACCAGTGCCCGTTCGGTCGCGGCGAACAGCGCGGCGGAGGCCAGTACGGCGAACCCCGTCGGCCCGCAGAGGAAGACCCGCCGGTCCAGCATCCAGCGCAGCAGCTCCGGGTCGGTGTCCAGCGCGGCGACCACGGCCGCGTCGGACGGGACGAACATGATCGTCCCGTAGATCGCGTCGGCCCAGCGCTGGTAGCCCTTGCCCGCCAGCTCGGCCGCCCGTGACCGGAGCTGCCGGACGTGGACGCGCAGGGCGTCCAGCCGTTCTTCGGGGTCGTCGGTTTCGACGGCCTCGGCCCAGCAGGCCATGCTCGCCTTCGCGTCGACAGGTACCGTCCGGCCGCCGCCGACCCGCAGCACCATGTCCGGTTTCGCGGCGCCGCCGCCCGCGAGGTCGGTCTGCAACGTGAAATGCAGCTCCTCGCGGAGCCCGAGCGCGCGTGCGGTCTCCAGGAGGACCTGCTCACCCAGCTCGCCCCGGCCGCTGATCGACGCGAACGCGACCTCGTACCGGCGCAGCGCGAGCTGCTGCTGATCCGCCTTGGCCCGCTCGGCCGCGACCTGTTTCGCCGCCGCGTCCGCCCGCCGCATGCCGTCGTTGTACAGCCGCCACAGCAGCGCGACGGCCGCGAGCAGCAGCAACGCGAGCACGACGGCCGCGGTGGTGATCACCGTCGCCACCGGTACCTCCCCTCCGGATCCGAGTCGGAGGACATCATGGCGGAACCCACCGACAAAACCGGAGTGACGCGGTCGCGCTCCGTATCTGACCTGCGCCGTCCCCGGCGTGTCGGAAAGCGCGGTGCCGCCAAGGGCGCGCCTCCCCTGTCCGGCCGGTGCGCGGCCCTACCTTGGGCTGCGTGAAGCTCCTGCACACCTCCGACTGGCATATCGGCCGCACCTTCCACGGCGCCGATCTGCTCGCCGAACAGGAAGCCGTGCTGGGTCATCTCGCCGATCTCGTGGTCGCCGAGTCGGTCGACGTCGTGCTCGTGTCCGGCGACATCTACGACCGTGCGGTGCCCTCGGCGGAGGCCGTGCGCGTGGCCACCACGGCGCTCGGCCGGATCCGCCAGGCCGGGGCGAAACTGGTCATGACGCCGGGCAATCACGACTCCGCGCCGCGGCTGGGCGCGTTCGCCGAATTCGCCGCGGCGGGCGGACTGCATCTGCGAGCCACGATCGACGGGCTCGCCGAGCCGGTGCTGTTGTCCGACGAGCACGGCGAGGTCGCCCTCTACGGGATCCCGTATCTGGAACCGGAGCCCGCGCGTCACGCCCTGGGCGTGCCCGAGGCCCGCGGCCACACCGGCGTGCTCACCGAAGCGATGCGGCGGATCCGTGAAGACCTCGCCGGACGACCGTCCGGAACGCGGTCGGTGGTGCTCGCGCACGCCTTCGTCACCGGCGGCGAGCCGACCGAATCCGAGCGGACCATCGCGGTCGGCGGCGTCGAGCAGGTGCCGGGTTCGGTGTTCGACGGCGTCGATTACGTCGCGCTCGGCCACCTCCACGGCCCGCAGACCCTCGCCGAGCACCTGCGCTACTCGGGCAGCCCGCTGGCGTACTCGTTTTCCGAGACACGCCAACGGAAATCGGTCTGGCTGGTGGAGCTCGGCGCCGACGGGCTGGCCGAGGTCCGGCGTCACGAACTGCCGGTGCCGCGCCGGCTCGCGATGCTGCGCGGAGAGCTGGCGGAGCTGCTTTCGGATCCGGCGCACGACGGCCTCACCGAGCATTTCCTCTCCTTCACGGTCACCGACCGGGTCCGCCCGATCGACGCGATGCGCAAACTGCGTGAGCGGTTCCCGTACGCCGTGCACATGGACTGGCAGCCGGAAGGCGGACATGACGGGGCCGCGCTGAAATACGCCGAAGCCGTCCGCGGGCGGTCCGACGTCGAGATCACCCGCAGTTTCCTGGAGGACTGCCGCGGCTCCGCGCCGTCGGAGAGCGAGGAGCGGCTCGTGCTGGCGGCGCTGGGCGCGGCGGGCAGGGAGCGCGAAGTATGAGACTGCACCGGTTGGAGGTCGCCGCCTTCGGTCCGTACGCGGGCCGCGAGGTGGTGGACTTCGACCTGCTCGGCGCCGACGGGCTGTTCCTGCTGCACGGTGACACCGGCGCGGGGAAGACGACGCTGCTCGACGCGATCGCGTTCGCGTTGTTCGGTACCGTCCCCGGCGCCCGCGGCGAGGTCAAACGGCTGCGCTGCGACCTCGCCGAGCCGGATCAGGTCACCGAGGTCGTCCTCGAACTGACCGTGCAGGGCCAGCGGATGCGGATCGCGCGCAACCCCGAGTACCAGCGGCCGAAGCGGCGGGGCGAGGGGATGACCGTCCAGCAGGCGAAGGCGGTGCTGAGCTGGGTCGGCACGGTGCCCGCCGGCCACGTGGCCGAGGGCATCACGCGGATCGACGAGGTCGCGCGCACGGTCGAACGGCTCATCGGCATGACGCACGAGCAGTTCTTCCAGGTGGTCCTGTTGCCGCAAGGCGAATTCGCGCGGTTCCTGCGCGCGAACACGGCCGAGCGCGAGGAGTTGCTGGAGCGCCTGTTCGGCACCGAGCGCTTCTCCGACGTCGAGAACTGGTTCGCGAATCTGCGTGCCGAACGCGGCCGGGAGTTGCACGCCCGGCAGCAGACGCTGCGGGAATGGGTCGCGCGGTTCGCACAGGTCGCGGGGCAGGAGGCACCCGAAGAGGGACAGGCCGAGTGGGTCGGCGAGGTGCTCGCCGAGTCGGCGCGCCGCGTCGGCGAGGCGCAGGAGCGTGACACGAAGGCCCGTGCGGCGGCCAAGAAGGCCGAAGCCGTCTGGCAGGAGAACCGGTCCACCGCCGAGCGGATCCGCCGGGTGCGTACCGCGTACACGCGGCTGTCGGTGATCGCCGAGCAGGCGGACCAGCGCGCGGAGTGGGCGGAAGAGGTCGAAGCGGCCCATCGCGCCGCCGGGGTGGTCGCGGAAGCCGATCTGCTCGAACGCAGGCTCGACCAGCTCGCCGAGGCCGAAGCCGCCGAGGCCCTCAGGGCCCGGGAAGTCCCGGACGCAGCGGACAGTCCCGCCGCGGAGCTGCGTGCGCGGGCGGGCGGTTTGCGTGAAGAGGCGGGAGCGCTCGCCGAACTCGTGGCGGAAAGCGAGCAGCAGCAACGGGATCTGGTTCGGCGCGAGCAGCTGACCGCCGCCGCGGGCAAGGCGGAGAAGCAGGCCGAGGACTTCGCCGCCGAACTGGGTGCCGCGCCGGAGAAGGTCTCGGCTTTGCGTGCCGAGGCGGCCGCCGCCGCCGAAGCCGAAGCGAAGCTCGACGGCGCCCGAACGCGCGTCGACGAGCTGACCGCGCTGGTCCGTGACGCCGACGAGATGCCTCGGGCGAAGCAGGTCGTCGAGCGGGCGCGCGCGGCGGTCAGCGAGGCCGTGGACGGCCATCAGCAGGCCCGGCAGCACCGGCTGGACCTGCGGGAGCGGCGTCTCGAAGGGATGGCGGCCGAGCTCGCCGCCGGTCTGCACGCGGGCGAGGACTGCCCCGTCTGCGGGGCGACGGAGCATCCGTCGCCGGCGACGCATACCGGTGGCCTGGTCGACCCCGAGGACGAACGCCGCGCCGAAGTCGCGGAGCAGCAGGCGCATACGCGGCGCGAGAAGGCGAAAGCCGCGTTGCAGGAGGCCGAAAACCGCCTGACCGTCCTGATCGAGCGGTTGGGCGAGCAGACCGCCGAGAGCCTGCGGGCCGGGCTCGGCGAGGCGCGCGATCTGGTCGCCACGCTGTCGGAAGCCGCTCGCCGAAGGCCTGCGCTCGAGACCCAGATCGGTGCCCTGGAACGGAAGATCGAGCAGCTGACCGAACAGCGCGGGGCGGCCGAGCGTCGGACGGTCGAGATCGCGACCGAGGTACGCGGCCTGACGGAACGGCTGACCGAACGCGAGCGGCGGCTGGAGAGCGCGCGCGGCGAGTTCGCCGACGTCGCCGCCCGGCGGCGGCATCTGCTCGGCTTCGCGACCCGCCTCGACGCGCTCGCCGAAGCGCGGCTGAGCGTCGCGGGGGCAAGAGAACGGCGTGACGAGCAGGCGAAGCTGGTCAAGGAAGCGTTGCGGGCCAAGGGTTTCGCCGATCTCGACGAGATGCGGGCCGCGGCGCGGCCGGACGAGCAGATCACGAAACTGGAGGCCAGTCTCGCCGACGCGAAGGTGATGGAGCGGGCCGCCCGCGAGGAGCTTGCGCAGCCCGACCTGTTCGGCATCTCGCCGGAGGACGAGATCGACGTCGGTGCGTCGGCGGACGCGGTGCAGGACACGCGAGGCGAGGCCGAACAGGCTTTCGCGGCCCTGCGGACGGCGAAGACGCGGCACGCGGACCTGACCGGCCTGGCCGAGCGGGTGACGTCCTTGATGGCGGAGCTGGCGCCGGTCGAAGAGCGGTACCTCGAACTGAAGGCGCTGGCCGAGGTGGTCAACGGACGCGGGCAGAACGCGCGGAAGATGTCGCTGCGCTCCTACGTCCTCGCCGCGCGACTTGAAGAGGTCGCGGTCGCGGCGACCGCGCGCCTGCGGACGATGAGCCAGGGCCGCTACTCCTTCGTGCACTCCGACGCGGCCGGGGCGCGGGGCACCCGCGGCGGCCTCGGACTCGACGTGCTCGACGACTACTCCGGCTCCATCCGGCCCGCGAAAACACTGTCAGGCGGCGAGTCCTTCCTCGCGTCGCTCTCGCTGGCTCTGGGGCTCGCCGACGTCGTCGCCGCCGAAACCGGCGGAGCGCTGCTGGACACGTTGTTCATCGACGAGGGCTTCGGCACGCTGGACGCCGAGACGCTCGACATCGTCATGAACATCCTCGACGAGCTTCGCGCCGGCGGGCGAGTGGTCGGGCTGGTTTCGCACGTGGAGGAACTGCGGCAGCGAATCCCGACGCGGCTACGCGTCCGGAAGGCGCGTACGGGCTCTTCGGTGGAGATCCACGCCGCCTGACAGGACCGCGATGGGTCTCGTGAGTGGCAAGGACGGTTAGAACCGTCCTTGCCACTCACGAGGCGGTTCAGGCGGCTTCGTGCGTCAGCAGCCACTGCTTCGCCGGAACGCCCCAACGGAAGTTCCCCACGCCGCCGCCGCTCCGCACCACCCGGTGGCACGGCACGAACAACGCCGCAGCGTTCTTCGCGCACGCCGACGCGGCCGCCCGCACCGCCGCCGGATTCCCCGCCAGCGCCGCGTACTCCGCGTAGCTCACCGGCTCTCCCGCGGGCACCTTCCGCAGGATTTCCCAAGCGTGCTCCCGGAAAGCGCCGGACCGTTGCCGCACCTCGATGTCGGCGACGGCGTCCAGGTCACCCTCGTGGTACCGGCGGATCGCGGTGCTCACCGGCCCCAGATCTCGTCGCTCCTTCACCTCGCCGGGGGCGAGCGACGGCGAGATCAGCGGCGTCAGCTCGGCGACGTCGCCGGTCCAGCCCGAGGCGAGCACGGCCCCGTCACCCGCCACCACGGCGGTGAACGGGCCGATCTTCGTGTCCATTGTGGACCAATACGCGATGCTCATCGTCTTCCTTTCAAGCGCGCAACAGGTACATGCCGGCGTACGAGGACCAGGGCTGCCAGGCCCGTCCGCGTTCGGCCAGTGTCTTTTCGTCGTCGGTGATGCCCAGCGCCGCTGCTCCACGGCGCAGCGCCGGATCGCCGGTCAGCAGGACGTCCGGTGCGCCGAGCACCCGCATCAGGACGTAGTCCGCGATCCCCGGCCCGATCCCCGGGAGCTCCAGCAGCTCCGCCCGCAACTCCAGCGGATCGCGGCCGACGTGGACCGACACCTCGTCCGCCAGCGCGCGGGCCACCGCGGCCACCCGCTCCGGGCCGTGTCCGGCGACCTGGGCCGCCGTCGGGAACAACGTGGTCAGCCCTTCGAGCGACTCGTCGCAGCTGGGCACGCGTTCGCCGAGGCTTTCGACGAGCTCGGCCGTCTCGGCGGGGGAGAGCATCGCGCGCAGCACGAGCTCGTCGCCGTCGACGGCACCGGGCACCCGGATACCGGGGATCGCCTCGACCAGCGGCGCGAGGGCCGGGTCGGCCCCGAGGACCCGCGCGACCGCCTCGGGATCGGCGTCGAGGTCGAGCAGGCGCCGCACCCTGGCCACCGCGCTGCTCAGGTCACGCAGATCGGTGAGCCGCAGGTCGCAGCGGACGTGGTCGTCCTTCGCCGTCACCCACGCCACGCCGGAGCCGTGCGCGAGCCGCAGCGTGCGCCCGTAGCCGGTCACCCCGGAATCGTCGCGGGTCACATGCTCGATGCCGGGAATCGCCTGGTCGGCCAGGAAGTTCAGCGTCCCGTCCGCGTCGAACGGCTTCCGGAACGGCAGCCGCAGGCTCAACCGGGTCCCGGTCGGCAGTTCCTCGGCCTTGCGGCGGCGAAGGCTCGCCGCCCGAAGCTGCGAAGGCGTCGTCGCGAAGACTTCCCGGATCGTCTCGTTGAACTGGCGGACGCTGGAGAACCCCGCGGCGAACGCGACGTCGGTCAGCGGGAGTCCGGACATCTCGATCAGCAGCCGCGCCGAATGCGCCCGGTGCGCCCTGGCCAGCGCCAGCGGACCCGCACCGAGCTCCGCGGTGAGGACGCGGCCGAGCTGCCGTTCGGAATAGCCGAGCCGCCGCGCGAGCCCGGGGACACCGTCGCGTTCGACGGTGCCGTCCGAGATGAGCCGCATCGCCCGTGCGGCGAGGTCGGCCCGGATGTCCCAGTCGGGCGAGCCGGGGACCGCGTCGGGCAGGCAGCGGCGGCAGGCTCGGAAGCCGTGGGACTGGGCGGCCGCCGACGTCGGGTAGAAGCGGACGTTCTGCTGCTTCGGCGTCGACGCGGGGCAAGAGGGACGGCAGTAGATCCCGGTGGTGGAGACGGCCATGATGAACTGGCCGTCGAACCGGGAATCACGGGCGGCGACGGCGCGGTAACACCGTTCGGTGTCGCGCCACACGGCCCGTTCGGCCAGGGTCTGCTCGGTCATGACATCGATCGTGCCACCAGGTCGGAGCGGCGGCTGGCGGAAATCCGACACCGCGATCAAGGCCTCGGCGGATGGGGCGGCGGGCGGCACGTAGACTTCTGGCCCGTGAGTCTCACCCTCGGCATCGTCGGCCTGCCCAACGTCGGCAAGTCCACCCTGTTCAACGCGCTGACCCGCAACGACGTGCTCGCCGCGAACTACCCGTTCGCGACGATCGAGCCCAACGTCGGTGTCGTCCCGCTGCCGGACCCGCGGCTGGACAAGCTCGCCGAGGTCTTCGGCTCCGAGCGGACCGTGCCCGCCGTCGTGTCCTTTGTGGACATCGCGGGTATCGTGAAGGGCGCCTCCGAGGGGGCCGGCCTCGGCAACAAGTTCCTCGCGAACATCCGCGAGGCCAACGCGATCTGCCAGGTCATCCGCGTGTTCGACGACCCGGACGTGATCCACGTCGACGGCCGGATCGACCCGGGCAGCGACATCGAGACGATCAACACCGAACTGATCCTCGCCGACCTGCAGACCTTGGAGAAGGCGCTGCCGCGGCTGGAGAAGGAAGCGCGGACGAAGAAGGAGAACAAGCCCGCGCTCGACAACGCCCAGAAGGCGAAGGAGATCCTCGACGCCGGGCGCACCCTCTTCCAGGCGCAGAAGGAGGTCGACTTCGAGGCGCTGCGCGAGCTGAGCCTGCTCACCACGAAGCCGTTCCTCTACGTCTTCAACGCCGACGAAGGCATCCTCACCGACGAGTCGCGCCGCGAGGAGCTGGCCAAGCTGGTCGCCCCGGCCGACGCGGTCTTCCTCGACGCCAAGGTCGAAGCCGAACTGCTCGAACTGGACGACGAGGAGTCCGTGCGCGAGCTGCTGGAGTCCGTCGGCCAGCACGAGCCGGGCCTCTACTCCCTCGCGCGCGCCGGCTTCCACACCCTCGGCCTGCAGACGTACCTGACCGCCGGCCCCAAGGAGTCGCGCGCCTGGACGATCCCGCAGGGCGCGACCGCCCCGCAGGCCGCGGGCGTCATCCACACCGACTTCGAGCGCGGCTTCATCAAGGCCGAGGTCGTCTCGTTCGACGACCTGATCGAGAACGGCTCGATGGCCGCCGCCCGGTCCGCGGGCAAGGTGCGCATGGAGGGCAAGGACTACGTCATGGCCGACGGCGACGTGGTGGAGTTCCGCTTCAACGTCTGATCTTTCCCGGTACGACTTGCGACGTCTAGAAGACGGCCCGCAGGAAGGCCACGAAGCCGGCGATCCCGAAGAGTGCCAGTCCGCCGGTCCAGATCCGGTAGGACCGGAGCCGGATCATCCGGCGGCGCGTCCGGCCGGCGTTCCTTGCCCTGATCTCGCCTGTGGCGAAGATTTCCGGCCAGCCGTGTTCCCGTTCGATGCGGTGCAGCAGGACCGAGTCGGTGACCTCGTTCTGCCGCTGCCGGAGCAACAGCTGGATCGACATCGCCGACACGATCGTGGACAGGAGCCCCGTGACGGCGGCCGCGAGCGGCGACGACTGTGCCCCGTAGGCGAGGGACAGGAGAAAGGACTGCGCTGTCAGGGAAAGCGCGGGGACCTGCCACATCAGCGTGTCGAAGGCCTGACGTCGCGTGGCGAGGATCTGGTACTGGGTGATGGTCACCGGGGATGCGGCGGGCCGCTCGTCCGAAGAAGGCGTCACTCGATCAGAGTGGCACCTGGGCCACGGCCTCGTGAGTGGTAAGGACGGTTCTAACCGTCCTTACCACTCACGAGCCCGGCTCACTTCCGCAGCAGGCTGTACGCCGCCGAACCGATCAGCTCCAGTGAGACCTGAAGCCGTTCAAGGGAAACGTTGTCCTTGATGGTGTCTTCCGGCGTGTGGTACGTCGGCTCCAGCAGCGCCGGGCCGGTTTCGCCACGCCAGCTGAAGTTGCCCGAAGCGATCCCGCGCTCGAAGAACGGCACGTGGTCGCTCGAACCGCGCGCCACCGGACCCTTGACCCGCGGGTCGTAGCCGAGCCGCTTGGCGGCGGCGTTGACGGCCGCGGTCGTGGCGTTGTCGGCGCCGTCGACCGAAAGCAGCCAGTAGGTGACCGCCGGGTCCCAGCTGGTGGCGACCATGTCGTTCTGGAAGCAGCCCGCGATCCGCTTCGCTTCCGGGTCGGACAGGTTCTTGACGTAGTGCCGCGAGCCGATCAGCCCGTACTCCTCCGAGCCCCACAGCGCGATCCGCAGCGTCTTGTTCGTCGGCAGGTAGCGCAGGACGCGCGCCAGTTCCAGGCACAGCACGGTGCCGCTGCCGTCGTCGTTGGCGCCGGGGGAGCCGGGGACGCTGTCGTAGTGCGCGGTCACCATGACCACGCCGTCGTCCTTGCCGGGGAACGTGGCGGGCCGCTCGGCGATGACGTTGTACGACGTCAGGTTCTTGTGGTGCGTCGCCGTCGCCTTGACGGTGACCGACCCCTTGGCGAGCCGTTCGCGCAGGCGCTCCACCTGCACCTGGGCCAGGCCGAGCACCGGGATGGTGACCGGGGTGGCCAGCGTCGGCGAGAACGCGGACAGCTTGCGTGCCGGGTCGGCGCCGATCCGGCCGAGCAGCACGGCGTCCGCTCCGCGCTGCGCGGCCGTCAGGTAAGCGTCGGCCTTGTTCGCCACGGCGGCGATCAGCACGATCTTGCCGGTCAGGTCGTCGGGCAGGGTGCTGCCGTCGCCGGCGTCGACGACGACGGCCTCGCGCGTGACGTCCTGCAAGCCCTGCGGCGACGAGCCGGTCTGCCAGCTGTCGCGCCCGATCGACAGGCTGCCAAGGAACTTGTCGGCGATCGGGAACGGCTGCAACGTGACCTGGTAGCGCAGGTCGCGAAGGACCTTCGCGATGTAGTCCCTGGCCCGCAGTTCGCCCTCGGTGCCGGCGATCCGGGGGCCGATCTTGTCGCTGAGCACCCGCAGGTGCTCCAGCGCCCGCCGCGAACGGACCCGTGCGACCACGGGGTAATCGCCGAACTCCAGCGACGGCGGGAACTGCGCGCCCGGACGTTGTTGCGTGGCCGCGGCGGCGGTGCCGGGGTTCAACCCGATCGTCGCCGCGCCCGCCAGTGCCACCGCGCCCGCGAGCACCTCACGTCTGCGCAGACCTGCCATGGAACACCCCTCACTTCTCGGAGAAACTCGTTCGAGTAGCTAAGAGTCACGCGGCTCGGAGAGCAACCTCCGATCGTCCCCTTTTTCCTTTCCGTGACGTTTCCTCAGCCCTGGGCGCCGAAGGCCTTCAGGAAGGTGTCGACGGCGGCCTCGGCGATGGCGCGAAGTTCGGCCTCGGGAGTGGGGCGGGTGCCGAGCCTCGCCCGCTTGTCGGCCGGACCGGACAGCAGCGCGAAGAACTGGTCCGCGGCCAAGAGCGGGTCCGCTGTTCGAAGGTGCCCGGAGACGGTCAGGCGGGCGAGCCGGTCGGCCAGTGCTTCGGCCACGCGGTCCGCCGCACGCGTGTGGATGACGTCGAGCAGGTCGGGGAACTGGCCCGTCTCGGCCGCGAGCAGCCGTCGCAGCGCCCACGAGCGGTCGGCGCAGTAGCACTCGAGCAGTTTCCAGCCGACCGTCTCCAGCGTGGCGCGGAGATCGTCGCCCGCGCCGGTGAGCCGCTCGACCACGGCCAGGTTCTCGGCCAGCGCCCGATCCGCCGACGCGGAGACCGTCTCGCGGAACAGGCTCTCCTTGTCGCCGTAATGGCTGTACACGGTGGCCTTGGCGACGCCCGCTTCGGCCGCGATCACGTCCACGCCCGCCTGCGCGTATCCCTCTCGCGCGAAAACGGTGAAAGCCGCGTCGAGGATCGCTTGCCGCTTGTCGATCCGGCCTCGGGCCGTACCAGTTCCACTCATGCGCTCAGCGTACCGGGACGACCGGATAGGCAGACTCGCAAGTCTGGCAAAACAGACCTGCTAGTCTCGGACTCACCGGTCTGAAAAATCAGACTGGTGAGTCTGTTTCGAAGGGAAGAGCATGACAACCACCCGGGACGATCGGCTGGGCTCCGCGCTGCGGCTGCTGATCGGCGTGATCCTGCTCGGCGGGGCGCTGGGCATTCTGAACAGCACGATGGTCGCCGTCGGGATCCGCGACCTCGCCGAGGACTTCGAAGCCTCGCTGGGCACCGTGGGCTGGGTTTCGACCGGGTTCCTGCTCGCGGTCACCGTCACCATCCCCGTGACCGGCTGGGCGGGTGAGGCCTTCGGCGGCAAGCGGATGTGGCTCGCCGGGCTCGGCGTCTTCCTCGCCGGCTCGCTCGGGTGCGGGCTGGCGTGGGACATCGAAAGCCTGATCGCCTTCCGCGTGCTGCAGGGGATCGGCGCGGGCATCCTCGATCCGCTCGTGCTCACCCTGCTCGCCCGCGCCGCCGGGCCGCGGCGCGCGGGCCGCGTGATGGGGCTGATGGCCGCCGTGCTCTCGCTCGGTCCCGTGCTCGGCCCGGTGCTCGGCGGCGTGGTGCTGCAGGGTCTCGGCTGGCGATGGATGTTCCTGCTCTGCGTGCCGCTCGGCGCGCTGGCGGTGCTGCTCGCGCTGCGCGTCATGCCCGCGGATCCTCCTGCCGAGCGGCGGGCACGGCTCGACATCCTCGGTGTCGCCCTGCTCGGGCCGGGTTTCGCGGGCCTGCTCCTGGTGCTGTCCCAAGCCGCGAACGGCGCGGACCTTCTCTCTTCGCCGGTGCTCGTCCCACTGGTGGCTGGCGTTCTCTTGCTGGCCGGTTACGTGGTTCACGCGCTGCGCGGTGAGGCGCCCCTGGTCGACGTCCGGCTGTTCGCCCGTCGCGGGTTCGCCGCGAGTGTGACCGTCATGGCGCTGACCGGGCTGGCGATGTTCGCGAGCCTGATCGTGCTCCCGCTGTACTTCCAGCAGGCCGGGGGACACGGGGCGCTCGTGGCCGGGCTGCTCGTCGCGCCGCTGGGCGTCGGGGCCGCGGTCGCCGCCCCGCTGGCGGGACGCGTCAGTGACCGGGTCGGTTCACGCACCCTGGCGCTGGCAGGCGGTCTCGTGGCCGCCATGAGTGCCGTCCTCTTCACCACGTTCGACGCGGGGACCGGCGACGCGGCGGTGGTGCTCGCCGGGCTGGCCCTCGGCACCGGGCTCGGTTTCGTCGGCCCGCCCGCGATGGGAGCGGTGTATCGCACGTTGCCGGGACCTCTGGTGCCACAGGGAAGTTCGGTGCTCTACATGCTCAACCAGCTCGGCGGTTCGATCGGTGTCGCCGTGGTCGCGTTGATCCTCGCCACCACGACCGGCCCGGTCGCGGGTCTGCACGCCGTGTACTGGTTCGTCGCGGGCACGATGGTCGTCCTGCTCGCCGCCGCCGCGCGCCTGCCGGGCGGGGGTGACCGGTGAAGACGATCGTGATCTCCGGCGGTACCGACGGGATGGGCAAGGCCCTCGCGATGGAGTACCTCGGCCGAGGCGACACCGTCGTCGTGCTCGGCCGGGACGCGGCGAAAGGCGCGGTGTTCGGCGAAGCGGACCGCGCGACTTTCATCCAGGCGGACCTCGGCCTCATCGCGCGCAACCGTGAGGTCGTCGAGCGGATCACCACCACGTTCCCGGTCGTGGACGCGCTGGTGCTGTGCGCCCGCCACTTCCGTTCGACCAGGGTGGAGACGGCTGAAGGCATCGAAAGCACCTTCGCGTTGGAGTACCTCAGTCGTTATCTGCTCAGCCACGGGCTCGCCGCCGCCTTGGGCCGGGCCGAACGGCCCGTCGTCGTCAACGTCTCCGGTCCGGGGGTGCCCAAGCCCGAGATCCGCTGGCATGACCTTTCGCTGACGAGGGGCTATGACGGCGTCGCCGCGCAAATGCAGGCGGGACGGGCCAACGACCTGCTCGGCGTCGCGTTCGCCGCCGAACATGCCGCGAGCGGGATCTCGTCCGTGCTGCTCAACCCCGGCGGTGTCTCGACGAGCTTCTCCGGGGAGTACGACGCGGCGACCGCTGCCCACGTCGAAGCGTTGAAGAGATATGGGAAACCCGTCGGGGAAGGCATCGTGCCGATCATCGCGCGGATCGACGACCCGCCCGCCGAGCCGCTCAGCGCGTTCGTGGAAGGGCGGCGGATCGCGGCGACCGGCCCGGGATTCGAACCCGCCGCGGCGAATCGGCTGGCCGAGGTCACTCGCGGGTTGCTGGCGGACGAACGACGGCGTGGGCGAGGGTAACTTCGGAGGGGTGAAACCGCTGAGTCCCGACATGTTCGCGCCCGGCTGCCCGTCGAACCTGACCCCGTTCCGGATCGGCGACAAATGGGCGGGCCTGGTCGTGCAGTGCCTGGAAGAAGGACCGCGCCGGTTCTCCGAGCTGCGGGTGCCTTTGAGGGGAGTCACGCCGAAGGTGCTCACGGAGACCCTCAGGGCTCTGGAGCGCGACGGCATGATCACGCGGACGGCGTACGACGAGACACCGCCGCGGGTGGAATACGAGCTCACCTCGCTCGGCCGGACGTTGTTCGAGCCGATGGAGGCGTGCCGTAAGTGGGCGGCGGAGCACCTTCCGGAGCTCGTCGCCGCCCGTGAGGCGTCCTTGGCCGGCAGCCAGGCGAAGCCTGCCCGTTGAGGGTGGCGGTGGGGCGGGGCCCGGGTTAGCCGAGCAGGCCGAGCACGACGATCGTCAGCAGCGTGATGGCGGCGGCGAAGGTGGTCACCCAGGCGCGCTGGGCGGCGGTGATCGAGGCGTTGTTCACGGCGGTTCCCCGGGGGAGAGAAGCGACAGGTCCGCCGGGAACAGCGCGTTGATCAGGCTCCGCGTTACCTTCGAAGCGGTGGTGTGATCAAGATCACTGATCGTGCTGGTGATGCCGCTCGCGCGCGGTGTACCAGAGCACTCCGGCGGCGGCCGCCACCATCGCGCCGAACGCCGAGAACCCCACCACGATCGCCTGCGTCATCACTCGTCCTTTCTCGTTGTGTCCCTACCGGGGTGACGTCCGAGAAGCGGAGTTGTGGCGCGGTCGTAGCGGACGTCACATATCCGCGAGTACCCCGTCGATCTGCGACGCGAGCGAGAAGTCCTTCTCCGTCAGCCCTCCGGCGGAGTGCGTGCTGAGCCGGAACGTCACCGTCCGCCAGCGGATGTCGATGTCGGGATGGTGGTCGGCCGCCTCAGCCAGTTCGGCGACCTTGTCCACCGCTTCGATGGCCTTGGGGAAGCTCGGCAGCTTCGCCGTCCGCTCGATCGTCACGCCGTCACGAGTCCAGCCGGAGAGCTTGGTCACGGCTTCGTCGGCCTGCTGGTCGTTCAAGATTTCCGCCATGACTCCATGGTGGTACGCCGTCGGCTACGCTGCACGTTTGCCACGGGTCCCCCCTTGAAGAACGCAGGAGGCTAGATGAAACGCGCCCTCCGCACGGTCGTTGCGGCTGGCACGGTGGCCGCCCTCGTCGCGGGCTGCTCGCTCTCCGGGAACACGGGGAACGACCCGCAGGCGCCGGCGACGGTCACGCTCGTGACACACGACTCGTGGCTCGCGCCCCAGGAGGTCCTCGACGCGTTCGAGCGGCAGTCCGGGATCAAGATCTCCGTGCTCAAACAGGGTGACGCCGGCGCGCTGACCAACAAACTGGTGCTCACCAAGGCGAATCCGATCGGTGACGTCGCGTACGGCATCGACTCGACGTTCGCCTCGCGCGCGCTCACCGAGGGCGTTTTCGAGCAGTACACCAGCCCGGAGGCCGATCGCGGCCCGCAGCGCTACTCCGTCGACCCAGGGCACCGGCTCTCCGCGGTGGACCTCGGCGACGTCTGCGTCAACATCGACACCCGGTACTTCGCGGACAAGGGGATCCCGGAGCCGAAGTCGTTCGCGGATCTGACCGACGCCAAATACAAGGACCTGATGGTCGCCGAGAGCCCCGCGACGTCGTCGCCCGGGCTGGCGTTCCTGCTCGGCACCGTCGCCCAGTTCGGCGAGCAGGGCTGGCAGGGGTATTGGACGCAGCTGAAGGCCAACGGGCTCAAGACGGTCAGCGGCTGGGAAGAGGCCTACTCCAAGGAGTTCTCCGGCTCCTCGGGCAAGGGCCCGCGCCCGATCGTCGTCTCCTACGCCTCTTCGCCCGCCGCCGAGATCGGCGACGACGGCAAGCCGCGCACGAAGGCACTGCTCGACACCTGCTACCGGCAGGTCGAGTACGCGGGTGTGCTCGCGGGCGGCAAACAGGTCGAGAAGGCCCGCAAGGTCGTGGACTTCCTGCTGTCGCAGCAGTTCCAGGTCACCGTGGCGAGCAACATGTACGTGTACCCGGCCCGTCAGGGCGTCGAGCTCCCGCAGGGCTGGGCTCAGGCCGCGCCGCTGCCGCAGCAGCCGAAGACGCTCGAACCGGCCAAGATCCAGGCCGGGCGCGAGCAGTGGATCGCCCAGTGGCGCACGCTACTCGAAGGCTGAGTACCACCAGGCCGACTTTCCGTGGAGCCGGGCTGGCCGCACTCGCCGTGCTGCCGCTCGGTTTTCTCGTGGTGTTCTTCGCCTGGCCGGTCGCGGCGATCATCGGCAGGGGCTTCGGCTCCGGCGGGGTCGGCACGGCCGTCGGCGACCCGCTGACCTGGAAACTCGCCGGATTCACCGTCGCAAGTGCCGGGGTCTCGACGATCGTCGCGGTGCTGGCGGGTCTGCCGGTCGCGTTCCTGCTCGCGCGGGTGCGGCTGCCGGGGGTCTCGCTGGTCCGGACGCTCGTGCTGGTGCCGTTCGTGCTGCCGACGGTCGTGGTCGGCCTGGCGTTCCGCGCGCTCTGGCCCGACGGCGGATTGCTGCCGCTGGTGCTGGCCAACGCCTTCTTCAACGTCGCCGTCGTCGCGCGCACGGTTTCCGGGCTGTGGAGCCATCTCGACCCGCGCACGGTGGACGCGGCCCGTGCGCTCGGCGCGTCGCCGTGGCGTGCCTTCCGTTCGGTGACGCTGCCCGCGCTCGCGCCTGCCGTCGCGTCGTCGGCCGCGGTGGTCTTCCTGTTCTGCGCCACCAGCTTCGGGGTCGTGCTCATCCTCGGCGGGGCGAAGTACCGCACCCTGGAGACCGAGATCTACCTGCGCACGGTCGAACTGCTCGACCTCTCCGGCGCGGCGGCGTTGTCGCTGGTGCAGTTCGCCGCCGTCGTCGCCGCGCTGGTCGTCGGCGCGCTGGCGAGGCGGCGCCGGGAGAACGCGGTGCGGCTGCGTTCGCGGAGCGAGACAGCGCGGCGGCCGAGGGGCGGCGAGTGGTGGGCGGTGACCGCCGGGCTCGCGGTGATCGCGCTCCTGATGACGCCGATCGTGGCACTCCTGGTCGAATCCGTGTCCACTTCGGACGGTTGGAGCCTCGCCGGGTACGAAGCGCTCGCCGGGCACGGCTCCAGTGGCGCCCTTCGGATCTCCGGCTGGGACGCGGCGTCGATGTCGCTGCGGACGGCGTTCGACGCGACGACGCTCGCGATGATCGTCGGGGTGCTGGCCTCGGTCGTGCTGGTGGCGTTGCGCCGCACGCCGGGCAGGCTGGCCCGTGGCATGGGCGAGACGATGGACGCCGCGCTGATGCTGCCGCTGGGCGTGTCCGCGGTCACCGTCGGGTTCGGCTATCTCGTCACGCTCGACGCGCTGCCGGGCGACCTGCGGACGTCGCCGCTGCTGGTGCCGCTCGCGCAGGCGCTGGTGATCATCCCGCTGATCGTGCGGATGGTGCTGCCGGTGCTGCGGTCGGTCGACGTCCGGCTGCGGCAGGCCGCGTCGACGCTCGGCGCGAGCCCCGGCCGGGTGTGGCGCGAGATCGATCTGCCGCTGACGGCGCGTTCGCTGGTCGCGGCGGCCGGCTTCGGTTACGTGGTCGCGCTCGGCGAATTCGGCGCGACGAGCTTCCTGGCCAGGCCGGACGCGCCGACGCTGCCGGTCGCCGTCGCGACGCTGATCTCGCGCCCGGGGGAGCTGAACAACCAGATGGCCTACGCGGCCTGCGCGCTGCTCATGATCGTGACCGTGGTGGCGGTGGTGCTGATCGACCGGTTCGGCGCGGTCCGCGGGCAGAATTCGGTAGGGGAGTTCTAGTGTCGCTGTCGGTACGGGACTTGACCGTCCACTATGGATCCTTCGCGGCGGTGAAGGACGCCCGGCTGGACATCGCCGACGGTGAGGTGCTGGCGCTGCTCGGCCCGTCCGGTTCGGGGAAGTCGACGCTGCTGCGGGCGATCACCGGCCTGGAGCCGCTGACGTCGGGCACCGTGCGGTGGGACGGCGAGGACCTCGCCGGCGTCCCCGTGCACCGGCGGGAGTTCGGGCTGGTCTTCCAGGACGGGCAGCTGTTCCCGCACAAGGACGTCGCCTCGAACATCGCGTTCGGCCTGCGGATGCACGACGTCCCGCGCGGCGAGCACGCTGACCGCGTCCGCGCGCTGCTGGAGCTGGTCGGGCTCACCGGCTACGAGCGGCGGCGGGTGACCGAGCTGTCCGGCGGGCAGGCGCAACGCGTGGCACTGGCCCGCGCGCTGGCGCCGGAGCCGCGGTTGCTGCTGCTGGACGAACCACTGTCCGGTTTGGACGCCGGACTGCGCGAACAGCTGGCGATCGACCTCGCGGCTTTGCTGCGGCGCAGCAAGATCACCGCGCTGCTGGTCACGCACGATCAGGAAGAGGCGTTCACGCTCGCCGACCGCGTCGCCGTGCTCGAAGACGGCGAGATCCGGCAGGAGGGCGCGGTGCGCCGCGTCTGGCGGCAGCCGGTGGACGAAGGCGTGGCGCGGTTCCTCGGCGTGACCACGTTCGTCGACGGCGCGGCCTCCGGCGGGGTGGTGCGGACGCCGCTCGGCGAGGTCGCGCTGCCCGATGCCGAGGACGGCGCGGTGCGCCTCGGCCTGCGCCCGCACGGTCTCCGGGTCGCTCCGGACGGCGTCGAGGGCGAGGTCGTCGCCGTGGTGCACCGGCGGGAGCACGTCCGGCTCGTGGTCGCGCCCGGCGGTGATCTGTCCACTGTGGACGCGGTCGCGCCGGTCACCGCCGATCTGCGCCCGGGTGACACCGTGCGGCTCGCTCTGGACCCGGACGGCGTCGCCCAGCTCCGCGTTCGTTGAGGGGTGAGGCGAACGTGGCTTTCGCAACGTCGACAGGCCCTCGGAATGCGGTAATCCGGTCCGAAACCTGCGGTTTTCCTCAGTGGCGGCCGGGCTCGCCCGTCATACCGTCGTCCCCATGCTCCTGAAGACGATCTTGTCCTTCGTTCTCGCGATCAGCCCGGCCGCCGCACCGGCCACGCCGGAAATCCCGGTCGCCGAGTTGCACGCCAGGCTCACCGCCCTCGCCGACGGCCGGGACATCACCGCCGGGCTGATCCACGTCCGGAACGGCACCCGCCGATGGTCGAGCGCGGTGGGCGTGCGTGACCTGGCCTCCGGGACGCCCGCGGTCGACGGCGGTCACTTCCGCGTCGGCAGCGTCACCAAGACCTTCGCGGCCACCGTCCTCCTGCAGCTGACCGACGAGGGGCGGCTGGCACTCGACGATCCGATCGAGCGCCACCTGCCCGGTGTCGTGCCCGACGGCGGTCGCGTCACCGTCCGGCACGTCCTGCAGCACACCAGCGGCCTGCACGACTACATGAGCGAGCCCGGATACTCGACCAATCGCTGGCGAGCCGATGCCCGCTTCGACGACTACACGCCTTCGCAACTGCTGAAGGTGGCGTTCGCGGAGGGCCCGGACTTCGAGAATCCGGGAGAGTCCTGGCATTACTCGAACACCAACTACGTCGTCGCCGGTCTGCTGATCGAGAAGCTGACCGGACGCCCGTATGGCGAGGAGGTGACGCGGCGAATCCTGCGCCCGCTCCACCTCACGCACACCAGCGTGCCGGGTCACCGCTCCTCCTTGCCCGTCCCGCACGCCCGCGGCTATGAACCGCTGCCGACGACCCCACCGTCGATCGTGGACGCCACCGACATGGATCCCTCTCTGGACTGGGCGGCCGGTGAGATGGTCTCCACCACAGGCGACCTGAGCACCTTCGTCACCGCCCTGATCGAGGGCAGGCTGACAAGCCGGGCGAGCCTCACGGAGATGCGGCGGATGAGGGACGCCGTTCCGCTGTTCCGTTACGGCCTGGGCTTGCAGGAGTTCGCGATCCCTTGTGCGACCGGCCCCAAACCGGTGTGGGGGCATACGGGCCAGCTGATCGGCTACCTCACCGTCGCCTTCACCGACGGGAAGGGCAAGTCGCTGACCCTGTCGCTCAACCCGCACGAGCGGGACCCGTCCACCGAAGCGGTGGTCTCCATGGCGACGGCGGTCTTCTGTTCGCGATGAGTCCTCTGGACGCGGTGCGCGAGTACCGCGTCCAGAGGACGAAACGCGGGAGGTCAGCCGTCCCGGGTGGTCAGGCGCGCGTAGGCGATGGAGAGCCCGATGACGATGTAGCAAGCTGCCCGCAGAGCGCCTTCGCCGAGCATCGACATGTCCAGCGGATCCATCAGTACCGCGGCAGGCGCCTGCGCCCAATCCTTGTTGAGCAGGAACGGATGAAGCCACGAGACCGCGTCCAGGAAGCCGAGGATGGTGAACACGATCGTCCCGGCCAGCACCGAGGCGACCACCAGCATCGGGTGCTCGGTGAACGACGAGATGGCGAGCGCGACCGCGCCGACCGCCCACAGCTGGAGGGTGATCCACAGCGCCACCACCAGAAGCCTGCCCAGCGCGTCCCAGACGCTCAGCGTCGAACCGGTGAGGGTGAACATCGAGTCGGTGCCGCTGATGATCAGCCCGGTCACGAAACCGGTGAACGTCATCGCCAGCACCGCGACCACCGACACCGTCGCGACGCCGAAGGCCTTGATCGCGAGCAGCTTCCCCCGCCCGACCGGCGCGATCAGCCAGCCGCGCAGCGTCCCGTGGGCCGCCTCGCCGGCGATCGCGTCCGCCCCGGCCATCGCCGAAGCGAGGGGGAGCAGCAGCGCCAGTGTCATGGTCAGCGCCGCGACCGGAAGGATGAACCCGTTGTTCATCGCGGAGGCGAGCAGCGCGCCGTCCCCGCCACCGCCGCCGCCGTTCGCTTCCGAGGGGTCGACCAGTGTCAGCGCGACCCCGATCACGATCGGGATCAGCGCGAGCAGGCCCAGTACGGCCAGCGTGCGGGGCCGCCGGAAGATCCAGCGCAGTTCGGCGCGATACAACCGGAGCAGGCCGATGCTGTCCCGGCCGGTCCTCGCCGCGGGTGCCGCGGCCAGAGCGTGGGTCACGACTCCCCCTCACCGTCTACAGTGGACTCCGGCTGGGTCAGCCGGGCGAACAGGTCCTCCAGGCCGGTCCGCGCCCGCGCCGCCTCGTGCACGGCCACCCCGGCCGTCACCAGATGACGCAGCACGTCCGGGGCCTCGGCGGCGGTGAGGTCCACGCGGACGCCGTCCGGGGTGAGCCTGCTGCCGATCCTGTTCTCCCGCAACGTCTCCACCGCGAGTTCGCCGTCCGGCGTCCGCACCAGCAGCGCCGCGTTCCCCGATTCCAGCAGCTCCGAGAGCTCGCCCTGGGCGATCACGTTCCCGGACTGGAGCACCGCGACATGCGTGCAGGTCGCCTCGACCTCGGCCAGCAGATGCGACGACACCAGCACGGTGACGCCGTCGGCGTGCAGTTCGGCGATGATCCGGCGGATCTCCCTGGTCCCCGCCGGGTCGAGGCCGTTGGTCGGCTCGTCGAGCACGACCATCCGGCGCGGCACGAGCAGCGCGCTCGCCAGCCCCATCCGCTGCTTCATCCCCAGCGAATACCCCTTGTAGCGCCTGGTCGCGGCGTCGGTCAGCCCGACGCGCTCAAGCGCCGCGTCGACCGCTCCGGGGATCCCGGCCGAGGCCAGCCTCGGTTCGGCCGCGGCCACGCGCAGCAGGTTCTCGCGCCCGGAGAGAAAAGGGTGGAAACCCGGTCCTTCGACGAGCGCGCCGACGTCGGGCAGCGCGTGCGCCGCCTCGTCGGGCATCTTCTTGCCGAAGAGTTCGACCTCGCCCTCGGTGGGCCGCACGAGACCGAGCAGCATCCGGATGGTCGTCGTCTTGCCCGATCCGTTGGGGCCGAGCATCCCCAGCACGGCGCCTTCGGGAACGTCGAGATCGACGTGGTCCACGGCCACCGTGCGGCCGTAGACCTTGCGCAGGCCCCTGGTGCGGGCCGCCATGGGTACCGCCGGAGCGGACGCCTCCTGGGAGGCGTCCGTCCCGGCTTCGAACGTGGTGGTCACTTCGCGGCCAAAGCCTCGAAGAGGACCTGCTCCGGCACCGCGCCGGCGGCGTAGCGGCCGTCGTCGGTCAGCACGCCGCTGCCGACCTTGGTGGTCACCAGCCAGCCGCTGCCCCACGCGCCGCTGACCGGCTTGGCGAACCGCGAAAGCAGCGCCTTCGGGTCGACCTGGCGGCCTTCCTCGTCCTTGGCCTCGCCGGCCTTGGCCAGCGCGTCGGCCGGGATCTTGCCCGTGATCGCGGTGTCCCAGCCGTCGCCGACGACCTTGATTTCGGACTTCGCCTGCTCGGCCAGCTCACGGTTCTTCGGGTCGACCTCGGCGGTCTTCTCGGTCACCTTCGCGCCCTTCGGCGGGGTGAACTCGAAGTTCGACGCGGGCTGGGCCGCGAAGTTGATCTCGCTGAACGAGACCTCCAGCGCCGGGGACGAGGTGCCGTTGGCCAGCACCGTGACCCGCAGCGGCAGCCGGGTCTGGTCGTCGATCGCGACGCGGATCTCGCGCAGGAGCGTGCGCTCGGTCGGCTTCGGGGTCAGCACCAGTTCGTACGCGGACCGGTTCGCCACCGAGGCCGTCCCGCTGACGGCGATCGTGCTGCTCTCGCGCACCTTGCCGAGCAGTTCCGACGCGACCGTGGCCGGGTCGACGTTCTTGCTCTCGGCCTGGTGCTCCTTGGCCAGCCCGTCCGGGATGGTCACCTTGGTGGCCGAGTTGTCCTTGGAGCTGTACTCCCAGACGGTCTGGCCGTTCCGGACGATGGTCTGCTGGCTGGAGCCCTCGGTGAGCGAAACCTTGCTCTTGCCCGCGCCGTCGGTCGAAATCTGCGCCGAGTCGACGTCGAGCGCCGAGACGCCGGGCAGGGTGCTGCCGACCTGCGGCAGGCCGAGGTCGTTGCTGACCTTGACCTTCCCGTCGAACGCCGACGGCTTCGCGTTGAGCGTCGACTGCACCAGCTCTTCGGCGCTGATCTGCGGCAGGACGGGCGCGTCGCCCGCGGTGGCCGGCATCGCGACGACGGCGAGGCCGCCGACGCCGAGTGCCGTACCCACCACCGCCGCGGTGATGGCCTTCCTCTTCGGATCCATGCTGTCTCTCCCTGTTTCCCCGAACCCCAGTGTGCTCGGGTCTTGGCGACAACGCTTCCCCGGAAACGCTGAGATACCACTCAGACTCCGCCTCCCCGGCTGAGATGGCGCTGAGAGGTCGCGCGTGAGCTGGTGAAAGCGTGAATGATGAAGAGCGTGAAACCTCGAGTGCTGGTGGTCGACGACGAGCCCGGCGTGCGCAAGGCGTTGCAGCGGGGGCTGCGCGCCGAGGACATGGACGTGGTCACGGCGGCCGACGGGCCAAGCGGCCTGAGGCTCGCGCAGACGGGCTCCTTCGACGTCGTCCTGCTCGACATCATGCTTCCGGGGCTCTCCGGCTACCGCGTGCTGGAACGGCTGCGCGCGCTCGGCGTCACCACGCCGGTGCTGATGATCTCGGCGAAGGACGGCGAAGTCGACCAGGCCGACGGCCTCGACCTCGGCGCCGACGGTTACCTCGTGAAGCCGTTCTCGTTCGTCGTGCTGGTCGCCCAGGTGCGCGCGGTGCTGCGGCGGGCGTCGCCGGACGGGACCCGCGGGCCGCTGCGCATCGGCGCGCTGGAAGTCGACCGGAGCCTGCGGCAGGTTCGCTACGACGGCGTCGACGTGGCGTTCAGCCCCCGTGAGTTCGCGCTGCTGGAGGTGCTGGCCGGCCGGGCCGGGACGGTCGTCACCAAGGACGAGCTGTTGCGCGCCGTCTGGGGCGACGAGCAGGCCGCGACCCGCAACGTCGTCGAGGTCTACGTCGGCTATGTGCGCCGCAAACTCGACGCGGTCGGCGCGGGCGCCCTGGTCAGGACCGTGCGCGGGCACGGATACCTGGCCTCGGATCCGCAGCTCGACGAAGTGATCGCCCCGGCGGGACAGGGGTGATCGGCTCGCCGTCTTGGTGGCGCCGCCGCTCGCTCCAGGTCCGGATCACCCTGCTCACGGCCACGGTCACGCTCGGCTTCCTGCTCGGGCTGGCGGCGGTCGCGGGGGACAACCTCCAGCCGCTGCTGATCGGCTCGGTCGACGACGAGCTGAGCGCTCAGCTGGAGACCGCCAAGGCCGACGTCTCGGCCGGGCGGACGCCCACGGGGTCGGCGGTCACCGTCCGCGTCCTCGACACCGCCGGCGGGCCGGTGGACGGCCTGCCGCCGGCGAACCTCGGCCCCACGGACGTCCGCGCGCTGAAGGCTGGCGAATCGATCACGACCGGCGGCGAGCACAGCTGGCGCTGGGCGGGCACCGTCGTCACCGCACCCGATGGGCAGCAACGGCTCGTCGTCGCGGGTGCGGGCTTGGTCGGTTTCGCGACGGCCGTGCACTCCGGCGGGTTGTGGCTGTTCGTGGTCGCGTCCGTCGGCGCGGTGGGCGCGGGGATCGCGACGTGGCTGCTGGTGCGGTTCGCCCTGCGGCCGGTGGCGCGGATGCGCGGCTCGGTGCGGGCCCTCCCGCCGGGCGCGCGGCTGCCGCTCCCGGATTCGCACGACGAACTCCGCGCGCTGGCCGAGGAGTTCAACGCGCTGCTGGCGCGGCAGGAGGAGGGCGCCGACCGGCTCCGGCGGTTCACCGGGGACGCCGCGCACGAGCTCCGCTCGCCGGTCGCGTCGATCCGGGTGCAGGCCGAGGTCGCCGTCGCCAATCCCGATCCCGACCTCTCGCAGGAGACGCTGTCCGACATCCTGGAGGAGGCGGAACGGCTTTCCGCGCTGCTCGACGGGCTGCTGGCGCTGGCGAGGTCGGACGCGGGGGAGGTCCCGCCCGCGGAACCGGTCGAGCTGGTGAGCGAGGTGCGGGCCGCGGTCGCGCGGATGCCGTCCGGCGCACCCGAGATCCGGGTGAGCGGCACGGTCGGGACGGCCTGGGCGCTGGCCACGCACTCCGAGGTCGAACTGGTGCTGAGCAACCTGCTGCGCAACGCCTGCCGGTACGCGCGGAGCGAGATCGTGGTGTCGGTGCTCGCGGCGCGGTCCACCGTACGGGTGGTGGTCGACGACGACGGTCCGGGCATCGCCCCTGAGCACCGGGAACGGGTCTTCGACCGCTTCTACCGCGTGTCCGATTCGCGGGCGCGGTCCTCGGGCGGCACCGGGCTGGGGCTGGCGATGGTCGCGGAGGCCGTCCGGCGCCGGGGAGGCCGGGTGCGCGTCGGCGAATCACCCGATGGCGGGGCCCGGTTCCAGGTCGTGTGGCAGGCGGCGCGCCCCGGCGCGTGATCGGAGCCGGAACACGCGTGACTGAAGCCGGAACACGGTCTTCCGCCTTCAAACACACGTGATCCGGCTCCAAGCACGCTCGGCCGTAGGGTGTGCGCGTGGTGATCGTGGGCGCCGCCATCGTGCGGGACGGACAGTTGCTGGCGCAGCAGCGGGCTTGGCCCGCCGATCACGCCGGGCAGTGGGAGTTGCCGGGCGGGCGGGTCGAGGACGGCGAAAGCGACGAGGCCGCCCTGGCGCGGGAATGCCTGGAGGAACTGGACGTCGCCGTGACGGTCGCGGGCCGGGTCGGCGAGGACGTGCCGCTGCCGAAGGGCAAGGTGCTGCGGATCTACGCCGCGACGCTGGTCGGCGCGGGGGACGAGCCGCGGGCGGTGGAGCACGAGGACGTCCGGTGGATCTCCGCGCACGAACTCGACGACCTCGACTGGCTGCCCGCCGACCGGATCCTCCTGCCCGCCCTGCACACCCTGCTCGAAAGTCCGTGAAGGACTCCTTGAGGGACCCAGAGTCCCTCAAGGAGTCCTTCACGGAACTTCAGCCCGCGCCGATGAGCCGCAGCGCGGACTGCAGCCGGTGCTCACCCCGTTCCGCCGCCCGGACGGCCCCCGCCTTGCGCACCCGCTCCAGCTCACCGGGGTCGGCCAGCAGCGCCAGCGCGCCCTCCCGGACCGGCCGCAGCTCCTCGATGAGCGCCTCGGCGACGGCCTCCTTCACCTGGCCGTAGGAGTCGAACCGATCGGCGAGGACCTCGGGCTTCTCACGGGTGCACGCCGCGAGGATGTCCAGCAGGTTCGCCATCCCCGGCCTGGCTTCCGGCGCGTAGGCGGGCTTCGACCCACCGTCGGTCTTCGCGCGTTTGACCTTCCGCCGGACCTGGTCGGGCTCGTCGAGGACGAAGATCACCCCGGCCTCTTCCTTCGTCGACTTCGACATCTTCCGCGTCGGCTCGGCGAGATCCATGACCCGCGCGCCGGCGGGCGGCAGCACCGCCTTCGGCATGGTGAACACGTCGCCGTAGGTGGTGTTGAACCGCTTCGCCAGCGTTCGAGCCAGCTCGACGTGCTGCCGCTGGTCCTCGCCGACCGGGACCTCGTCCGCACCCTGCAGCAGGATGTCGGCCGCCATCAGCACCGGATAGGTCAGCAGGGACAGCCGGACCCCGGCCCGGCCCTTCGACTTCTCCTTGAACTGGATCATCCTGGCGGCCTCGCCGTAGTTGCAGGTGCACTCCAGGACCCAGTTGAGGGCGCCCAGCTCGCGCGCGATGTCGGACTGCACGAACACGCGGTCCGGCTCGATCCCGGCCGCGATCAGCACGGCCAGCTGCTCCGACGCCATCGAACGCAGTTTCGCCGGATTGTGCGAGTTCGTCATGGCGTGCAGGTCGGAGACGAAGTACAGGTCGTCCGGCCCGCCCTCGTCCGCCCAGCGCCGGATGGCCCCCAGGTGATTCCCGACGTGGACGTGGCCGGACGGGGTGATCCCGGACAACCTGATCATCTGCCTTCTTCCTTCCGGATTCGGGCCGCCCCAGGGTCCGGGCACGAAAAAGGCCGCCCGGTGGGGCGGCCTGGTGGTGCGCTCGTCTGGTTCAGCGCAGGACTTCGGGGCCGCCGGAGGGCGGCCACCACTGGGCGTTCTGCGCGCGCATGCCGACGATGCTACCGCAACCGTGAAAGCAGCGGCAGATCACTCATTCCGGGCACAGTGCGTCAACACTTCGTATCAGCCGGGGCAGTACGTCCGTCATATTGGAGATCCGGGTCTACCTTCTACTCATGTTCGTCGTCCTGCTGACCTACACCGCGCCCATCGAAGAAATCGACTACGTGCTCCCGGATCACGCCGACTGGCTGACCAAACAGTACGAACACGGCAATTTCCTGGCCTCCGGCAGGCGCAACCCGCGCATCGGCGGCGTGATCATCACCAAGCCCATGGCCAGGGGAAAGCTGGACGCGATCCTCGCGACCGACCCGTTCTCGATCAAGCACATGGCCAGCTACGAGGTGATCGAGTTCTCGCCGACCCGCACCGCGCCGGAACTGCGGGCGATCAACGAGGCGGTGGTGCACTGACGATCTTCTAAGCGGCCTTCGCGATCTTCGTTTTCGCCTTTTTCAGCGCGAGAACGGGACATTTGCCGCACCGCGACTTCGACCGGCAGCATTTCTTCTTGACCTTGCCGGACTTCATCCATTTGCGCACGAGCTTGTGCGGGTCGTCGGGTAGTTTCTTGCCCACGCGCGCTCCTTCTCCGACCGGTGTCGGCGACCCCTACACGTTAGGTGAGCCTAACCGATCTGGGGGCGTGGGGCTGCTCACAGTCGGGCTACAGGTATCCTGGTGTGGTCCGCGTATGGCCAAAGTCGGCCAGCCGTGTCTCGAACGCGCGAGCGCGGGCACCACACCCGAACTTGAAACCTTTGGAGCCTTCGCGTGCCCGCAGCCAGCGCCACCGCAGTCGATGCCGGCCGCTCGTCCGGCAAGACCCGGCCCGACCTGCGCAACGTCGCCATCGTCGCACACGTCGACCACGGCAAGACGACCCTCGTCGACGCCATGCTCCGGCAGTCCGGTGCCTTCGAGGAACGCGCCGAACTCGTCGACCGCGTGATGGACTCCGGGGAGCTCGAGCGGGAAAAAGGCATCACCATCCTCGCGAAGAACACCTCCATCCGGCGCCAGACCGACGAGGGCGCGGTGACGATCAACGTCATCGACACCCCCGGTCACGCCGACTTCGGCGGCGAGGTCGAACGCGGCCTGTCCATGGTGGACGGTGTCGTGCTGCTGGTCGACGCCAGCGAGGGCCCGCTCCCGCAGACCCGTTTCGTGCTCCGCAAGACCCTCGAGGCCGGCCTGCCGGTGATCCTGGTCGTCAACAAGACCGACCGGCCCGACGCCCGGATCTCCGAGGTCGTCGAGGAGACCCACGACCTCCTGCTCGACCTGGCCGGTGACATCGAGGACGCCGACCTCGACGCGATCCTCGACCTGCCGGTCGTCTTCGCCTCCGCGCGAGCGGGCAAGGCGAGCCTGGAGCAGCCCGCCGACGGCGCGGTGCCCGAGAGCGAAAACCTCGACCCGCTGTTCGAGACCCTGATGCGCCACGTGCCGCCGCCCTTCGCCGACCGCGAAGGCCCGCTGCGCGCACTGGTCACCAACCTCGACGCCTCCAACTTCCTCGGCCGGATCGCGCTGATCCGCATCCACTCCGGCAGCCTGCGCAAGGGCCAGACGGTGGCGTGGATGCGCGAGGACGGCAGCATCCAGAACGTCCGCATCTCCGAACTGCTGGTCACCGAGGCGCTCACCCGCGTCCCGGCGACCGAGGCCAGCGCCGGCGAACTGGTCGCCATCGCCGGTATCCCGGAGATCACCATCGGCGACACCCTCGCCGACGTCGAGAACCCGGAGGCGCTGCCCCGGATCGCCGTCGACGAGCCCGCCATCTCGATGACCATCGGTGTCAACACCTCGCCGCTGGCCGGCCGCAGCGGCGGCGACAAGGTCACCGCCCGGCTGGTGAAGGCCCGCCTCGACCAGGAACTGATCGGTAACGTCTCGATCCGCGTCCTGCCGACCGAGCGCCCCGACACCTGGGAGGTGCAGGGCCGTGGCGAGCTGGCGCTGGCCATCCTGGTCGAGCAGATGCGCCGTGAGGGCTTCGAGCTGACCGTCGGCAAGCCGCAGGTGGTCACCAAGATGATCGACGGCAAGCTGCACGAGCCGTTCGAGCGGCTGTCGATCGACTCCCCGGAGGAGCACCTCGGCGGCATCACGCAGCTGCTGGCCGCCCGCAAGGGCCGCATGGAGCACATGGGCGGGCACGGCACCGGCCGCATCAAACTCGACTACGTCCTCCCGGCGCGCGGCCTGATCGGCTTCCGCACCGACTTCCTCACCGAGACCCGCGGCACCGGTATCGCGAACCACGTGTTCGAGGGCTACCAGCCGTGGGCGGGCGAGATCCGCACCCGGCACTCCGGTTCGCTGGTCGCCGACCGGTCCGGTCCGATCACCGCGTACGCGATGATCCAGCTCGCCGACCGCGGCACGTTCTTCGTGGAGCCGGGCGCCGAGGTGTACGAGGGCATGGTCGTCGGCGAGAACCCGCGTGCCGAGGACCTCGACATCAACATCACCAAGGAGAAGAAGCTGACGAACATGCGTCAGTCCTCCGCCGACGTGATGGAGACGCTGGCCCGCCCCCGCAAGATGGGCCTGGAGGAGGCGCTGGAGTTCTGCTCCGTCGACGAGTGCGTCGAGGTCGCCCCCGACGTCGTCCGGATCCGCAAGGTCACGCTGGACGTCAACCAGCGCGCCAAGGAGCGCAACAAGATGAAGAACCGCGGCTGATCCAGAGGCCGAGATGGGGCGATTCGGGTTCTAGTTCGAATCGCCACTCACGGGACGCGCCCATCACGCCGCCCGCCCTTCCCTGGAAGTACGTGAAGGCCCCCTTCACTGCGCTAGACGCAGTGAAGGGGGCCTTCACGTACTTGCGCTGTGACTGCTGGGGCAGGTGATGTCGCCGGGGCTTCGGGAGGCGATCGAGTAATCCGTGAGGGCCTCCTTCCCTACCTTGAGGGTAGGCAAGGAGGCCCTCACGGACCTGCGCCCGGCAGACCACCGTCCAGTAGGTGCCTAAGACACCTTGGCTCTAGCTGAATCGCCACTCACGAGTTCAGACCGCGAGTTTCCTCGGCTGAGCCGAGGGAAGGAGTCCTTCACGCGCCACCGCTGTGGCTGGTGGCGTTCGTGGCCGCATGTGGCGATCGCGTAGTCCGTGAAGGCCTCCTTGAGGGACCCAGAGTCCCTCAAGGAGGCCTTCACGGACCAGGTCCAGACCTATGCCGGAGGGCGCTTGTTCACTCACCGTGAGTAGGCGCCCGCCGCGTTTCCGGCGGGCGAATACGGTCACGCACCGTATTCGAGCGAGCGTTCTTCGTTAAAGAAAGGTCCTTTCCGTACAATTCCGGGGAAAGTCGATCGCCCTTTTCGGACGGTGTTCACAACACCGGAACGGCGGCGGCGGAACGACGGCGGGACGGCCGCGCGCGCCGGCTCGGCGAATGCGGATCCGGACCGCCGCGAAACAAAAGTTCCTAAACGCGTCCGGATAGGACTCGTGGTCGCGATCGTTTCGGTCGTGAATCGTGCGGTGGCGAACATTCCGGCCGGCGTTCCGGAATGTTCCGGGTTGCGGAACCGATTGCCGGAGTATCGCGCTCGGGTGCGGCCAAAAAGCCTCGGCGCGGCAGGAACCCGGAGGGGCTCCCGGGCGTCCATCGGAGGAGGACGGCATCCGGTCGGGCGGCGGCCGGGCCGATATGGGAATCTCGCTGCCGAGGCCATGTCCGGCGTGATAGCTCTATGGCGACGGGGCGAGGGACAAACCAGGAGGATCCAGGCGTGCGGTCACGGACCACAGCGGCACCCATGCTGGCGTGCGCGGCGGTGTTCCTCGCCGCCTGCAGCAACACCCCGCCCCCGCCCGTGGTCAGCTCTTCGGCCTCTCCGGTGAGCACGTCGACCACGAAGACGCCTTCGCAGGTCGTCGTGGGTGTCGACGACGTCCTCGGTGGCTACAACCCCCACAACCTCGCCGACGCGTCCCAAGTGACGTCGGCGCTTTCGCAGCTGCTGCTCCCGTCGGTGTTCCGGCCCAAGGACGACGGCAGCTTCGAACTGGACAAGAACCTGATGAAGTCCGCCGAGGTCGTCTCGCAGCAGCCGTTCACGGTCGCGTACACGATCCGCCCGGACGCCTCCTGGTCCGACAGCGCGCCGATCGCCGCGGAGGACTTCGCCTACCTCCGCGAGGCGATGCGCGACCAGCCGGGTGTCATCGGCGCCGCCGGCTACCGGCTGATCTCGGACATCCAGTCGCGCGAAGGCGGCAAGCGGGTCGAGGTCACCTTCTCCAAGCCGTACCCGGGCTGGCAGACGCTCTTCGACAACCTCCTGCCCGCGCATCTGCTCAAGGACGCCCCGAACGGGTGGCAGGGCGCGCTGGCGACGGCGTTCCCGGCCGTCGGCGGCCCGTACTCGATCAAGGGCCTCGACACCGCGCGCGGAGAGATCACGCTGGAGCGCAACGAGCGTTATTGGGAGAAACCCTCCGCCCTCGACCGGATCGTGCTCCGCGCGGCCGATCAGGAGGGCACACTGGCCGCGCTGCGCAGCGGCAACGACCAGTTCGCGATGACCAGGACCGACGGCACCGGCCTCAAACGGCTCGGCGAACTCGGCTCCGCCGTCCAGCTGCACACGGTCGCGCGTCCCACGGTCGCGCAGATCCTCCTTCGGCCGGTGAGTTCGACGCTGTCGGATCCCAAGGTGCGCGAAGGCGTCACCGCGCTGATCGACCGCGGCAAGCTGATCACCGAAGCGACCGACGGCGGCCCGTCGGACAAGCTCCGTGCCGACGCGCAGATCCGCGTCCCGTCGGCTCCCGGTTTCCAGCCGACGATCCCGGCTCCCGGCCCGCCGTCGGCGGCCGACCCGGTCAAGGCCGAGGAACTGCTCAAATCCGCCGGATACACCAAGGAAGCCGGAACCTGGCGGAAGAACGGGAAGAACCTTTCGCTGGTCGTCGCGTCGCCCGCCAAACAGGAGCCGTACGCGACGATCGCCAAGGAACTGACGGCGCAACTGGTGGCCGCGGGGATCGAGGTCAACGCGATCGCGCCGCAGCCGAGGGAGCTGTTCTCGACCCTGCTGGCGATGCCGGTGTTCAACGGGATCCAGCAGACGACGCCGGAGGGCGCGGGCAACGTCGGCATCGACATCGCGGTGATCGGCCAGGTCACCGGTGGTCCGGACGTGGCTTCGGCGCTGGCGTCCACCTTCGGCTGCCGCCCCGATCAGCTCGCCGACAAGACCAAGGCCGTCGTCCCGGCGAACCCGCTGGGCTTCTGCGATCCGGCCCTGCAGCCGTCGATCGACGCCGCGCTGACCGGCGCCACCCCGGCCGCGGCCGCGCTTTCGGCCCTGGAACCGGAATTGTGGCGTCGGAATGTTGCCATTCCGTTGTTCCAGCTGGCCGATACCCTCGCCATCGGCTCTGGTATTTCCGGAGTAACCGCAGGTCCTCCTATGGTGGGCCCTTTCGGGTCGGCGGTGAACTGGACGAGGGGTCCGAAGTAGCCGTTTCGAGTCCGAGTCCGACCCTGGAGGGTGACCTTTCCCGGCACGTTCGAGTGGCGGACTGATTCCTCAAGGTAACCGGTGTATTTCTTGATGTCAGCCGCAAGTTACCCTTTGGTCACGATCGCCCCGGAACTGGTGACTGTTCGTGCATTTCCTTTCTAGCGTGCACCCGCAGTGCGCCAAATGAGTGTCGCTTGGCGTGTCATAGGCTCCGGGCCATCTCACCGGAGCGGTGTGGGGTCCTGTTCCGATCTCAGGAGCCCAGTGCTAGGAGGGCACACTTCATGAGGAAGTCCAAGGCAGTCTCCGCCTGGTCGCTGGTCGCGGCCTCCGCGCTTGTGCTGAGCGCATGCAGCGGTGGCGACAGCGGTAGTACCGACCAGAACGGGTCGTCGACCGATATCAAGAGCATGGCGGTCGGCAAGGCGCAGAACGGCGAAAACTTCAAGCTCGCGGACACCCCGGGGTACGAAGGCACCGTCACGGTGGGCATCGACGACGGGTACTCGGGCTACAACAACGACACACCCGACACCAACACGTCGTACAACAACTACATCCTGACCGCTGTGCTCGCCGGCTCCCTGGCGCTCGACGGCAACAACAAGGTCTTGCTGAACAACGACGTGCTCGACTCCTGGGAGGTCACCTCCAAGTCGCCGCAGACCGTCGTCTACAAGATCAAGCCGAACGTCAAGTGGTCCGACGGTCAGGCTTGGGACTGCGACGACTTCTACCTTGCCTGGCTGTCGCACAGCGGCAAGGCCAAGACCGCCGACGGCAAGCAGGCCTTCCTCTCCGCTTCGACGACCGGCTACCAGCTGATCAACGAGGCGACCTGCAAGGACGACCTGACCTTCGAAACCAAGTACACCGAGCCTTACCTCGACTACAAGGGTCTCTTCGGTCCGCCCGCGATGATGCCGGCGCACATCCTCGAGGCGAAGACGGGCATCGCCGACATCACCAAGCTGACCCCGACCAGTGACGCGGCCCAGCTGAAGAAGGCCGGCGACTTCTGGACCAACGAGTGGAAGGGCTTCAAGGCGGACATCATGCCCGCTTCCGGCCCGTACAAGATCACCGCGTTCGACGCCAACCAGAAGGCCGTCACGCTCGAGAAGAACCCGAACTGGATCGGTGGCAAGGGTGGCCCCTCCAAGATCGTCGTGAAGGCGATGGAGGACACCAAGGCCATGGCGACCGCGCTGCAGAACGGTGAGATCGACATCGCCGCTTCGACCCAGCCCGACGCCACCGCGGCCAACACCATGAAGGGCCTTTCCGCCCAGGGTGTCACCTACGGTTCGGCCTCGCAGCTGACCTTCGAGCACATCGACCTCAACTACAAGCGCATGTTCAAGGACAAGGACCTGCGCAAGGCGTTCTTCGAGGTCGTCAACCGCCAGGAGATCACCGACAAGCTGCTCAAGGAGGTCCAGGCCGACGCGACCCCGCTGAACAGCGTTGTGTTCATGCCGGGTGAGCAGGGCTTCAAGGACCTGTACAGCAGCAAGGCCGGCCTGGGTGCCGAGGCCGCGGCCAAGACGCTGACCGACGCCGGCTGGGTCAAGGGTGGCGACGGCATCTTCGCCAAGAACGGCCAGCGCGCGTCGTTCAAGATCTCGCACAACCAGAACGCCCGCCGTCAGCAGACCGTCGAGATCATCATCTCGCAGGCCAAGGCCGCCGGTATCGAGATCACGGACGACCAGGACGCCAACTTCCTGAAGGGTGGCCGTCTCGCGGCCAGCGACTACGACGCCGCGCTCTTCGGCTGGTCGCAGCAGCCGTTCAAGGCCGAGGCGAAGTCGATCTACATCACCCGTGTCGACGACAGCAGCCAGAACTACCAGGGCCTGTCGAACCCGACGATCGACTCCGCCTTCGAGGCGGCGGTGAAGGCGACCGACGAGGCGTCCCAGGTGGAGAACTACCAGAAGGCCGACCAGGCGATCGCGGACGAGTACGCGTCGCTGCCGCTGTTCCAGACCCCGTCCATGTGGGCGTTCAAGGGCATCGACCGCACTTACATGCAGTCGTACAACGGTGTCCTGTGGAACGCCGGTGAGTGGGAGCAGAAGAAGTAGGGCTTCGGTCCCGCTTTTTCACCACTCGCTTACGCGATCCTGGTGGTACGGGGGCCCGGCCAAAAGCCGGGCCCCCGTACCCGCCGGAAGTAGCTGTTGACCGTAGGGTTACCGCCACTACGGTGGACAACCGGGCAGCGGTCCAGCACTTCGGCGACCAGGCCCGGATGAGGAGCAGTTCGTTGAACCTGGTGATCTACATTCTTCGCCGTCTGGCGATATCGATTCCCGTCCTGCTGGTCGGGACTTTCCTGTGTTTCGTCATGGTCGCCGGCACCGGTGACCCGCTCGCCGAGATGAAGAGCAACCCGGCCATGAGCAAGGAAGCCATCGCGCAGATGGCCTCGCAGCTCGGGCTGGACCAGAGCATCGTGCCCCGGTACTTCACTTGGCTCGGCAACTTCGTGACCGGCGACTGGGGCGTTTCCATCGCACAGGGCAACGCGCAGGCCCCGGTGTTCCCGAAGGTCATGACCGCGTTCGAGGTCACCTTGAAGCTCGTGGTCGGCGCCGAGATCCTCGCGCTCATCCTCGGCGTGCTCGTCGGTGTGGTCGCGGCGGTCAAGCAGTACTCGATCATCGACTACATCGCCACCACGCTGGCCTTCCTGCTGTTCTCGATGCCGATCTTCTGTGTCGCCATCGTGCTCAAGCGGTACGCGATCGAGTTCAACGGCTGGGTGCGCGATCTGGGACTGTCCGATGTGCTCGGTAACCCCTGGATCCGCACCACGAGTCCGGAATCACTGAATTTCGACGGTCCAGGCGGTTTCCTGGCCAGTTACGTCGGCGCCTATCTGCTGCCGACACTGTCCATCATGGCCATCAGCTTCGCCGCCTACAGCCGGTTCCAGCGCGCTTCGATGCTGGA
Source organism: Amycolatopsis sp. NPDC058340 (assembly GCF_042723975.1). Taxonomy (NCBI): domain Bacteria; kingdom Bacillati; phylum Actinomycetota; class Actinomycetes; order Pseudonocardiales; family Pseudonocardiaceae; genus Amycolatopsis; species Amycolatopsis sp. NPDC058340. The sequence continues at coordinate 1,302 of NZ_JBHXIB010000060.1, read as the reverse complement.
GACGCTGAACGCGGACTACGTGCGGACCGCGCGTGCGAAGGGGCTCGCCAACGGCCGGGTCATCTTCCGCCACGCCTTCCGGAACGCGCTCATCCCGGTGACCACGCTGTTCTCCGTCAACTTCGGTGCCGTGCTCTCGGGCGCGATCATCACCGAGACGGTGTTCAACTGGAATGGCATGGGCAAGCTGCTCGTCGAAGCGGTGACCAAGAGCGATACGCAGGTGATGATGGGGTGGCTGGTGCTCATCGCCAGCAGCATCATCGTCGCCAACCTGATCGCCGACCTGATGTACGGCATCCTGGACCCGAGGATTCGCGTTGGCTGACTTGAACTCCCTTATCGCGGCGGAAGGCTCCAAGCCCGCCGACGGCTCGCTCCCGGAAACGGCGCTGCCCGAGCCGCAGAGTCAGGGCAAGCTGGTCCTGCGCAAATTCCTGCGGCACAAGCTGGCCATGGTCTGCACGGGTGTCCTGCTGCTGCTCGTGCTGACCGTCATCATCATGCCGATCTTCTGGCCGTACAGCTACGAGGACAGCTCCTTCCCGTCCTTCGCCAAGCCCAGCGCGGACTATCCGCTCGGGACGACGCAGGTCGGCAAGGAAATGGTGTCGCAGATCCTGCGCGGCACGCAGTACTCGCTGCTGATCGCGCTCATCGTGTCGCTCGTCGCCACCACCATCGGCACCGTTTTCGGGGCCATGGCGGGGTATCTGCGCGGCTTCACCGACTCGGCGATCTCCCGCGTGACGGACCTGTTCCTGATCGTCCCGCAGATCGCCGCGGCCGCCATCCTGGCGAAGGTGTTCGGCGGTGGTACCTGGTACATCGTCGCGATCGTGCTGGCGGCCTTCGGCTGGATGCCGATCGCCCGTATCGCCAGGGCCGAGTCGATGTCGCTGTCCCAGCGCGAGTTCGTGGACGCCGCCCGCGCGTCCGGTGCCGGGACGTTCCACATCGTGTTCAAGCACCTGGTGCCGAACATGGTCGGTCTCATCACGGTCAACGCGACCCTCGCGATCGCGCAGGCCGTGCTGATCGAGGCGGCCCTGTCGTTCATCGGGCTCGGGGTGCAGCTGCCGGACACTTCGCTCGGCCGCGTCATCCTCGAGAACTACGCGCAGCTGCAGGCGCGGCCGGCGCTGTTCTTCGGCCCGTTCATCGTGCTGGTGCTGATCTCGCTGACGATCAACTTCATCGGTGACGGCCTGCGGGACGCTTTCGACCCGCGGCAGCGCCGCCAGAAGGCGTAAGGCCCTCTATAGCGCGTGAAGGCCCCCTTCCCTCGGCTCAGCCGAGGGA
>NZ_JBHXIB010000059.1:37618-48223 GCF_042723975.1 Amycolatopsis sp. NPDC058340 | reverse complement strand
CTTTGCACCGGTACGTTCGGTGGTTTTGTGCCGGGGGGGTTTCATACAGAAACTTTCGCAACCATCAACGTTGCGAAAGTGGCTTTCGCAACACGTCTCAGCCTTCACCACACAGCCGGCCTGCCCGCAAACGGATTGGACGATCTGGACCGTTCCGCCTGATCGAAGTTACCTTTCCGTCAGGGCGCGGGGCGTAGAAAGCGAAATCTTCGTTGGCACGCAAAGGGGATAGACGGCCATGACAAGGAGTCCTTCGACACTGGTGCGTCCCCGTGACGGTCAGGATCACGCGGACCGTGTCGCCTTGTCCGCCGCCACCACCGATGGCGCGCATCTGCGGACCGCCGACGTCCGCGCGTGGATCGCCGAACGCCGTGAGGCCAACGTATTCCACGTCGAACGCATCCCGTTCGCCGCGCTGGACCAGTGGGGATTCGAGGACGGGACCGGCAACATCGTGCACCGGAGCGGCCGGTTCTTCACCATCGAAGGGCTGCACGTGGTCGAGGCCGACGGCCCGCACGGCGACGGCCCCTACCGCGAGTGGCAGCAGCCGGTCATCAAACAGGCCGAAGTCGGCATCCTCGGCATTCTGGCCAAGGAGTTCGACGGCGTCCTGCATTTCCTGATGCAGGCCAAAATGGAGCCGGGGAACCCCAACCTGGTCCAGTTGTCGCCGACCGTGCAGGCCACCCGCAGCAACTACACGAAGGCGCACGGCGGCACGAACGTCAAGCTGATCGAGTATTTCGCCCCGCCGGACCCCGAGCGGGTCATCGTCGACGTGCTCCAGGCGGAGCAGGGATCGTGGTTCCTGCAGAAGTCCAATCGCAACATGATCGTCGAGACCGCCGACGAAGTGCCGCTGTGGGACGACTTCTGCTGGCTCACCCTCGGGCAGATCGCGCAGCTGTTGCACGAGGACGAGACCGTCAACATGAACGCCAGGAGCGTGCTCTCCTGCCTGCCGTATCACGACAAGGCCCCCGGCGCGCTGTTCTCCGACGTCCAGCTCCTGTCGTGGTTCACGAACGAGCGTTCGCGCCACGACGTGCGCGCCCGGCGCATCCCGCTCAAGGACGTGCGTGACTGGAAGCGGGGCGTCGAGGCGATCGAGCACGAGGACGGCCGCTACTTCCGGGTCCTCGCGGTCGCGGTGAAAGGCAGCAACCGCGAGAAGGTCACCTGGACCCAGCCGCTGATCGAATCCGTCGGGATGGGGCTCATCGCGTTCCTCATACGTGATTTCGGCGGCGTTCCGCATGTTCTTGCGCACGCCCGCGCCGACGGCGGGTTCCTGGACACGGTCGAGCTGGCGCCGACCGTCCAGTGCACGCCCCGGAACTACCTGCATCTGCCCGCGGAGAAGCGGCCGCCCTTCCTCGACATGGTCCTCGGCGCACCGCGATCGCGGATCCGGTACGAGGCGATACATTCCGAAGAAGGCGGCCGTTTCCTCAGCGTCCGGGCGCGCTATCTCGCGATCGAGGCGGACGACACCGTCGAGCCGCCGCCCGGCTACGCCTGGGTCACCCCGGGGCAGCTCACCGCGCTCACCCGGCACGGGCACTACGTCAACGTCGAGGCCCGCACGCTTCTCGCCTGCCTCAACGCCGCGGCGGCGCAGCCACGGGGCGGTGCCTGAGATGAAGACGATCACCGTCCTCGGCGCGTCGGGATTCGTCGGCTCGGCCGTCGTGCGCGCGCTGGCGCGGCGGCCGATCCGGGTGCGGGCGGTGGCGCGCAGGCGGATCACGCCCCCGCCCGGCCGGGCCGCGATCACCGTCGTCGCCGCCGATCTCACCGACCGCGCCTCACTCGCCGGCGTGGTCGCGGGCTCGGACGCGGTCGTCCATCTGCTGCTGGGTGACGGCGGCTGGCGTGGCGCCGAGGGCGCCGAACGCGTGAACGTGGGAGTCCTCCGGGACCTCGTCGAGATCATCGGCGGCGGCGACGGGCCGCCTCCGGTGGTGGTGTTCGCCGGGTCCACCTCGCAGGTCGGGGTGCCGCCGCGGGAACCGCTCGACGGGACCGAACCGGACCACCCGGCGACTCCTTACGACGTGCAGAAACTCGAAGCGGAACAACTTCTCAAAAAGGCCACCGCCGACGGACTGGTGCGCGGGATCAGCCTGCGGCTGCCGACGATCTTCGGCGAGACCGCGGCCGAGGGCGCGAACCACGATCGCGGCGTGGTGTCCACCATGGCGCGGCGGGCGCTCGACGGCCTGCCGCTCACCATCTGGGGCGACGGCACGGTGCGCCGCGACCTGGTTCACGTCGACGACGTCGCGTCGGCGTTCACGGCGGCACTGGACCATCCGGATTCGCTGGCGGGCGGGCATTGGCTGATCGGGGCGGGCCGGGGGGACCGGCTGGACGAGGTCTTCCAGCTCGTCGCGAAGGAAGTGTCCGGGCACACGGGGAAGAACCCGGTGGAAGTGTCCTGTGTGGAGCCTCCGCCGCAGGCGCCCGAGACGGACTTCCGGAGCATCACCGTCGATTCCACGCCGTTTCGTGCGGTCACCGGCTGGCGCCCGGAGATCTCGCTGCCCGAGGGAGTGCGCCGCACCGTCGCCGCTTTGCCGTCATCAGCTCAGGGAAAGGTTCACAAATGACCACGCGCGTCTGGGACTACCTCGCCGAATACGGTGCCGAGCGGGCCGATCTGCTCGACGCGGTCGAGACGGTCTTCAACTCCGGCCAGCTCGTGCTCGGCGCGAGCCTGCGCGGCTTCGAGTCGGAATTCGCCGCGTACCACGGCGTCGGGCACTGTGTCGGTCTCGACAACGGGACGAACGCGATCAAGCTCGCCTTGCAGGCGCTGGGCGTCGGGCCGGGTGACGAGGTGATCACCGTCTCCAACACCGCGGCCCCGACCGTGGTCGCCATCGACGGCACCGGGGCCACCCCGGTCTTCGTCGACGTCCGCGAAGAAGACTTCCTGATGGACACCGGCCAGGTCGAGGCCGCGATCACCGAACGCACCAAATGCCTGCTGCCCGTGCATCTGTACGGCCAGTGCGTGGACATGGCCCCGCTGAAGGCGCTCGCCGCGAAGCACGGACTGTCCATTTTGGAGGATTGTGCCCAGGCGCACGGAGCCCGGCAGAACGGCACGATCGCGGGGACGACCGGCGACGCGGCCGCGTTCTCCTTCTATCCCACCAAGGTGCTCGGCGCGTACGGCGACGGCGGCGCGGCCATCACCTCCGACGAAGCCGTGGACCGGCGGCTGCGGCGGTTGCGCTACTACGGTATGGAGGAGCGTTACTACACGGTGGAAACGCCCGCCCACAACAGCAGGCTGGACGAGGTCCAGGCGGAGATCCTGCGGCGTAAGCTCAACCGGCTCGACGCGTACACGGCCGGCCGCCGGGCCGTCGCCGAGCGCTATGTCGCGGGCCTCGGCGACACCGATCTGAAGCTTCCGGAGACCACTCCCGGCAACGAGCACGTGTACTACGTCTACGTGGTGCGGCATCCGCGACGTGACGAGATCATCGAGCGGCTCAAGGCGTACGACATCCACCTGAACATCAGCTACCCGTGGCCGGTGCACACCATGACCGGATTCGCCCACCTCGGCTACGAGAAGGGTTCGCTGCCGGTCACCGAGAAACTGGCGACCGAGATCTTCTCGCTGCCGATGTATCCCGCGCTTTCCCCCGATCTGCAGGACAAGGTCGTCCACGCGGTCCGCGAAGTGCTGTCCAGCCTCTGATCACGCCGACCACGGGAGTACCTGTGCAAGCACGCAAACTCGCCGTCGAAGGCGCGATCGAGTTCACCCCGCGCGTCTTCCCCGACGATCGTGGCCTGTTCGTCTCGCCGCTCCAGGAAGAGGCCTTCGCCGAAGCGCACGGCGGCCCGCTCTTCCGGACGGTGCAGACGAATCACAGCAGGTCCAAACGCGGCGTGGTGCGGGGCGTCCACTACACCACGACGCCGCCGGGTACCGCGAAGTACGTCTACTGCGCGAGCGGCCAGGCGCTGGACATCGTGGTCGACCTCCGGGTCGGCTCGCCGACGTTCGGCAAATGGGACGCGGTCCTGCTGGACCAGCGGGACCACCGCTCGATGTACTTCCCCGTTGGCGTCGGCCACGCGTTCGTGGCACTCGAAGACGACACCGTCATGTGGTACCTGCTCTCCACGGCCTACGACCCCGAGAACGAACTCGCCCTCTCGGTCCTCGATCCCGCGCTCGGCCTGCCCGTCGACCCCGGTACCGAGCCGATCCTGTCCGAACGGGACCAGGTGGCGATCACGCTCGCCGAGGCGGAACGGCAGGGACTGCTGCCGGAATACGCCACCTGCGTGGAGATCGAACGACGACTGTCCGAAGTCCCTCAGACCGCCTGAAACCCGACTAGCAGAGAAAGGTGAGATCGATGCGCGCTGCGCGGTTCAAGCAGCTGCTCCGGAGCAAATTGAGAACATGGGGATGGATGTATCGATGACTGCTCTAGCCGAAACCACCGCGGACCTTGCCGTCCACAATGGATTGACCGAGATCACCCGATTCGCCGGCGTTGGCACCGCGGTGTCCGAGTCGTCCTACTCGCAGCCCGAACTGCTCGAAATCCTCGGCATCGAGGATCCGAAGATCCGCTCGGTCTTCCAGAACAGCGCCATCGAACGGCGTTTCCTCACCCTGCCGCCGGAGGGGCCCGGCGGCACACGCGCGGCCGAGCCGCAGGGCGACCTCCTCGACAAGCACAAGAAGATCGCCGTCGACATGGGGTGCCGCGCGCTCGAAGCCTGCCTGAAGTCGGCGGGAGCGACGCTTTCGGATCTGCGTCACCTGTGCTGTGTCACCTCGACCGGTTTCCTGACGCCCGGGCTGAGCGCGCTCGTCATCCGGGAAATGGGCATCGATCCGCATTGCAGCCGGTCGGATATCGTCGGTATGGGCTGCAACGCCGGTCTCAACGCGCTCAACGTGGTCGCGGGCTGGTCCGCGGCGCATCCCGGCGAACTCGGCGTCGTCCTGTGCAGCGAGGCGTGTTCCGCCGCCTACGCGCTGGACGGCACGATGCGGACCGCGGTGGTCAACAGTCTTTTCGGCGACGGATCCGCGGCGCTCGCGGTGGTTTCCGGTGACGGACGCGTGCCGGGTCCGCGCGTCCTCAAATTCGCCAGCTACATCATCACCGACGCGGCCGACGCGATGCGCTACGACTGGGACCGTGACCAGGACCGGTTCAGTTTCTTCCTCGACCCGCAGATTCCCTACGTGGTCGGCGCGCACGCCGAAATCGTCATCGACCGGCTGCTGTCCGGGACGGGTCTGCGCCGCAGCGACATCGGCCACTGGCTGGTGCATTCCGGTGGCAAGAAGGTGATCGACGCCGTCGTCGTCAACCTCGGCCTCAGCCGGTACGACGTGCGCCACACCACCGGTGTGCTCCGCGACTACGGGAACCTTTCCAGCGGCTCCTTCCTCTTCTCCTACGAGCGGCTCGCCGACGAAGACGTCGCCCGCCCGGGGGACTACGGCGTGCTCATGACCATGGGGCCTGGCTCCACAATCGAAATGGCGCTTATCCAATGGTGACGCGTAACGAAATCGAGGGCGAACTGGTGCTGCGCTTCGACGGATCCCGTCCGCTGTCCACCGCGGCCGTCGAGGAGATCGACGCGCTCTGCGATCGGGCCGAAGACCAGCGTGAACCGGGACCGGTCGTCATCCACGTCACGGGCGCCCCGCCCGCCGACTGGGCGAAGGGGCTGGCGGTCGGGCTCGTGTCCAAATGGGAGCGGGTCGTGCGCCGGTTCGAACGCGTCGCCAGGCTCACCGCCGCGGTGGCGTCGGGCGAATGCGCCGGAATGGCCTTGGATCTCCTCCTCGCCGCCGACATCCGGATCGCCGCGCCGGGGACCACGCTGCGGCTCGCCTCGGCGGGCGGCGGCACCTGGCCGGGGATGACCGTGTACCGGCTCACCAAACAGGCCGGGGCGGCGGGCATCCGCCGGGCCGTGCTGCTCGGAACCCCGCTCGACACGGACCGCGCGCTCGCCCTCGACCTGATCGACGAGGTGTCCGCCGACCCGTCGAAGACGCTCGCCGAGCTGGACTTCGTCATGGACGGTGCCGAGACGGCGATCCGGCGGCAGCTGATCTTCGAAGCGGGCTCGACCACCTTCGAGGAGGCGCTCGGTTCCCACCTCGCCGCGGCGGACCGGGCCCTGCGGCGGGAAGCCAAGCAGTGACGACGGACAGCCCGCCAGGGCTCGACCTCCGGGCCCTGGCGGGCGAGGCCCACCGGGTCGACGACGACGTACGGAAATCGCGCGCGGACTTCGTCGAGGCGCACGCGGAGGGGATCTACGCGGAACTCACCGACGGCCGGACGCGGTACCTGCGGATCGACGAACTCGTCCGGGCCGCCGCGCTCGCCTTCCCCGGTCTGGTGCCGTCGGAGGAGCAGATGGCGGCCGAGCGTGCGCGGCCGCAGGCGGAGAAGGAAGGGCGCGAGATCGATCAGGGCATCTTCCTGCGCGGGATCCTGCGCGCGCCGAAGGCGGGCCCGCATCTGCTCGACGCCATGCTCCGGCCCACCGCCAGGGCCCGGCGGCTGCTGCCCGGGTTCCTCGAGACCGGCGTCTTGCAGATGGAGGCCGTCCGGCTGGAGCGGCGGGACGGCGTCGCGTATCTGACCCTGTGCCGGGACGACTGCCTGAACGCCGAGGACGCCCAGCAGGTCGACGACATGGAGACCGCGGTCGACCTGGTGCTGCTCGACCCCTCGGTCCGGGTGGCACTGCTGCGGGGCGGGGTGATGAGCCATCCCCGCTATCTGGGGCGCCGGGTGTTCTGCGCGGGGATCAACCTCAAGAAGCTCAGCTCCGGTGACATCCCGCTGGTGGATTTCCTGCTGCGACGGGAAACCGGGTACATCCAGAAGATCTTCCGCGGTCTGCTGACGGACGATTCCTGGCATTCCCGGTTCACCGGCAAACCCTGGATGGCGGCCGTCGATTCGTTCGCCATCGGCGGCGGGACCCAGCTGCTGCTGGTCTTCGACCACGTGCTGGCGGCGTCCGACGCGTACCTCAGCCTGCCCGCGGCCAAGGAGGGGATCATCCCCGGAGTGGCCAACTTCCGGCTTTCGCGGATCGCCGGGCCGCGCGTGGCCCGGCAGGTGATCCTCGGCGGCCGCACGCTCCGGGCGGACGAGCCGGACGCCCGGTCGATCATCGACGAGGTCGTCCCTCCGGAGCGGATGGACGAGGCCGTCGACGACGCGCTGGCCCGGCTCGACGGGGAAGCCGTGGCGGCCAACCGGCACATGGTGAACCTTTCCGAGGAACCACCGGAGGAATTCCGCCGGTATATCGCCGAATTCGCGCTGCAGCAGGCTTTGCGCATCTACGGCGCGGACGTGATCGGCAAGGTGGACGGCTTCGCGGTGGGCTCGCGATGAACGGGGTCCGGTACGAGAAGAAGGACCACGTCGCCTACGTGACGATGGACCGGCCCGAAGTGCTGAACGCGATGGACCGGCGGATGCACGCGGAACTCGCCGGGATCTGGGACGACGTCGAAGCCGACGACGACGTCAGGGCGGTGGTCCTGACCGGAGCGGGGGAGCGTGCCTTCTCCGTCGGGCAGGACCTCAAGGAACGCGCGCGGCTGACCGAGGAAGGCGTCGCGGCGTCGACGTTCGGCAGCAGCGGCCAGCCGGGGCATCCCCGGCTGACCGACCGGTTCACGCTGTCCAAACCGGTGGTCGCGCGCGTGCACGGCTACGCGCTGGGCGGCGGTTTCGAACTCGTGCTCGCGTGCGACATCGTCGTCGCCTCCGACGAAGCGGTCTTCGGCCTGCCGGAGGTCCGTCTCGGGCTGATCGCCGGGGCGGGCGGGGTGTTCCGGTTGCCGCGCCAGCTTCCGCAGAAAGTGGCGATGGGCTATTTGCTGACCGGGCGCAGAATGGACGCGGCGACGGCGCTGCGGCACGGGCTGGTCAACGAAGTCGTGCCGTTCGCCGAATTGGACCGATGTGTCGCCGAATGGACGGACGATCTGGTGCGCGCGGCCCCGCTTTCGGTACGGGCGATCAAAGAGGCCGCGCTGCGCTCGCTCGACCTCCCGCTCGAAGAAGCGTTCAAAACCTCGTATCCGTGGGAAGAACGGCGACGGACGAGCGCGGACGCGAGCGAAGGAGCCCGTGCCTTCGCCGAGAAACGGCATCCGATCTGGACCGGGCGCTGAATCCGGGTTGGACCATTGTCCCGCGTGGCGAATGGTGGAAGGTTCGGGGTAGGAGAATTCCCGCTCGAGTAAATGCCGGGCTTGCCTCTCAGTTCACCCGAGACCGCCGTCCGGGCCGGGAAATCCCGGCTTTCCCGCACCCGGTGCCGGCAGAAACCCTGGATATCTGTGATGACAACCATCGCCACGGTCGAACTCGACAACCAGCGCATCGACCGGATGGTCCCGCTGGTCACGCCCGCCCTGCTGCACCACGAACTGCCGCTCAGCGCGACCGCGGCCGACACGGTGCGCCACGGCAGGGAAAACGTCCTCCGCGTCCTCGACGGCACGGACGACCGGCTGCTCGTGATCGCCGGCCCCTGTTCCATCCACGATCCCGCCGCGGCACTCGAATACGCCGACCGGCTCGCCGCCCTCGCCGGCCGGTTCGCCGACGAACTGCTGGTCATCATGCGCGTGTACTTCGAAAAGCCCCGCACGGTCGGCGGCTGGAAGGGGCTCATCAACGATCCGCACCTCGACGGCACCGGCGACGTCAACCGCGGGCTGCGCATCGCCAGGGATCTGCTCCTCGAACTCGCCGAGGGCGGGCTGCCCGCCGCCTGTGAATGGCTGGACACCACCATCCCGGCGTACCTCGCCGACACCGTCTCGTGGGGTGCGATCGGCGCGCGCACCGTGGAAAGCCAGAACCACCGCATGCTGGCCAGCGGTCTTTCCATGCCGGTCGGTTTCAAGAACCGCCGCGACGGCGACGTCGGCGTCGCGGTCGACGCGATCCGCGCCGCCGAAGCCCGGCACGTCGTCCCCGGCGTCGACCCCAGCGGCCTGCCCGCGATCCTGCACACGGTCGGCAACCCGGACTGCCATCTCGTGCTGCGCGGCGGGAACAGCGCGCCGAACCACAATCCGGCGTCCGTCCGCGCGGCGCTCACCACACTGCAGAACGCGGGCCTGCCCCGCCGGGTCGTGATCGACGCCAGCCACGACAACAGCCGCAAGGACCACCTCCGGCAGCCCGTCGTCGCCGGCCAGATCGCCGAACAGATCAGGAACGGTCAGCGCGGCATCGTCGGCGTCATGCTCGAATCCAACCTCCAGGCCGGCCGCCAGGACCTCCACCCCGACCGCCCGCTCACCTACGGCCAGTCCATCACGGACGCCTGTATCGACATCGCCGCCACCCAAGAGGTCCTGCGGACCCTCGCCACGGCCACCGCCGCCCGCCGCTCCGGAACGCGCGCCGTCTGATCACGCGAGTTCCGCCCCCAATCACGCGAGATCGCCGTTCAATCACGCGAGATCGCCGTTCAATCACGCGAGTTCCGCCTCCAATCACGCGAGTGCGCTATCCGATCGCGTCGGCACAACCCATCGCCGCGTTCGGGGCGGCATCGCCACGGGTGCGTTCGAGATGCGCCTCGCCCCAGACCCGGACTCCCTCGACCACCGGCAGCACCGTGGTCCCGTACGGAGTGAGCCGGTAGATGACGCGCGCCGGGACCGGTCCGGTCACCACGCGTTCGACGAGCCCGTCGGCTTCGAGCTCGCGGAGCTGTTCGGCCAGCACCTTGGGCGTGATGGGGGCGCCCCGGCGGCGGAGGCCGGCGAAATGGGACTCGCCGTGGGCGAGCCAGTAAAGCAGCGTCAGCTTCCACTTCCCGCCGATCGCGGCGAACGCCGCGGCCATCGGACAGCCCGGCAGCGGGTTGGGACGGGGAAGGTTACCCAGAGGTGCCTTCTTGTCCATGGTCGTCCTCCGCTCGGATAGTCGGACCATGACCGTGCCATACAAACGAATCCTGACCGTGGGCCTTTCGGCCCTGATGCTGATCGCGACGGCGGCGTCGGGCGGCGCGTCGACCTCGGGCACCGATCCCCAGCGGGCTTTCGACTGGGAGATCGGCACCTGGCGCTCCACGGTGCGGGTGCTCGCCGAGCCGCTTTCGGAATCCGCGGACCAGTGGCTCCAGTTCGCGGGCACCAGCACCGTCCGGCCGCTCATGGACCGGCGGGCGAACGTCCTCGAATTCGAGGTTTCGGGCCCGGACGGGCGGATCGACGCGCTCAACCTGCGGCTGTTCGAACCGCAGGCGCAGCGCTGGAGCCTGACCTTCGTCAACATGCGCGACGGTCTGCTCACCCCGTCGGTCCACGGCGGGTTCCGCGACGGCGTCGGCGAATTCCACGGCGACGACCAGCTCGGCGGGCGTCCGATCAAGGTGCGTTTCCTCGTCTTCCGGCAAGGCCAGGACGAGGCACGGTTCGAGCAGGCGTTCTCCGCCGACGGCGGGGCGACCTGGGAAACGAACTGGGTCGCCGTAGACCGCCGGGTCCGCTGGTGAGGCTTCGGTGCGGCGGGTCGTGAGTGGCGTTTCGGGTGC
>NZ_JBHXIB010000059.1:28733-37608 GCF_042723975.1 Amycolatopsis sp. NPDC058340 | reverse complement strand
GGGGGGGGCGTGGGTGATCACAACCCCCCCACCGCACCCCCAGGACCGCAGGGACCGGACCGCTCACCCTCGGCCCACGCCGTCCAGCAGGGCCAGCTCCTCCTCGCTCAACCGAAGCCCGCCCGCCGCGACGTTCTCCTCCAGATGCCGTGGGTCGCCGGTCCCGGGGATGGCGAGCACATGCGCGCCGCGGTGCAGCGTCCAGGCGAGCCGGATCTGCGCCGGGGTCGCGTCGTGCGCCGCGGCGACCTTCGCGACCTCCGCCTCGCCCGGAACGGTGGCGGGGGTGGTGGCGCCGGGAATCGAGGTCGTGACGGCGAAGAACGGCACGAACGCGATACCGAGCTCGCCGCACAGATCGACCAGGGCGTCGTCCTCGCGGTCGGTCAGGCCGTAGCGGTTCTGCACGCAGACCACCGGAGCGATCGACAGGGCCTCGGTCAGCTGGTCCGCCACGACGTTGGAGACACCCAGATGGCGGATCAAGCCTGCCTCGCGCAGCTCCGCCAGCGCGCCGAAATGTTCGGCCACCGAGCCGGGCTCCTTGCCCATCGCGGCGCCCCAGCGCAGGTTGACGACGTCGAGGTGGTCGAGGCCGAGCTGCCGGATGTTCTCCTCGACCTGGCCCCGCAGCTGATCCGGCCGGGCGAAGGAGAACTCGCCGTCGCGGTCGCGGCCCGCGCCGACCTTCGTGGTGATCACGAGGCCTTCGGGGTAAGGCTGGAGCGCGGTGGCGATCAGCTCGTTCGCCGAGCGCGTGGGCGTGAAGTAGAACGAAGCCGTGTCGATGTGGTCGACGCCGAGTTCGATCGCGCGGCGCAGGACGGCGATCGCGCTTTCGCGGCTCTTGGGCTTCTCGTCCCACGGCATCCCGGTCAACCGCATCGCGCCGAGGCCGATCCGGTTGACGGTGAGGTCGCCGAGCCGCCAGGTGTCGTGAAAGTTCGTCATGACCACCAGCGTCGTGACGAGGCCGTCCGCAGTCAGAAAATGGCAACAACCTGCCACCCGGTCGCGCGGTTGAGGCAGTATCGGTGTCATGCGGACGAGTGATGCGGTCACGGTCGTGCGCGGCGAGGAGGAGCTGTTCCGCCGGGTCGGGCACCTGTTCTCGACCGTGACCGACATGGCGTGCGCCGCCAACGACCTCGCGACCTGGGTCGCCGCCCACGGAGCCGGCGAGCTCGCCGAGCGCCGGGCGGGCCAGGTCCGGATCCGCAAGATCTACCGGGCCGGTCTGCTGCTCGACCCGGGAACCGCGCAGGAGCTCGCGAGGGTCCGCGACCGGCACGGAGCCCAGGTCCGCATTTCCGCCGAGGACGTCAACGAGACGATCGTCCTGGACGGCAGGCTCGTCATCCTCGCCGGTGACCTCACCGCCGGGCAGCGCGGCTACAGCGTCATCACCCAGCCCGAAACGGTGCAGGGCGTGATGTCGCTGTTCGAGGCGGCCTGGCGATCCGCGACCGATCTCGCCGTCTTCGACGCGCGGGTGTCCGAGATCCGGCGGCTCGCGCCCGCGGTGCTGGACCTGCTCGGCAGCGGCGTCAAGGACGAGGCCGCCGCCCGGACCCTCGGCCTCGGCGTGCGGACCTACCGGCGCCGGGTCGCCGAGCTGATGGCCGCACTCGGCGCCGAGTCCCGCTTCCAGGCCGGTGTCCGGGCGCGCGAGCTGGGCTTGGTCTAGATCGCCCACTCCGGGAGCGGTTCGCATGCGTCCAGCCAGGACGGCGGCAGGCCGTCGGCACCGACCCGGGTCGCGACGATGCCCCCGACGATGGCGCAGGTCGTGTCGACGTCGCCACCGGCGCCCGCCGTGGTCCAGAAGGCCTTTTCGTAGTCGTCGAGGTTCCGGGCCGCGGTCCACAGGGTGAACGGCACCGTGTCGTGGGCACCGGTGCGGCTGCCGTTGCCCAGCTCGTGGGCGGCGGTCGCGGCAGAGGGCTCGCCGGCGAGGCGGACGGCGGCGCGGACACCGTCGTGCACGCGGCCCGGCGGCACCCGCCGCAGCACCTGGCCGAGGAAGTCCTTCGGGGACGGCGGGTCCGGGATGGCGGCCAGCGAGGCGGCGACCGCGACCGCGATCGCGCCGGCCACCCCGTCCGGATGGGTGTGGGTCACCTCGGCCGAAAGCGCGGCCTGGCGCGCGGCCTCGTCGGGATCGCCGCCGAACCAGGCGCCGAGCGGCGCGACCCGCATCGCCGCGCCGTTGCCCCAGGAACCCTGCCCGTCGAACAGATCCGTCACCAGCTCACGCCACGAGCCGCCCTCGCGGACGAGACGCAGCAAGCGGTTCATGGACGGGCCGTAGCCACGGTCGAAGTCGTGGTGCGTCGCGAAACTCGCGGCGAGCAGGTCTTGGTCGACGTGGCCTGCCCGGTCGAGGACGGCGAAAACGGAACACGCCATCTCGGCGTCGTCGGTCCATTGCCACGGGCCGGGCGGTGGTTGCCGCCGTGCCCAGTGGTCGCGATTGTCGGGGACGAAGAACTGGGAACCCAGCGCGTCGCCGAGGGTCAAGCCGTACAGGGAGTTCAAGGCGCGAGTGCGCCGGTCGATGGTCATCGCGGCCCATCCTGGCAAAGGCCCCGAGCTCCGGGAAAGGCGTTTTCCGTGCGCTCACCGGCCCCCCGACCGGGTGAGCTTCGGCTGCTGGCGGTGGGTGCCGAGAGGGTAAGATCTCCCCGCCGAGGATGCCGTGGAAATCTTCCGGGAACCAACGCGCGGCCGGATGCGTCGGTGTACACGAACGGCGTCATCGCGTTTCGGGAAACGGTGCGCACACGTGGGTGGGAACTCATAGGGTGCGCGGTAGGCAATGTGGGTCAGGCAAAGCACGGGCGCAGGCGCCGGGACTGGAAGGATCATTCATGACTCGCCGATTCGACCCAGAGCAGATCGCCGCGCTGGCCAAGAAGGTCGGCGGGCTCAAGGACGGCTACAACGGCACGGGCAAGGACCTGGGCGACGGCGACCCCGGGGCCGCGTTCGGCGACCTGAAGAACGCGGCCGGCACGGGGACCACCATCAAGGGTTTCCACCGCGGCGTGAACGCCGAACTGGCGGCCGCCGCGAAGCTCGTCGACGCCGCGTCGAACGCGCTGGCCAACGCCGCGCAGCGGATGCGCAACGACGAGGCCGCGGGTGTCGACACCCTCCGCGGCAACGGTCGCGAGCGGGACTGATCGGACTGAAGACGGGAACCAGGGGGATTTACCGATGACCACCGCGGAGCGGAATCCGAGCACGCTCGACGACCCGTCGCACGACCGCCCGAAGTCGCTGGACGCCATCGACAAGCACGCCCAGCAGACCCAGAAGCTCAACTCGGGTGCGGTCAACGACCAGGCCAGGAAGGTCGGCGGAGCCGCCACCAGGGCCAACGACCTCGGCGACGACCTCAAGGTCTTCCGCGAGGACGTCCTGCGCCACTGGGAGGGCAAGGACGCCGACGCCGTCGCCGACCACCTCGAAAAGCTCGGCAAGGCCAGTTACAAGGTCAGCGACAAGGCCGAGGCCGCCAAGAACATCCTCCAGCGCGTGTCGGAGATCCTGGACGAGGTCAAGAAGAAGGTCGCACAGCTCGCCCAGGAAGCCAACGACAAGGACGCGGACAACCGCAAGCTGATCGACGCGGCCCGCCGCCGGAAGAACAGCTCCGAAGACGACAACGAGATCGCCGCGGCCGCGTCGGATATCGAGCGGCTCCGGACGCTCAACGAAAAAGACTCGAACGGCAAGAAGGACGAGATCGAGAAGGCGCTGGACGACGCCGAGAAGCAGATCGACGATCTCCTCAAGCCGCTCGGCCTGGAGATCGAAGGCGGTTTCCTCGAACTCATCCCCGCCGACGACGGCCAGACCACGGCGTCGAGCGTCAACGCCAAGCCGGTCAACTCCAACATCGGCAGCACCCCGAGCTACGGCGGGGGAGACGGCGGCGGTGGGGGAGGCGGCGGCGGTGGCGGCGGTGGTCCGGCCGGGGTGCCGGGCGACGGCAGGCCCGCCAAGCCGATCGACGCCCGCGGCGACAACCCGGCGAAGATCGCGGAGCAGTTCCTCGGCCGCAACGCCGGCGACCTCAAGGGCAGCGGTGAGCTGCCCGCCATGCAGTCGTGGGTGCCCAACAACGTCAACTGCGCGAACTTCGTTTCCGGCTGTCTCGAGGCGGCGGGCCTGATCGACAAGGGACAGGCCAGTGCCTCGGTCGCGGGCCTGACGGCCAACCTCGAAGCGGACGGCTGGCGGTCGGTGCCGCTCTCCGAAGCGAAACCCGGCGACGTGGTGATCTCGAACAACGGCGGGCACGTCGTGCTGTACGCGGGCGATGGCCAGTTCATCGGCTCGAACAACGTCAACCCCGACGGTTCGCAGAAGATCAGCATGGGCGGCGGTGGCGGCCTCGTGAAGATCCTCACCCCGCCGACCTGATCCGACAGAACGCCGTAGCAGCACCGGGCCGGCGGACGCGATCGCTCGCGTCGCCGCCCGCCAGTGGGAGGTAGCTTGATGTACAGCCCGTCCGCACGACCCTTTCCGGTGGCGCTGAACCCCGGCGACCCGGTCCGGGAAGCGGTGCTCCAAGCCGCCACGGCCCGGCTCGACGAGGAGTTCGGCGATCAGGTCCGGGTGGCCGTGGAACAGCTCGACCGGCTCGGTCCCTGGGTGTTCCTGCAGGGCACGATGCGTCCCGTCGAGGCCGGTCGCCCGTACTACGCCGGCACCATCTACGAGAACCGCCGAGCCGACGGCGTCATGTCCGACGTCTACGTCGCCCTGCTCAAGAAGAAAAGCGAAACGAGTGTCGACGACGACCCGCGGTCCTGGCGGGTGGCCAACTGCGCCATCGGCCCGACCGACGTCGCTTGGCTGACCTGGCCGGACGACTACGAGATCCCGCAGGCTTTGTTCGGGTTCTGACCCGCTTCGGGCCTCGTGAGTGGCAAGGCCGGTTCTAACCGTCCTTGCCACTCACGAGGCCCGAGTCCATTCCGGCAGGGTGCGGGCGACCTCGCTGGGTGAAGGCATCCGCGAGATCTCCTCGGCGATCGCCCTGGCCGCGTCGCGATGCGCGGTCCGGCCCAGCAGGGTCCGCGTGTGCTCGGTGACGGCTTCGGCGCTCAGCTCACCGGGCTGAAGGCTCAGCGCGGCCCCCGCGGTGCACAGCGCTTCGGCGTTGGCGAAGTGGTCGGCTCCCTGGGGCAGGAGCAGCTGCGGGACACCGGCGGCGAGCGCGCCGAGCGTGGTGCCGCTGCCGCCGTGGTGCACCACCGCGTCGACGTGTGGCATCAGATCCGTTTGCGCTATCCAGGCCCGCACCGTGACGTTGTCCGGGACGGCGCCGAGGTCCTCCGGGCGGATCCGCCCCGAGGCGACGACCACGTGCGCGCGGAGCGGGGCCAGCCCCCGGATGGCCGTGGCGAGGACTTCCGGTGTGCCGAACGCGGTGCCGAGGGTCAGGTAGATCAACGGTCTCGCGGTCTTTTCGAGCCGCGCCGCCGGTTCGGAAAAGGGCACCGGGCGTAGTTCGACGCGTTCGGCCGTCGCGAGGAAGTCCTTGTCCTGCAAGGACGGTGGGCAGATGTCGAGATGTGGCCTGCCGGGTCGCGACGGCGGCTGAAGCCCGATCCCGTCGGGGAACATGCGGCCGAAACCGTGCCAGAGCCCCGGGATCCCGGCACGTTCGGCGGCGACGGCCACCCCCGGCTGCCCCCATTCGTGCACGACGAGGTCGGGCCGTAGCCGCGCTAGTTCCGGTTCGAGGTCTTCGGCGTAGATCTCGTAGAACGCGTCCGCCGGCCGGAACGGGCGGAGACCGTGCCGGAGCAATGGTGGATGGACGTTCTCTCCGGCGGCGAACCACACCTCGTGCCCGGCGTCCCTGGCGGCGATCGCGAGCGGGATCAGCGGATAGGTGTGGCCGACCGACGCGAGACTGGCGAAGAGGACCCGCATAGTTCGAGATGTTAGCATCAGATGTTCATAACATCTGAAACCTGGTGGATCTTCTTGACCGTGGTGATCCGGTCGGCGCCGTTCACGGTGATCAGCGCGCCGTCCCCGCGCCCGCGGGCCTGGTTTCCAGCCGCAGTGAGCTGTTCGGCACGCCGCAGGTCACCTCGTACCCGGATTCCGTCAGCCGGGCGCAGGTCCATTTGTCCTGGACGTCGAGCACCCGCTCGCCGGGGCCTTCGGCCTGCGGCAGTTTCCCGTAGTACTCGGTGATCACGTTGTACGCCTCGGTGCAGCCCGGTGTGGTGCCGTCCGTGGCGGCCACCGCGATCAGGTCCATTTTCGGTCGCCCGGGGGCGCCGACCTGGCCACCGCGCTTGCTGCAGTCGACGTCTCCGCCGGAAGACACTCCGGCGGCCGCCCCTTGTCCGCCGCCGGGCCGAGCCTGTTCGACGGCGGCGTTCTTCACCGGGGAACCGTTTCCCGCGACATTGTTCCCGCCGCACGCGGAAAGAAGTGCGGTGGCGGCGAGTGCCCCGCCCACAATGGCGGTCTTGATGGTCTTCTTCGCGGCGGATTTCATTTCAGCGCCCCTCTCGCGTCCATTGTCCGAAGCTTTGTCCCCGAAGACGCCGGGAGCGGAATGGGGTTGCGCCGAAAAGCGGTCGCGGCGCAGAGCTGCCCGAAGGTCCGGACCGCCGTGTCCGCATGGGCACGACCGCGGCCTGCCGCGCGACCCTCCCCGGCGCGGCCCGCCGGGGAGGGTCGCGGAGCGGGTTACGG
Source organism: Amycolatopsis sp. NPDC058340 (assembly GCF_042723975.1). NCBI lineage: Bacteria > Bacillati > Actinomycetota > Actinomycetes > Pseudonocardiales > Pseudonocardiaceae > Amycolatopsis > Amycolatopsis sp. NPDC058340. Next base: position 30,873 of record NZ_JBHXIB010000059.1, on the reverse strand, counting down.
GATGACGCGGTTGCGCAGGTTGTTCGGGTACGGGCCTTCGCCGTGGATGTTCAGCTCGTTGCCCACTTCGAAGCTGTAGTACGGGTGCGAGCTGAAGTAGCTGTCCAGATTGGTGCCGCCGAAGCAGATCAGATCCGCGCCGCCTGCCGCGTTGGGGCCGTTGCACAGACTCAACGTCGGGTACCGGAAGGAATCCACCGGCCGGAAACCGGCGCCACCGGGACCGGGAACGGGCAGATGCCCGATCAGGCCGCCCGGGTCACCCGGCCAGTTCGACTCGACGGGCTGCCGCCGTCCGTCGGCGAACAGCACGCCCTGGATGTTCCGCCCGGGCGGCTCGGTTTCCAGCACCGTGCCCGCGACGAGCGCGCCGAGGCTGAACCCGACGATGTACACCTTCGTTTCGAGGTCGCAGCCGTAGGTGACATAGAGGTTGTAGAGCGCGGTGCGGAGATTGGCGACACCGGCGTCGACGTCGGCGTACAGATTGACGTCGCCCGCGCTGTTCGGATACGGGATGCGCACCGGGTCGGCGCCGCCCGGCGCGAGATTCCGGTCGAGAAGTTTTTGCGCGCCGCCGTCCTGATATCCCGGGACGACGAACATGACGGGTCCGCACGGGCCGTCCGGGCGGGCGGGTGCCGCCTGTGCCGCTCCCGCACCGGCGATCGCGCCGGCCAGGGTGACGACGGACAGGACGGCGGTCGCGAGCAGACGCGCTCCGGTTCTTTTCATCGGTTTCTCCCCACTGTCGTATTGCCGCGCCGAACGCTAATGAATGCGGATGAAATACCGATGAAATGCGGCGCTGTGCCACTTTAGGGTGAAGTTTCCGACTTGGTCTCAAGGCGGTTTTCCCGCGATGACGGGAACACCCGCGGCGCCACGGGTGTCCTGCCGGATTACGCGGGCTCAGGCCCTGGTGTTGACGCTGACCGGGCGGGAGCCGGTCGGCGGGGTCCAGCCCTGGAGGGTGGAACGGAGGCTCACGCGGGTGGAGCAGTTGATCACCTGGTAGTGCAGGTGATAGTCGGTGGCCGCCCCGGTTTTGCCCGACCAGCCGATGATCCGGCCCTGCGGGACCCAGGTGCCCGCGTTGTAGATGGCCCTGTTCAGGTGGATGTACTGCGTGCAGGTGCCGTTGGAGTGCCGGATGATCACCTCGATGCCGTTCGACGCGTACGGCGACCAGCCCGAGACGAGGATTTGGCCGCCCTGTGCGGCGGACACCTCGTAGTTGGCCGGGAGTGCGAAGTCCCAGGCGTATTCGTTGTAGGGGCCGGTGTGGGAGAAGGTTCCCTCGGGTCCTTGGGAGACGGTGTAGGCCTCGCCCGCGGGGTACGGCAGTTCGTAGTAGTAGTCGACGGCCGAGGCCGTGCCGGAACCGGTGATGGAGAGGCCCGCCGCCGTCAGTACGGCGGCCGCCATCGTGATCAGCCTGCGCGGTAACGCTTTTCGGCTCATGGTGTCCCTCGCTTTCGTGCGATCGATGCCCTGCCGTCGGCCGGGCGTCCCTGAGTGAACAGGCAGGCCACGGCTCGGACAATGGTTTGTTCAGGGCTTGCGCGAAGGCGGGAATGGGGCTATTTCAGCGGTTTCGACCGCGTCAGCGGCGGCCCGCGGCCAGGATGACGAGGAACTGGCCGCCGCCCGGTTCGACGGCGGCGGTCACCGGCAATCCCGGCAGCAGCCGGGAGAAACGGTCCACCAGCCAGTCCGCCGCCTCTTGTGCGTCCTGCTTCGTCGGGCACCGGGCCACCATTTCGCGGCCGCCCTTGCGCTCCAGCCGTCCGGCGACGGTGATCAGCGGCGCGGGTTCGACCACGTGCAGGCGGTCCGGCCAGGCGATGACCACCTTGACCGCGCCCTTGCGGGTGTTGCAGCCGCGGTGCGCGAGCCGTTCGGGGATCTTGGCCTTCCGGTCCGCGGTCCGGCTGTCGACGCTGGGGCCACGAGGGTCGTTCACCGACATCTCCGGGTCGACCGGTTCGTCGCATACCCAGCATCGCCAGCCGTCGCGTTCGGCCACGTCGTCGAGGAGACTCACGCGGTCAACCTAGCCTGAAGTCCGTGAAGGCCTCCTTGAGGGACTCTGGGTCCCTCAAGGAGGCCGTCGACGTCCGCCCGATTTAGTGGAGGG
>NZ_JBHXIB010000059.1:0-28723 GCF_042723975.1 Amycolatopsis sp. NPDC058340 | reverse complement strand
TGCGCTTATCCCCCCGCGAACAACCTTCATTTTTGTCGGATTCGCACTGATTGGGGCTTTGGGGGTCCCTCAAGGAGGCCTTCACGGACCGCCCTATTTCGTGCAGTGGATCCCGGCTTCGCCCCGGTACATCACGAAGCTGATCTTCACCGAATACAGGTGGATGATCACGCACTGATCCGGCGTGTACCCGTAGACGGAAGCGTGGTCGTAGGCCTGCTGCAACGCCGTCCGCTTGGCCGAGGCCGACGTCTTCTCCACGGTGGTCCCGAGGAACGCCCGGGTCTCCTGGGCGCTCGCCACCGACGGTGCGAGTGTCATGAGTCCCGCGAGGACCACGGCGGCCCCCGTCGCGCGGGCGATCGTCCTGTTCATGCTTTCCCCTTTCAGCGCTGGCAGTAGAGCCAGACGGTCGCGCTGTAGTAGTAGAACTGCGACCGGACGTCGGACCCGCGGACGTAGCACTGCGAGTCCTGCCAGCCCGTGTTGCGGGCGTATGTCCGGGCGACCTTTTCCGCCGACGTGATGGCGTCCGACGGGCCAGGGCCGATGCCGGTGGCGTAGAAATCCCCGGTCTCCACGGCGAGTGCCGGCTGCGCCGACATGGTCACCGCGGCCACCACCAGTGCCGCCGCGGTCAGCAGCTTCTTCATGAGAACTCCCCTTCCGGTCGTCAGCCAGGATCGACCGACTCCCCTCCGTCATTCATATCAGCTAACGTAGGGCGACAGTCGTCCGGCTGTCAACCCAGATGAACGAGACGCTGTAGCTTATTCATTTCAGCTTGCGGAGGTGAAGATGACCGAACCACGGGCGACCACGCTCACCGACCGGATCGACCGCCTCTTCCAGGTGGTCCGGCGGCCGAACGGCGAGCAGCACAGCCACGAGGAGGTGGCACGGGCCTGCCGGGAGAGCACCGGCGAGTCGTTTTCCGCCGCCTATCTCTGGCAGCTGCGGACCGGCCGCCGGGACAACCCGACCAAACGGCACCTCGAGGCGCTCGCGGCGTTCTTCCAGGTGCCGCCCGCGTACTTCTTCGACGACGAACAGGGCAGGGCCCTTGCCGAAGAGGTCGAATTGCTGGGAGCGTTGCGCAACAGCGCGGTGCGCGACCTGGCGTTGCGCGCGGTGACGCTGTCCGAGGAGGGGCTCGGCACCGTGACCGACATCGTCGAGGCGATCAAGCGGCGCGAGTCCAAGCGTGACCAGGGGGAGTAGCCATGCTGGGCAGGAAGAGTGCGCTCTGGCGCAGATGTGAGCGCGTCGCGGGCGCCGTGCGGCTGCCGGAACCGTTCGACGTCACCACGTTGTTCGGCGAGGTCGCGGCGATGCGGGGGCGGCCCATCGAACTGGTGCCGCTCGAAGCACGGCCTGGGGCGCCATGCGGGGTGCTCGCGGCCACCGATCGGGCGGACTACGTGTTCTACACGCGGGACACGTCCCCGTTGCACCAGCGGCACATCCTGCTGCACGAACTCGGTCATCTGCTGTGCGGGCACGTCGAAGGCGAGGTGCGGCCGGAGGCGATCGCCGCGATCGTCGCACCCAGCCTTTCGGCGGACCTGGTCCGCCGAGTCCTCGGCCGCACGACGTACGCGCAGGAGCAGGAGAAGGAGGCCGAACTCGTCGCGTCGCTGCTCATGCGCCGCGCCGCGCGCACCGGGCCGGAGACCGATCGGCTGCGCCAAGCCCTCGGGTCATGATCAGCTACCTTTCCGCCGCGCTGCTGGCGCTGATCGGGCTCACCCGGCTGATGACGGTCCGCGCCGGGCCGAGGTATCTGGCGACGTTCTTCCTCAGCATGGCGGCGGGTCTCGCCGTCTCGGCCGAGGACACGGTCCGGTTGCTCGGCGACGAACTCCTCCCGCGGCTGGTCACCAACGCGCTGCAACTGCTCGCGATGCGCGCGCTGGTGCAGCTGGTCCGCAGCACCCGGTCCCCGGAGAAGCCGACGCCGTTCTGGCCGATCGTGGTGTGCTGGGCCCTGATGGTGTTGTGCTACCTGGATTTCGCGCCGCATCGGTCCGAGGCCGGCACCCCCGAGTTCCAATGGCGCTTCAGCATCGTGGCGTATCAGGTGATCCTCACGACCTACGCGGTCACGTGCCTGGTGCTGTTCATCCGCACGCTCGTCCGCAGTGCCGCCGGCCGACCACGCGGGGCGTTCCGGACGGGGCTGCGGATCCTGATCTGCGCCGCCGCCGTCACCATCGGCTGGGCGGTGTTCTCCGGGCTTCCCTCGCTGTGGCTGGAGATCACGGATCTCGCGGACCTCGACTTCCTGCCCCGCGCCCGTCTGGCCGGGCTTTGCGCGATGGTGCTGTGGGTCCTCGGTGGGCTGTTCACCACCTGGGACGGCGCGCTCCGGCTGGCCCGTGCGTGGCGGAGGATCCGTGCGGTGACCCCGTTGTGGAAGGAACTCGTCGCCGCCCATCCGCAGATCGCGCTGCCCGTACGGCACGACCTCGAATTCACCTTGTACCGCAGGGTGATCGAGATCCGAGACGGTCTGCTGGCGGTGCGGGCGCACGTCCCGCCGCACCTCGGGGACTGGCTGCGGATCCCGGTCGACGCGCCAACGCGCGCCGCCGCCGAACTCGCGGCGGCGCTGGTGATGCGGGAAGCGGGCCGGAGCTGGCCGAACCATCCGGCGGGGCCCCATCCGAGCGTGCGGGACGAAAGCGCCTGGCTGGGCGCCGTGTCGTCCGCGTTCACGCGGTCCCGTGTCGTGCGGGAGGTACGCGAACGCGCGCTGGCGGAGGTCAAGGCTTCTTGAGTTCCAGCGTGGCGTTGTGCAGCGACGAGTACAGCGGGTCGGAAGTGAAGTCGGGCCCCGTTTCCTCGCCGAGGTAGACGTCGATGTGCCGGTCTCCGCCGAGCCCGGGGGTGAACTCGTCCATGATCCGCCAGGACGCGGAACGCAGCCGGTCGCAGACGGCCGGGTCGATCGCCGTGCCGTCCTCCGCGGTGCCGCAACCGGTGATCCGCAGTTCGCGGCCGGCGGCGAGGACGGCCGGATCCGCGGCGGCGGAGACGAACGGTTCCAGCGGACGGCCGTGGCTGTCGCGGGGCGCGTCGTCCAGCCAGAAACCGGTGTCGTGCGACCAGTTCAGGTAGCGGCCGGCGTGACGGCCGCTGACGATCCGGCCGGTGCCTTCGTCCTCCACGGCTTGCACGAAGTCTTCGGGGTAGCTGCCCAGCGGGTCATCGCCGCGTTCGCAGTCGAGTACCAGGCAACCGGTCACCGGCACCGGATCGTCGTGGTGATGCGACTCGACGGCCGTGTAGTACACCGTCACGTACCACCCGGCGGACGACTCCTTCCCGCCGTCGCGGTCGATGGCGGAGGCCGCGGCGAGGGCCAGCACGGCGGCCGCGAGGACGAGAACGATCTTGTTCCGTTTCGGGCGACGCCGGTGCTGGCCTGCCATCACACCCGCTCCAGTCGTTGTGTCGGTTCGGTTCCGGCCAGCGGATGCGGGACCGGCCGGGTCGGCTCGGCGGCGGCCAGCGCCGACGCGGGAATCGGCTGGGTGACACTGGGATCGACCGTCACCGGCGGGACGGTGGGCCGCGGCACCGGAAGCCGCACGGGCTGCGAGACCGGGGCGGGTGCCGCCATCGGAACCGGCATCGGCGGCGGCGGTGGCGTGGCTTGGCCGTCTTCGGCAAGGCGTTCGGTTTTGGCCCAGCCGTTGCGGCCGGACAGCAGCCGGAACAGCGCACGCCACGTCGCGATGATGCCCAGCGCCAGGAACCACGGGTAGAGCAACCCGGCGAACAGGCAGCGCAGGATGTTCTCGTCGCGGAGCCGGACCCAGTAGACCAGGCCCCACAGCAGGCTCGGCAGCATGGCCAGCCCGACCAGCATCGCGGCCGACGTCGGCAGAGTGTCCACTGTGGCCACCAGCCCGCCGAGCGTGCTCCCGGTGGCCAGTGCCACCGCGGACGCCGCGACCAGGCCGACCAGCAGCAGCGACATGGGCACGGTCAGCCAGGGCGAGAGCAGGTAGATCAGGAAGTCGGTGAGACCGAGACCGCTGACGAACCGCGACGTGGTGAGCCGTCGCAGGTGCCGGAAGCATTGCAGATTGCCCTGCGCCCACCGGGTTCGCTGACGCAGCAACCGTTTCACGTCGGTCAGCCCCTGCTGGGTGACCCACGCGGATTTCGTGTAGCGCACGCGGATGCCGGCCAGATGCAGGCGCAGGCCGAGTTCCAGGTCTTCGACGAGGCAGGCCGACCACGGGCCGGGGTGGAACCTCGCGAGGACGGACAGCCGGGTGAACTGGCCGTTGCCGCCCAGACCGACACTGCCGACCAGGTCTCGCAACGACTGCGCGGAGTCCGCGATGGCGCCGAATTCCAGATCTTGCAGCAGCGCCAGCGTTTTGTGCCGGTTGTGGATACGCACCCGGCACTGCACGGCGCCGACCTTCTTCTCCGCCATCAGTTCGGCGATCTCGTCGAGCATCCCCTCGCTGCAGCGGCCGTCGCCGTCCACGATCCCGACGATCGTCTGCTCGATCGTGCCTTCCCGGCGGGCGATGTCGAGGATGTAGCGGTACGCCGTGTTCAGGCCTTCGCCCTTGCCTTGCCGGGCCATGGGCAGTTCGCGGCGCAGCACGTGCAGCCGCGGATCCCTGATACCGGCGAGGATATGCGGTGTCGCGTCGTCGGAGGCGTCGTCGACGACCACGACGCGGACCGGTGTGTACCGGGTTCCGGTGGCCAACGCGTTGCGCACCGTGTTCGCGATGACGCGTTCCTCGTTCAGCGCCGGGATGACGATCCAGAACGGCACCGGATCGGGTGTCCGGCGCACACTGCGCGGCCGTTGCGGGGACCGCCAGGCGAACACCGCGAGGACGAGGTTCTGCAACGGCCACCAGATCAGCACGCCGACCATGATGGTGGCGATGACGGACAGGCTGGTTTCCATTTCGCTAATTCCCCCTTTCCGGCGCCGGCGCGATGCGGACGAGAATCGAACGAATCGCGAAAATCAACAGAATGAACGCGGCGAGTGACAAGAGCGGCCAGACGCCGGCGCCCGCGGCGACCCCCATGGTCGCGGACGCGCCGACTGCCGGTCCGATTCGGATCACAGACATTTCTCCCCCAAAGAAGCGTGCTCAAACCCCTTGTGTGTAAAGGATTGTGCGTGATGCGTCGGGCCCTTCGGCCGATCCCGCATCGTCGACTACGACGTGAAGAGCCGTGCCCCGGTTCCCTCGATCGGGTGAGGAAATTCGACGGGAACCGGACAGAACCACTCTGCGTCGCATCGGGCACAGCGCCCCGCACAAATGATCATGCGAAGTGCGCGGAATCGCGAAAAGAATATTCGAACCTTGGGGGAGTCATGGTTTGGAATCAACCGGAAACCGAAGTGACACGGCCGCGGGTGTGGCTCGTGATGGGGACCCGGCCGGAGGCGATCAAACTGGCGCCGGTCGCCGGGGCGATCGCCGCGGCCGGGCGGATGGAGCCGTATCTGGTCGCCACCGGGCAGCATCCGACGATGGTCGGCCAGGCGCTGGAAACGTTCGGCCTCCGCGCGGACTTCACGTTGCCGCTGCACCGCCGCGACGGTGGGCAGCCCGAACTGCTCGGCCAGATGCTGACCGGCTTGGACGCGCTGGCCGATCGCGAACCGCCCGCGGCGGTGGTGGTCCAGGGCGACACCACGACCACGTTGGCGGGCACGCTCGCCGCGTTCTGGCGGCGGGTTCCGGTGGTGCACCTGGAAGCGGGCCTGCGTTCGTTCGATCTGGCCGCGCCCTTCCCGGAAGAGCTGAACCGGCGCCTGGTCACCCAGGCCGCCTCCTTGCATCTGCCGCCGACTTCGGACGCGGCGGGCAACCTGCTCCGCGAGCAGGTCCCCGCCGAGCAGATCTTGGTCACCGGCAACACTTCCGTGGACGCGATCCGCGCGATCGCCGATCGCGGCGCGGTGGACTTCCTGGACGAGCGCGTCGCCGCGGCGGTGGAGGCGGCCGCCCGCGGCGAGCGGCTGGTGCTGGTCACCGCGCACCGCCGCGAGTCCTGGGGCGAACCCCTGCGGCAGGTGCTGCGCGCGGTCACCGAACTGGTCGCCCGCCATCCCGACGTGTCCGTGGTCCTGCCCGCGCATCCGAACCCTGCCGTCCGCGAGCTGGTCGAAGAGGAGCTGGGCGGCCTGCCCCGCGTGGTGGTCACCGAACCGCTGCGTTACGAGGAACTGGCCGGTGTGCTCGCGGCCGCCACGCTGGTGTTGTCCGATTCCGGCGGGATCCAGGAGGAGGCGCCCACCTTCGGGGTGCCCGTGCTGGTGTTGCGAGAGGTCACCGAACGGATGGAAGCGGTCCACGCGGGTTGTGCGCGGCTGGTGGGCACCGATCGCGAGCTGATCGTGCGGACGGCGTCGGAACTCCTCGCCGACCCGCGGGCGAGGGCGGCCATGATGAGCGAGGGCAACCCGTTCGGCGACGGAAGGGCCTCGTCGCGTACCGAGCGCGCGCTCGCCAGGCTGCTCGGGCTGAGCACCGAGCCGGTGGACGAGTTCGCCGCGGTGTCCGGGGGTGTGCTGGTATGACCAGGAAGCGTAAGGAAGACCGGCGCCGTCGTACACCGGCCGGGTTGCGGTTCGCCGCGCTGGCCGTCGTCGTCGCGACCGGCCTGGTGATGCTGGTCGTGTACACGCGACCGGCGAGCGCGATCCTCGCTTCGCCCGCGGCGGCCCCGGTCTCACTCGGGGACCGGCTGGCGATGGGCAGCGAAGTCGGCAGCCCCGGCCCCGGCGGGAACCGCGCCCACCGGACGCTCGTCGTCTACGACGCGGGCGAGCGGGACGCGCCGAACCCGCCCGCCGACGCGGACGAAGCGGGCATGGCGGAAGCGTTCGGGATGCACACCGCGAACCTGGTCTCGCGGGCGGGCGGCTGGACGATGCGTGCCACGGCCGATTACCGGGCCGGCGAGATCGGCGGATACCAGGCGCTGGTCTACGTCGGTTCGATCAGCGACGCCGTGCTGCCCGCCGCGCTGCTCGCGGACGTGCTGGCCGCGAAGGTGCCGGTCGTCTGGCTGGGCGAGAACGTCGACCGCCTGGCGGAGCACGACCCGGGCGTCACCGCGCGCTGGGGCTGGACGCCGGCGGGGCGGACGCCGACCTCGCCGACCGAGGTCCGCTACAAGAACGTGTCGCTCGAACGCAACCCCGAGATCGGCTCGGTTCCGTTGGTGCGGCGGGAAAATCCGGCGGTCAACGAGGTGCTCGCGGACAGCGTCACCGGCGGCGAGCACACGCCGTGGGCGGTGCGGTCGGGGAACTTCACCTACGTCGCGGAGGCACCGTTCTCCTACGTCAACGAGGGAGACCGGTACCTCGCCGCCGCCGACATCCTGCTCGGCACGCTCGCGCCGAAAACCGCGGAACGGCACCGCGCGCTCGTGCGGATCGAGGACATCGGCCCGCGTACCGACCCGGGCCAGATCCGCCGGATCGCCGATCTCCTCGGTGGGCAAGGGATCCCGTTCTCGCTCGCGGTCTATCCGTACTACGCGGATCCGCACGGGGTGGCCAACGGCGGCAGGCCGACGTTCGCGCGGCTCGTGGACAGCCCGGCCTTGGTCGACGCGTTGCATCACGCCATCCGGCGCGGCGCGACGTTGATCATGCACGGCTACAGCCACCAGTTCGAGGAGCTCGCGAACCCCTACGGCGGGGCGAGCGCGGCGGATTACGAGTTCTACACGGCCATCGTCGACAAGAACAACCACGTCGTGGAGACGGGCCCGGTCCCCGGCGATTCCGCGGAATGGTTCCGCGGCCGGATCGCCACCGGGCTCGGCGAGTTCCGCCGGGTCGGGCTGCCCGAGCCGGAAGTGTTCGAGTTCCCGCACTACGGCGGTTCCGCGGTGGACTACAAGGAGGTCAGTTCGCATTTCGCGGCGCGCTACGACCAGGGCAGCTATTTCGCGGGATACTGCCCGCGCGGTGCCTGCGGCTCCACCTCGACGGTGTCCTATCAGAACAAATACGGCCAGTACTTCCCTTACCCGGTAAGGGATGTCTATGGCGCGGTGGTGATACCCGAAAACCTGGACCACATCGCGCCGGAGCCGTTCAACCAGCATCCGGCCCGGCTGCCCGCCGAGCTGATCGCCGACGGCGCGAAGTCCAAAGTGGTCCGCGACAACGTGGCCAGTTTCTTCTTCCACCCGTTCCTGCCGCTGGAACACCTGAACACGGTGGTGCTCGGGCTGCGGGCGCAGGGATACGAGTTCACCACGGCCAGTGAGGTCGCCCGCGGCTGAGAACCCCTGTCGTGTCCGCGGGCCGCCGCGGACACGACAGGATCAGTGCAGGGTGATCCGGTCGAAAGGCCACTCGTGGTGCGGCACGACGGGCGGGCCGCCCTCGGTGCGCTTGGCGTCGGGATCGATCGTCTCGGGCCAGGTGTACTGGTCGAGGCTGTAGGCGATCTCGGGCTGCGGGCCGGTCGTGACCGGTGCTCCGCCGAGGTCCAGCCGAGGCGTGGAAAGGCTCACCCCGTAGGCCGGAAGCAAGGTGACCGGGTCGAGGCCACGGCGCCGTTTCTTCGGCGGAACAGGTATCGGGAAACCCGGGCCGGGCGGCGGCACGAATGCCTGATGTGGATGGTGATTCGGCGGCCCTGATCACGGCCATTCTGCCTGGCCGTGATCATGGAAGGTGCACCGCGTTCGAGGGCTCACCGGAACCGGCTACAGCCGATCCCCCAGCAGTTTCGCCATCTTGGCGAGGAGGTAGTCCCGGTAATGGGGGACTTGGAGATTCAGCATCCGGGTCTCACCGTGGACGCGTTTGGCGACGGCGAGCGTGGTCCAGTAGTCGTCCAGATCGCAGTGCATCGCGGCGTCTCCGGCGCCGGGAACCGGCGTGCTCGGGCCGGGGCAGTTCGTGGCCAAGGTGGTCACCGGTTTGCGGGGATCGGCTTTGGCGAACGCGAAGAAATAGAGCTTCGGCGCCAGGTCGGGTGATTGGCCGATGGGCAGGTAGGCGCAGGTGTACTCGGGTGCGGTTTCGGCTTTTCCCGGTGGCTGTTCCTGAGCGACGGCCTTCGGGCCGCCGGTGATCTCCGCGAGCTCGTCCGCCCCGAGGAACGGGCAGGCGGCGGTCACCTTCGCGGGGGAGACCGAGGGGGTGAAGGTGGGTGGCGTGCTGCTGGTGGCCGGTTTGCTCGGTGGCGGCTTGCTCGACGACGACGGCGGCGGCGGGGCGGGGTTCTCGTCCGGACCGCCGCAGGCCGAGGCCGCGAGCACAAGGCCGGCGGCGACGAGAATTCCCCAGAGTCTGTCCATCCGGGGAATCTAGCCGAGTTCGGCACCCGCGGCACCCGCCCCGTTCAGGCCTCGGTGACGAAGATCCGGGCGATACTCCCGTCTCCCCACACCAAGCCGAGCCGATGCCCGGCGAAGTCGTAGACGACCGTGGCTTCGCCGTTGGCGCGGTTCACCCAGCTGTTCTGCGGAACGGCACCGTGCGCCCGCACGTAGGCGTCGACGGACCCACGATGCCCGCCGAGGTCGAGACCGGAGATCAGCCGGTCCGCGTCCGGGCACACCGCGACGTCGACACTGACCCTCGTCACCAGGCCGTCGAGTGCCTCTATGTAGACACCGTCGACACTCGGCTCATCGGGGACCAGCTCACTCCGCCGGACTGTCGAGCCGGGGAAGAGCTCACGCAGTTCCGCGTACGCCGCGGAATCCTCGGGCTCGCCCAGCGCGGCGCCCATCGTCACGATGACACCGGTCAACGGCGTCCCTGGAGCGGGAAGCGGATCGGCTTCGGGCTCCTCGGTCTTCAGTGGCGCCGGCCGCGGGTCCCGGCCGCCGAAACCCGCCACCCGGTCCCAGATCCAGTCCGCCATCGAGTCGGCGACGGGCTCGTCAGGCTGTCCCGGCCGGCGTTTCACCAGCTTTCCGAACGCGACGGCGACCAGGTAGGCCCCGGCGTCGTCGGTCATCACCTGGTCCCAGACCTCCTTCTCCGGCCAATCGGGGTGCGCCGCCTGGTCGGCCTCGATCTCGGCGTTCATGGCGAGGATCTCGGCCGCCGACATCAGGCGGAACGACTCGGTCCAGCCCCAGGCGGCACCCGCGCCGGGCGGCTGGCCGTCGTGCCAGGTGAGCAGATCCTTCGCGACCATGGAGCCGACCCTTTCGTCGCCGTCGGCCAGATCGCCTGCCGTCGCTCCCGGTCGCAGGCTGTCGCGCAGCTCGTCGGGCATCACCGCGTCCAGCGCCGCCAGCGCGGAGGCCAGGTCGATGCCGAGCTTCAGGTCGCGGACCTGCTGCCACGCCATCTCGAGCGCGCCGGTGCCTTGGATATCGGCCAGGGTGATGTCGTCGCCGCGCGCCTTCTCGACGATCCGCTGCATCGTCCGGGCGGTATCCACCAGTGCCTGCAACAGGTCGTCGGTCGGATCCTCACGCAGCAGCCGGAGACCGAGCTGTTCGGCGTCGTCGAACCGGTACTGCGCCAGGTAGGCGTAGCCGAGCAACGTGGCGACCCAGGAGTCCGCCGCGTTGGCCCGGATGGCCTCCTCGGCCGCGGGAACGAACCGTTCGGGTGGCGCGCAGGTCGCCAGCAGGTACTCCGCGCGTTTCGCCAGCGCTTTGGGGAGGTCGTCCGGCGCCGTCCGCCCGCACAGCTCCACCGCCTCGTCGAGTTGCCGCCACCCGGCCTCGTGCAGCCCGGAACGTGCCTGGGTGTTGCCCAGTTGCAGGCGATCGTCCCAGTCCTCGTGGTTCTGGCCCAGCACGGTGCGGGCCCAGCGCAGCGCCTCGTCGTGGTTGTCCTCCGCCGTTTCCAGCCGACGAAGCGCACGAGCCGCCCAGATGAACTGGTTGTCGCGGCGACCGGCTATCCGGAGATAGAGGCGCCGTGCCTCGTCCGCGTCGCCGAGCGACTCACGGTGATAGCCGAGCACCATCAACGCGCTGCTCCGCTCCGGCTGGGCCGCGAGCACCCGTGCCGCCAGCTCGGCGACCCGGGGATGCGTCGGCTGCGCTTCGAGGAGTTCCCAGGCCAGGTCGAGGTCCCGCTCGACGGTGTCGGTCATCGCATGCCCCGCTTGACCCGGTACGCCCGGAGCTGGTCGAAGGTGCCGTCGTCGACGCCGTATTCCAGGACCGGCGCCACCTGGTCGAACCAGGACGTCGTGGACGGGACGATGCCGCCGACCGCGGCCAGCAGCGCGTCGGTGGTGACCGGCACCAGCTCACTCCTGTTCATCGACTCGATCATCGCCTGCTGCAGCACGGTGGTCGTCAGGTGGCTGAGGTCGGCGCCGGAGAACCCTTCGGTCGCCGCCGCGACGGCCACGACGTCGACGTCGTCGGCGGGTTTGCCGTCCAGCGCGCCCTGGACGATCGCCGCCCTGGCGACCGCGTCCGGTGGCAGCACCAGCACCGTCTTGTCGATCCGGCCCGGACGGCGCAGCGCGGCGTCGATGTCCCACGGCCGGTTCGTCGCGGCGAGGAAGTAGACCCCCTCGTTCGCGCCTGCCACGCCGTCGAGCTCCTCCAGCAGCTGGGTGACGAGCATCCGCATCGTTTGCGACCCGCCGCCACCGGAGGTGCGCCGTCCGCCGAGCGCGTCGAACTCGTCGAAGAAGATCACGCACGGTGCCGCCGCGCGGGCGTGGCGGAAGACGCTCTGGATCGCCTTCTCGCTTTCACCGATCCATTTGCTGAGCAGGTCCGCGAGGGTCACGTGGATGAAGGAAGCACCGAGATCGCCGGCGATCGCCCTGGCGATGAACGTCTTGCCGCATCCCGGCGGGCCGTACATCAGCAGCGATCCGCCCGGTTTCTGCCCGAACGCCGCCGCCAGCTCGGGATTGCGCAGCGGGGCCAGGAACGCGGTGTTCAGATGCTGTTTGACCTCGGCGAGCCCGGCGACGTCGGCCAGCGTCACCGCCGGGCGCTCGGTGTCCCAGAGCGACTCCGAAGCAGTGGCGCTCATGTCGTGGCGGTCCTCGTCGGCCGGGGTCGCCACGATCTCGGCGGGCGGCGGGGTCGAGGTCCGCAACCGCGCCGCCATCAGCCGGGCGCGCAGCAAGCGGATCCGCGCCGGATCACCGCCGTTGGCCTCGAACACCGTCAGTTCGGTGGCGGCGCGGTCCGGGTCCTGCTCCAGCAGCAGCGTGATGAAGTCCTCGCGCAGCGCCAGATTGCCGGGGTCGGCCTCCACCTCGCGCGCGATCACCTCGATGAAGCCGTCACCGTTCACCGCGCTCCTCCTTCCACGAACGGACCAGTGTCAGACCAGAGACAATCATCCCGGCGCTCGTGGCGGACAGGCGGTCCGGTGAAGATCCCTGTCAGGGGTGATTTGGGGGACGGTCCCTGATGTGCGCCGACCGCGCGGGATGGATCTTGAGGTGGTGACAGCGAGGACAACGGAGTTACCCCAGTCTCTTGATCGTGCGATGTTTTTCGGTGGCAACGTACCGATGGAAGGCGTGCTGAACGCGCTGGCCATGGAGCAGTTCATCACCGGGTCGAAGCCGCACTCACGGGCCGCCGAGATCACGGAGGTCTCACCGGACGCGACGCTGCTGCCCCCGGGAGTCGCCGCGGATCTGACGTACGAACTGGACGGGCGGCGCTCGCATCTCGCCCACGGTCCCGATTGGACGCTCGTCGCGATGCGCCGCCGTGCCGGCGCCGCGACCGTGTGCGTATGCGCCACTTCCGGCGATCTGGCGGACGAGGTGCTCGCGGCCGCGGTCGGAACCGCGCGGGCGGGGGAGCCGGGGGAATCGGCCGTACCGGTCGGATTCTGGCATGTGCAGGGCTGCGGTGGCGCCGGGGTGCGCGCGCCGAGGACGATGGACTTGCCGCCGTGGCAGGCGATCCGCGGCAACTACCCGCGGTCCGCGGTGACCGCGCTCGACACGCTCATGGCGACGCGCCCGCAGGACGTCACCGGCAGGCTGATCCTCCTCCACGGCCCCGCGGGCACCGGCAAGACGACCGCCGTGCGCGCGCTCGCGCACGAATGGCGGGACTGGTGCCAGGTCGACAACGTCCTCGACCCCGAGGTCCTGTTCGCCGATCCGGGCTATCTGACCTCGGTGGTGCTCGGTGAGGAGCGGGCGGACAAACGGAAATGGCGGCTGCTGATCCTCGAAGACTGCGACGAACTCGTCGGCGCGGACGCCAAACGCGACTCCGGGCAGGCACTGTCCCGGCTGCTCAATCTGACCGACGGCCTGCTCGGGCAGGGCCTGGACATCCTGGTGTGCCTGACCACCAACGAGAACGTCGCGCGGTTGCATCCGGCCGTGGTCCGGCCGGGCCGGTGCCTCGCGGAGATCGAGGTCGGCCCGCTGCCGCGGGACGAGGCGGCCGGATGGCTGGGCGCGGAGATCGATGCCGAGGGTGCCACGCTGGCCGAGCTGTATCGCCTGCGCGCAGCGGTCTAGCCCGGGGGAGCGGTGGTTCTCAGTACGTGAAGGCCGCCTTCGTTGCGTCTGGCGCCGTGCCCCGGCAAGGTCGTATAGCCGCTGGTCGGCGCCACAGATCCGGATCGTGGTGGGGTTCGCAGGAGCGGGCTCAGCCAAGAGCGGGTCGTGAGTGTTTTGGGTCGTTCTAACGCCCTTTGCCACTCACGCCCCCTAGTCGTCAGGAACTTGCCGAGATCCTGGCGGTTAGCCCAAGGCCGGGATTCGGTCGTTCGCCGGATCCGCGGGTGGCCGGCTGTTAGGGTCCGCGCCATGCGGGTGTGGTGGTGTGGCCTGGTCATGGGCGCGGTCGCGCTGCTCGGCGCGTGCGGCGGGGGCGGGTCGGGGAGCGGCCAGGTGGTGCCCCCGACGACGACGCTGACGACGGTTCCGGCGACGACCGGCCTCGGGGAAACGAGGACGACGACGACAACGCCGGGAACCCCGGCGACCACCACCACGACCAGGGCCACGACGGAGCCGACGCGGACCACGACCCGCCGCTCCACGACGACCGCGAAGCGCCCGACGACCCCGCGCCGCACCACTCCCACCCGCAGACGTTGACGACCCGGTCGCTTTCACGCGGATGAAAGCCGCGTGAAAGCCGCGTTCCTAACCTCTTTCGTGGGGCAGGGACGAGAGGGGTTCGCGTGGGGTACGAAGTCGATCCAGCGAAGTTGCTGGAGGTGAGTGACGAGCTCGGGACCATCGGCACCGGGCTGCGGTCGGTGAGCGGGCAGGTGGCGCACACCGTCGTGGCCCGGCTGGACTTCGGCGGCGACCGCTATCAGGGCCACGGCGCCGCATACCTCGCCGCGAACGGCGAGCTGGCGGGTCTCGCCGTCAAGCTGGTCGGTGACATCGACGAGATTTCCCGCCTGCTGCGGGAGTCCGCCGGTGTCTACGGGGACACCGAGTCGGACTTCGCGTCACGGCTCGACGCCCTGCGCGAGGGGGCCGGCTGATGGCCTGGTGGGACGAAGCCAAGGCGAGGTACCGGCCGGCCGGGCCGAACGGCCAGGTCAGCCCGACCGACGAGGAGATCAGGGCGATCCTCGACGACCCCGACGTCTCCGACGAGACGAAACGGGAGCTCATCGCCGCGTGGAGCTACGACTACGCGACGGGCTACATCTGGGGTGACGTCATCACCCAGGAACGCACCGGGTACGACCCGGACGCCGTACCGGACGAGGTGAAGGAGTACATCGAGGAGTACGACGCCCAGGAGTACGTGGACAACTACGCCGCGAACGCCATCAACAACGGCGCGTTGAGTCAGGCGGTCAACGACGCCGCGACCATCGCGACGTACGGCGAGGAGCACCCCGGGGGCCCCGGCCCGCTGCCCGGGTCCGGCAACCCCGGCGCGGATATGCAGGCCGCGATCGACCAGGCGGAGAACGAGCGCAGGTACGCGGACGATCTGGACGAGCAACGGGAGAACGCCCGGCAGCTCCAGTCCTACGCGGACAACTTGAAGGCCACCGGCAGCTCCGGCGCCGCGAGTTCGGAGGAGATCTTCGACTCCGGCGAGATCGGTCTGGACTTCTTCAAGCTGTTCTGGGGGAAGTACTGCCGGTACCGAAGCGGTGGATCCCGGGCGGGCGCCCGCGGTTCGGGCGATGGCGGCACGTCCTTGACCGGTAACCCGTTCGCGGACAAGTGGATCTTCAAGGCCCGGTACAACGAGCAGCGTGAGGTGGTGTTCAAGCGCTTCAGTCTCCAGGCCGACCAGTACGCACAGGCGGTCGGCCGTCTTCAACGCCATGTCGACGAGCTCATCACGGCCCAGGGCGACCTGTTCGCCGATTGGGAGGGGGAGGCCGCGGACACCGCGTCGTCGCGCTACGACGACGCGGTGGGCCAGGCCAGGGCCCTGATGAAGGAGCTGGCCGACGCCGGCAAGGTGCTGATCGAGGTCCGCGGCGCGCTGGAGCGGATGTGCGTGGCCAAGGCGCAGACCGTGAACGGCCTGTTCTCGTCGGATATCAACGGGATCGGGCCGGATATCGTCGACCGGCTGGTCACGGTCGCGAAGGGCGGGGCGAGTGACGAGGACATCCTTTATGTGGCCTCGCAGTTCGGCATACCGGCCGACCAGGAGTGCCTGAACATCAGCGACGACGTCAAGGCCGAAGTCCGGCAGTCGGCGGCCGAGTGGTGCGACGGCAACCTGGTGCCGGTGGTGGAGACGAGGGTCGAGGCGTTCTGGGACGTCTGCGACGCCACCGACGAGGGGTTCGAGGAAGTCCTCGGCGTGATGAGGGAGATGCTCGGACAGGGCGCGCGGTCCGGTGCCGGCGGGCGGCGGGAGGTGATGCCGCGATGACCGGGGAGGAGCGCGTCGAGCGGATGCGCGCGCGGTTCGCCGACCTGATCGAGGGCAACCGGCACCGGATCGCGGCCAGGGCCGAGCGGTGCTACGCCGCGGAGAAAGCGGGCGCGGAGAAGTCCGCGGCACTGACGCGACGCTGGCACAAGCGGGTCGCCGCGATCCGGCGCAGAGCGGAGGACCGCCGTAACGCCTTCGCGCCACCGAGTTCACGACGGCCCCGGGAGTTCGACTTCGAGCCGGACTGGGACGACGATCCGGGCCCCCGGCGGCTCCGGTAGCCCGGCGACCGTCCTTTTCCGACAGACCAGAGGAGTTCGATGACTCAGCCCGGCCCGCCTGGGTATCAGCCGTACTACCACCAGCAGGCCGCCTGGGGACCGCCGCCACCCTTGCCGCACAAGCGAAAGACCGGTCCGCTGATCGCGGTGCTGGTCATCGTGCTGGTGGTCGTCGTCGGTGGCGGCGGGGCCCTGCTGTACTTCGGATTGAGCGATTCCGGCAAGGCCTCTCCGCGGGTGGACGCCTCCCAGGACCTGGAGAAGGCACCGGGTGGATGCGCGGTCCTCACCGAGGCGGAGGTGGCGCCGTACATCCCTGGCCGGATGGACTTCAAACCGTTGTCGGGCAACACCTCGACGGACACGTCCGAGCAGGGCCAGTGCAGCTGGAACAACAACGACCACTACCTCAAGGACAAGGTCGGTGCGGCGTTCGTGATCGTCACCAGCTACGTCTTCCGCGCCACCCGCGAAAAGTCGGGAGTGGACGCCGCGAAGGAGCATCTGAAACGCCGAGTGCCGAACGGAGGCGAGGTGGGTGTGCAGGGCGCCGAAGAAGCCCTGCTGGTCGCCACCGGGAAGACCGGCAACCAGGCGAAGGTCGCGGTGCGCTACCGCAACGTCGTCTATCACCTCGACTATCTCAACAAGACCGAAGGCGTTCGGGTCCAGAGCAGGCTGACCGAGCTGGCCGCCGTCGTCGTCGGCAAGGCGGTGCCCAAGGGGTGACCGGGAGCGAAGGTACTAGGACCTCCGCCGCTTCCGCCTCGGCGGGCGATCGGTCAGGGTGCCCGTATGCGCGTCCTCCCCGCTTCACCGCGTGCCCGCAAGGTCGTGGTGCTCGGCCTGATCGCCGCCGTCGTGCTGGCGGCCTCGGCCTTCGGCCTCGATCGGCTGGTCAACGCCCGGACCTTCCAGTTCTACGGCGGCCTGACCCATCGGGTCGACGTGCCGGACAAGGTCGTGGCGCTCACCTTCGACGACGGGCCCGACCCGGCGGGTACCGCGGAACTCCTCGACGGCCTGCGCGCGGCCGGGGTGCCCGCCACCTTCTACCTGACCGGGCGGGAGCTGGAACGGCACCCGGATCTCGGCGCGCGGATCGCCGCCGCCGGTCACGAGCTCGGTAACCACTCCTACTCCCACGAGCGGATGGTCTTCGTGTCCGCCGAAACGGTGGCCACCGAGATCGAGCGCACCGACGCGCTGATCCGCCGGACCGGCTACCGCGGCGAAATCACGTTCCGCCCGCCCAACGGCAAGAAACTGCTGGCCCTGCCGCGCTATCTCGCCGAGCATCGGCGGCGGACGATCATGTGGGACGTCGAACCGGACTCCTACCCCGAGGTGGCCGCCGGCGCCTCCGGTATCGCCGAATACACCGCCGAGCACGTGCGGCCCGGCTCGATCGTCCTGTTGCACGGGATGTACCAGAGCCGGACCACGACCAGGCAAGCGGTGGTCCCGCTGGTCGAACGGTTGCGTGGGCTCGGTTATCGGTTCGTCACGGTGTCCGGGCTGCTGGCCCGGCAGCCGGGATGACCGCACGGACCACCCAGTGCCGCCCGCGCGGGCCGAATTCCAGCCGCCCGCCGTGTTCGGCCAGTTCTCCGGCCACGCTGGCCAGCCCGAAGCCGCTGCCGCCACCCGGTCTCGTGGTGGCGGGCAGTTCGCTGCGGACCTCGACCCGCACGTCGTCGTCGTGGTGCCGCACGGTGATCCGCACCAGGGTGCCGGGGCCGGCGTGCCGCAACGCGTTCGTGGCCGCCTCGGCGATCACCCGCTCGGCCAGCGCCCCGGCCACCCCGTCCGGTACGCCGGTGGGTTCGTCCAGCACGAGCCCGGCGGCGCGCAGCCGGGCGAGGAGCTCGGGCAGGTCGGTGGGCGCGGGCGGCGGATGCTCGTCCTCGGCGAGGTCGCGGAGCGTCCGCCGGACCTCGGTGAGCGCGTCCCGGCCGGCGGTGAGGATCGTGTCCACGCGTTCGCGGGCCGGTTCGCCGAGATCGGCGGTCGCGCGCAACGCCTCGGCCTGCACGAGCATCACCGTCGTGGTGTGGGCGAGCGTGTCGTGCAGCCGCCGGGCCGTGCGCTCCCGGCGTTCCGCGGCCGCGGTTTCCGCGCTGTGGCGGGCTTGCTGCTCGACGAGCCGGGCGCGGTCGGCCACGTGCCGTCGCCGTTCCATGCCCATCGTCCAGGCCACGGCGAAGGCCACCAGCGCCAGCGAAGTGCCGTCCACCAGGCCCTTGAACTCGCCCATCACCACCGCCACGGCGGCTGCCGCGCCGAGGGCGACCACCCGGTGCCCGGCACGGTTCGGCAGGGCGGCCACGGTGTAGAGCGCGAGCAGGACCGGCACGTAGGCCACGTTGCGCGCGGGCCCCAGCAGCAGCTGCACCACGGTCGCCGCGGCGACGACCGCGAGCACGACGCCGGGTGCCCGCCGCCGCGCGGCCAGCGGCAGCAGCTGCGCGGCGGCGACGGCCATCGCCTGCCAGCTCCCCGTGCCAAGCCCGCTCGCCGAGAACAGCAGCGCGACCAGCAGGATCATCCCGAGGTCCGAACGCGCGCGGAGATGATTGAGCACGTCCCGACAGTAGAGTGTGCGCCATCGAGGTGATCCCATGGTTCGTGTCGTCGTGGTCGACGACCACGCCCTGGTCCGCGAAGGGCTGGCGATGGTGCTGGCCGCGCAGCCCGGTTTGACCGTCGCCGCGCACTGCGCCGGCGGGCCGGAGCTGCTCGACTTCCTCCGCACCGCGCGGGAACCGGTCGACGTGGTCCTGCTCGACCTCTACCTGCCGGACATGGACGGCCTGGAGACCCTGCGCCGCCTGCGCGAGCAAATGCCCGCCCCGCCGCCCGTGCTGATGCTGACCACCATCGGGAGGCGGCACGAGATCCGGCAGGCGCTGGCCGCCGGTGCCGCCGGCTTCGTGCTGAAGGACGCCACGGGGGCCGAGCTGGCCGCCGCCGTCCGCGGCGCGCACGACGGGATGACCGTGATCAGCCCGTCCGCGGCGGCCACGCTGTGCGGTACCGGTGACCCGGGCCTGACCCCGCGCGAGCGCGAAGTGCTGTCTCTGCTCGGTTCCGGACTGTCCAACCGCGACATCGCGGGACGGCTCGGGCTGGCCGAACGCACGGTCAAGGTGCACGTCGGCAATGTGCTGGCCAAACTCGGCGTCACCAGCCGGACCCAGGCCGCGCTGCGCGCGCGGGCCCTGCTCGGCGCGCGGGATTCATGAGCCGCCCAGGTTTTCGAGCTTCGCCCTGATTCCGGCGGCCTGGGGGACGTCGAGGTCGCGGTAGAAGTCGAGTACCTGGAGCCAGTGCCGGCGTGCCTCGTCGTGCTCGCCCCGTTCGGCGTGGAGGTCACCGATTCCGGCGTGGGCGTGCGCCACCTGCTCGCGGTGGCCTGCCTCGGTGGCGACGGCCAGCGCGTCGCCGTACCAGCGGAGGGCCTCGGTGTGGCGTCCCGCGGAGGCGTGGGTGGCGCCCAACGCGTTGAGCGTCTCGCAGATCACTTCCGTGTCACCGATGGCACGGGCGAGTGTCGCCGCTTCCTCGTGGTGGCGCAAGGCCCGCTCGCCGTCGCCCCGTCGCCGGTACACCACCCCCATAACCCTCAGGCAATCCGCTTCCTGGGTGCGGAAACCCGATGCCCTGGCGAGAGCCAAGCCGCGCTGGGCGTGGTCGAAGGCTGCGTCGTCCTGTCCGATGTGGAGGTACATCTTGGCCAGGAGGTTGACCGCGTTGCATTCGATGTGTTCGTCGTGGTTTTCCTGGCACAGGGCGAAAGCCACGTCGAGATGCCGCCGTGCCTCTTCGGGAAGGCCGAGGCTCAGCAGGTTCTGGGAATGGTTGATCCTGACCGCGCAGTGCAGATACCAGCTTTCGTCCGGATCGGTCAGCGCGAGTGCCTGCTCGAACCTGTGCCGGGCCGCTTCCAGCTCGCCCTTCTTCCCGTACACACAGCCGAGGAAGCTCAACGTCGCCGCCTGGAACCCCCGATCCCCGGTGCGGTGGAACGCGGCCATCGCCCACTCGAGATGGTCGATCGCTTCGCGGTCCTGGCCCCTGCGTGACATCGTGGCACCGAGAATGCGCCGCGCCCTCGCTTCCGCGCGTTCGTCTTTCAGGGCACGAGCGGCGTCGACCGTGCGAGTGTGCAGGACGACCGCGTCGTCGTAGTACCCGCCGGTGTCGAGGTAACGCCACACGGTCTCCGACAGGTGGATCACGGACGCCGGCCCGCCGTGCCCGCAGACCTCCAGCAGGTTGGCCCGCTCGGCGTCGAGCCAGCGCCACGCGTGGTCGTAGGTCGAGAACAGCGGTGCCTCCCCGTGGGAGACCGGTGCCTTCGGCCTCGGGGCGTAGTCGTCTCGCGCGATGACGTCCATCGCGGCCGAAGCCGTGGACAGGTAGTGGTCGAGCAGCCTGCTCAGCGCGGCCTCGCGTTCGTCGGCGCTGTCGGTGGATTCGGCGAGTTCGGCGGCGTACGCCCGCAGCAGATCGTGGGAACGGTAGCGGCCGTCGGAAGACTGATCGACGAGATGGGCCCTGCGCAGCACGTCCAGCGCTCGGCGCGTCTCCCGCGGCCCGGTGCCGGCCAGCGCCGCCGCCGCGTGGTCGTCCGTGTCGTGCCCGGGATGCAGGCCGAGGCGCCGGAACAGCCGGGCCGCCGTCGCGTCCAGCTTCCGGTACGACCACGAGAACACGGCGCGCACGGCGGTCTGCGGATCACCGTCGACGTCCAGCAGATCGAGAGCGTCCTGCTGGCGGGAAAGCTCTTCGACGAATTCGCCGAGGCCGCGAGCGGGCCGCGACCGGATCAGCTCGGCGGCGATCCGCAACGCCAAGGGCAGCCGGGCGCACCGTTCCACCAAGGCGGCGGCCGCCTCCGGCTCGGCGTCCACCCGGTCGGTGAGCAGTTCGCGGAGCAGAACGCGGGCGTCCTCGTCCGGCAGCCGATCGAGATCGAGCCGGTGGGCGCCCTCGCGGGCGACGAGACCGGCCAGCGCGTCCCGGCTGGTCGCCACCACGAAACACGAAGAGCTCCCGGGCAGCAGGGGACGCACCTGCTCGACCGTGCGGGCGTTGTCCAGCACGATCAGCATCCGGCGACGGGCGACGAGGGTGCGAAACCGCGCGGCGCGCTCGGCGAGGTCCTGCGGGATCGCCGCGCCGTCCAAGTCCAGCGCGCGCAGGAAGCCCGCCAGCGCGTCTTCCGGCGAGACCGGCTGGTCGGGGCCGTAGCCACGCAGATCCACGTACAGCTGACCGTCGGGGAACCGGTCCCGCACCCGGTGTGCCCAGCGCACGGCCAGCGCCGTCTTGCCCACTCCGGCGGTTCCGGCGACGGCCGAGACCACCGCGGCCTCCCCGGTGGCGAGGAGGCCGTCGAGTTCCGCGAGCTCGGCGTCCCTGCCCACGAATCCGCGCACGTCCACCGGCAGCTGGGCGGGCACACTCGTGGGCGGGGCCTTCTCGTCCGGCGCCAGTGACTCTCCCGCGAGCATGCGCTGATGCAGCTCACGCAACTCGGGGCCGGGGTCCACGCCGAGTTCTTCGACGAGCGTGTCCCGTGCCGTGCGATACGCCCGCAACGCTTCGGCCTGTTGCCCAGCGCGGTACAGGGCGGTCATGAGCAGGCCGTGCAGCCGCTCGCGAACCGGGTACCGGCGCACCAGATCCGTCAGTTCGCCGATGATCGCCGCGTTCAGCCCGCAGGCGAGTTCGGCCTCGTAGAGCGTCTCCAGCGCGACCGACCTGAGCTCGGCGAGCCGCTGCGCCCAGTCGGCGAGCAGCGGGACGTCCACGTCACGGAACGGGTCGCCCTGCCACAGGCCCAACGCCCCGCGCAGGACGTCGACCGCACGCTGTGGGTCCTCGCCGGCGACTTCTCGCGCTTCGTCGAACAGCGACGCGAACCGCTCCGAGTCCAGCTCTCCCGGCAGCACCCGCAGCCGGTAGCCCGCTTCACCGAACGACAGCCGATCCGGCTCGGCGAGCACACTCCGGAGCCGGTGAACGTGGAGCTGCAGCCGCTGGCCGTGCCGCGGGTCTCGGTGGTCGCCCCACAACGCGCCGGTCAGCACGTCCACCGGCACCGGCTGGTTCGCCCGCGCGAGCAGCACACCGAGCAGGATGCCCTGCAACCGTCCCGCCGGCGCCTCGTCCCGCCCGTCGCGTCGGATCCGCAGCGGTCCCAGCACCCGAAACTCCACGGCATCCTCCCCAGCGCCCGCTCACCGCCACCAGTGTGGCGTACGGGCGCGCACCGGCTCGACCGAGGCGGCGCGTGCGGGGCGGGGCTATCCGTCCCGCCAGTGCCTCAGAGTCCCCATTTTGTATTCGCGGATACCATCCCAGGCGAAGAAGATCACCGTCTTGAATCCGACGTATCCTTCAGGCCAATCGAAGTCGCAAACCTTGGTGGTTCCACCGCCCGAATTGTTGTAACACATCCAATGCCTCGCGGTTCCGTCGACGGTCATCTGCACCCGGGCCATGACCGGATTCCCGTCGGCGCAATGGTCTCGTACCGTGACGCGGTCTCCGTTCAGCGTGACCCACGCGTCGCCGACGGACCTGCGTTCACCCCAGCAGTTCATCGAGGTGGCCATGCTGACCGGTCCGACGTCGATACTGCCGGCCCCGGCCGCCGCGGCACTGGCGTTCGTGGCGGGCACTTGCGACAAAAGAATCAGCGCTGTCGCCGCGACCGGGGTGAGAAGGCGCGAAAAACGGGCCATGGTGTTCCCTTCGAATTCGGGGATCGCTTTTGCCGACGGTAGATCGCGCCCGGCACCGTGCGCAGGGGTCATTCGCACCCTGTTCGGGGACCGCTACGGTTGCCGTGCGGGACGACCACCCAGGGGGACGAATGAGCGAGACGCTGGACGAGACCGTCGCGGGCATCATGGCGAGAGTCAGCACGACGATCGCCGAGGGCGACAGCATGTTCGCGGGCAACAACACCGAGCACTACCTGAGCGTGTCCAGGGACGCGTTGCGGGCGGTGCTGGCCGCGTTGCGGGTCACGGGGCGGCCGGAACCGAAGCGGGTCTTGGACTTCGGGTGTGGTTACGGCCGGGTGATGCGTTCGCTGCGGGCCGCCTTCCCGGCGGCGGAGCTGATCGCGTGCGACATGGACCCGGCGGCGCTGGCCAGTTGCGCCGAGGCGTTCGGCGCGCGGGCGGTGACCGGTGCCCCGGACGTCGACGACATCGAGCAGGTGACCGATGTGGACCTGCTGTGGTGCGGTTCGGTGCTGACCCATCTCGATGCCCCGGCCTGGGGTCCGCTGCTGCGCTACTTCTCCCGCGCGCTGGCTCGCGGCGGCGTCGCGGTGGTCACCACGCACGGCCGCCGGATGGCGATACGTGCCGAGGCGGGCAAGGACTACGGGCTGGACGCCCGTGCCACCGACCGCATGCTCGCCGCGTACAAGGCTTGCGGTTTCGGTTACAACGACTACGCGGGCAACGACGGCTACGGCATCTCGCTCAGCTCGCCCGGCTGGGCGGTGCAGCGCGCGCTGGAGGCGCCCGGCCTGCGCCTCGCCGGATACGACGAGGCCGCGTGGGATCGCCATCAGGACGTGATGGTGCTGGTGAAGGACGCCGACACGATCCTGAAGTCGGACCTCTAAACCCATACCCCGTATCGAGCTGTCCGTGAAGGCCTCCTTGAGGGACCCAGAGTCCCTCAAGGAGGCCTTCACGGACTTTGTCGCGCCCGCATCCTGTGCTATACCCTACGGGGGTAATGTATGATCGAACCGAAGGGTGAGAACTGATGGACACCACCGTGTACACGGTCAAGGGCATGACGTGCTCGGGTTGCCTGAACAAGGTGACGGCGGCGGTGAACGGCGTCGCCGGGGTCAGCGACGTCGACGCGGATATCGCGACCGGCGAAGTGACCGTCGTGAGCAAGGGGCCGGTCGACACGCGGCTGGTGCGATCCGCGGTCGAGGAGGCCGGCTACGAGGTGGTCGGCTGAAGGTGATGGCCGAGGAGAACGGGGCTGAACCGGCCGTCGTCATCAAGGTCGTGGACAACGGGCCGTATCAGGTGAAAGGGCCGGTCCGGCTCGTCGGCCACGACGGCGAAGAGTACGAGCCGATCGGGCGCACGCAATTGCTGTGCAGGTGCGGGAAGTCGGCGAAGAAGCCGTTCTGCGACGGCGCTCATGTCCGGACCGGGTTCAGGGCGACCAGGGAAGAATGAAAAGCGGGCGGGTGACTGAAGGTCATCCGCCCGCTTCGTGTGTCAGGAGGTTCAGGAACGCACCAGGCGCGCGATCGCTTCGGAGGCTTCCCGGATCTTCCTGTCCGCCTCGGGGCCGCCTTTCGCGGCGGCTTCGACGACGCAGCCCGCCATGTGCCGCTCGAGGAGTTCGAGCGAGAACGATTGCAAGGCGCGGGTCGCCGCCGAAACCTGGGTGAGGACGTCGATGCAGTACTTGTCCTCTTCGACCATCTTCTGCAGACCCCTGATCTGCCCCTCGACGCGTCGTAGGCGTTTGAGCTGACGCTCCTTGTCGTCGCCGTGATCGGCCACGCTCACTCCTCGAGTCGGGATTCGCGTACGTCCCAATCATGCCCGTCCACGGCCGGCGCGTCGAAGACGGGCGGTGAGATACACCACTGGGGTATGCCTGTTGCCCTACCCCCCTAGGGTATGTAGAGTCCTCGGTGGAGGTCGAGATGCACGGATACACGCAAGGCAAGGACGAATACCTGACCCGGCTGCGGCGGATCGAAGGACAGATCCGTGGCCTGCAGCGGATGGTCGAAGAGGACAAGTACTGCATCGACATCCTCACGCAGGTGTCCGCGGCCACCAAGGCGTTGCAGTCGGTGTCGCTGGGGTTGATGGACGAACACCTCCGGCACTGCGTGTCCGACGCCATCGCCAAGGGCGGCGACGAAGCCGACGAGAAGATCAAAGAGGCGAGCGACGTCATCGCCCGCCTAGTCCGTTCCTGATATCCCGCGAGGAGAACCACGATGAGCGAGACCACCTACACCGTCACCGGCATGACCTGCGGCCACTGCGTCCGTTCCGTCACCGAAGAGGTCGGCAAGATCGCGGGCGTCACCGGCGTCCGCGTGGATCTGCCCACCGGCGCGGTGACCGTGACCAGTGCGCAGGAACCCGCGGTCGCCGATGTGCGCGCCGCCGTCGAAGAAGCCGGATACGAGCTGACCGCCTGATCCCGATCGCGGGTTCATGGCCCGCACTAAGGACTTCACGATGAACACAGTTGCGAAGCTCTCCGCCTACGGTGTGGCGCTTGCCCTGGTCGCCGGTGGCGCCTGGGCCGCAGGCACCGCTGTCGGTCCTTTCGCCGGCGCCGCCGGCCTTCCCGGCGGCGAGGACGCCGGGCATGGGGACGCTCACAGCGGCACCGTCGCGGAGGCGGCGCCGACCGACGAGCCCGGCGGGCTCGCGTCGTCCAGGGGCGGCTACACCCTCACGCCCACCACCACGACGCTCACGCCGGGGACGAACCAGACCTTCTCCTTCAAGATCCTCGGCCCGGACGGCGCTCCGGTCACCGCGTACGACGTCGAACACGAGAAGCGGATGCACCTGATCGTCGTCCGTCGCGACACGGCCGGTTTCCAGCACGTGCATCCCGAACTCGCGCCCGACGGCGTGTGGAGTGTCCCGCTGGCCCTGCCCCAGGCGGGCAGCTACCGCGTCTTCGCGGACTTCAAGCCGACGGGCGGCTCGGCCTCGACACTCGGTGCCGACATCGCCGCGGCGGGGGATTTCAAACCCGTCGAGCACCGGCCCTCACGCGTCGCGAACGTCGACGGCTACCAGGTCCGCCTGGACGGCGAGCTGACGCCGGGCAAGTCGTCGAAGGTGACCCTGACGGTGACCAAGGACGGCCGCGACGTGACCGATCTGCAGCCGTACCTGGGCGCCTACGGGCACTTGGTGGCGCTGCGCGGTGGCGACCTCGCCTACCTGCACGTCCACCCGGACGGCGAGCCCGGAGACGGCCGCACGAAGCCCGGCCCCACGGTGACCTTCTTCGCCGAAGTCCCCTCGGCGGGGACGTACCGGCTGTTCCTCGACTTCCAGCACCAGGGCGAGGTTCGCACCGCCGAGTTCACCGTCGCCACCGCGGGCACACCCGCACCGGCCCCTTCGGCGCCCCAGAACCAAACCCCACCCCCGGCGGCCGGCGACGGCCACGGCGGACACGGCTGACCGCGAGCACGAAAGGAGCGACCACGATGACTTCCGATCTGGACCAGGCCACCACGGCCGAGGTCGAACTCGCGATCACCGGGATGACCTGCGCGTCGTGCGCGATGCGTATCGAGAAGAAGCTGAACAAGCTGGACGGCGTCACCGCCACGGTCAATTACGCCACGGAGAAGGCGAAGGTCACCTACAGCGGGGACATCGAACCCCAGCGGCTGATCGAGCAGGTGGAGGCGGCCGGATACGCGGCCGCCCTGCCCGCTCCGCCGAAGCAGGAGCAGCCGGACGGGCCCGCCGAAGAGGCCGATCCGATCGGGCCGCTGCGGCAGCGGCTGATCGGTTCCACGGTGCTGTCGGTGCCGGTGATCCTGCTGGCCATGGTGCCGGCGTTCCAGTTCACCTACTGGCAGTGGATCTCGCTGACGCTGGCCGCGCCGGTGCTGGTGTGGGCCGCGTGGCCGTTCCACAAGGCGGCGTGGGCGAATCTGCGCCACGGCGCGGCCACCATGGACACCCTGATTTCGATGGGCACGCTCGCCGCGTTCCTGTGGTCGCTGTACGCGCTGTTGTTCGGCAGCGCGGGGACACCGGGGATGACGCACGCCTTCGAGCTGACCGTGGAGCGGATGGCCGGGGACGGCAACATCTATCTCGAGGTCGCCGCCGGGGTGACGACGTTCATCCTCGCCGGACGGTACTTCGAGGCGCGGTCCAAGCGGCGGGCCGGTGCCGCGCTGCGGGCTCTGCTGGAGCTGGGCGCGAAGGACGTCGCCGTGCTCCGTGATGGCAAGGAAGAGCGGATCCCGGTCGACCGGCTCATCGTCGGGGACCGGTTCGTGGTCCGGCCGGGGGAGAAGATCGCGACCGACGGCGTGATCACCGAAGGCAGTTCCGCCGTCGACGCGAGCATGCTGACCGGTGAGAGCGTCCCCGTCGAGGTCGGGCCCGGCGACGCCGTGGTCGGCGCGACGGTCAACGCGGGCGGACGGCTCGTCGTCCGTACGACGCGGGTCGGCGCGGACACGCAGCTGGCGCAGATGGCGAAGCTGGTGGAGGACGCGCAGACCGGCAAGGCACAGGTCCAGCGGCTGGCCGACCGGGTTTCGGGTGTGTTCGTGCCGATCGTGATCGCGCTCGCCGTCGGCACGCTGATGTTCTGGCTCGGGGCCGGCGGTTCGGTCGCGGCGGCGTTCACCGCCGCGGTGGCCGTGCTGATCATCGCCTGCCCGTGCGCACTGGGGCTGGCGACGCCGACCGCGCTGCTCGTGGGTACCGGGCGGGGTGCGCAGCTAGGCATCCTGATCAAGGGCCCGGAAGTGCTGGAGTCCACGCGTTCGGTCGACACGGTCGTCCTCGACAAGACCGGCACCGTGACCACCGGGCAGATGTCGCTGGTGGCGGTCCATGTCGCCGAAGGCGCCGACGAGGAGACGACGCTGCGCTTGGCCGGTGCGCTGGAGAACGCGTCGGAGCACCCGATCGCGCAGGCCATCGCCCGCGCGGCACGGGAGCGGGTGGGCGAGCTGCCCGCCGTCGAGGAGTTCACCAACGTCGAAGGCCTTGGCGTGCAAGGGATCGTCGACGGCAAGGCGGTGCTGGCCGGACGCAGTGCGCTCCTGGAGGAGTGGGCGCACCACCTGACGGCGGACCTCGCCGAGACGAAGGCGTCCGAAGAGAAGGACGGCCGGACGGCGATCGTGGTCGGCTGGGACGGGAAGGCCCGTGCCGTCCTCGTCGTCGCCGACACGGTGAAGCCGACCTCCGCCGAAGCCATCACCCGGCTGCGGGCGCTCGGCCTGACCCCGGTGCTGCTCACCGGGGACAACGAGGCCGTGGCCCGCGCGGTGGCCGCGGAAGTCGGGATCACCGAGGTGATCGCCGAGGTCCTGCCCAAGGACAAGGTCGACGTGGTCAAGCGGCTGCAGGGCGAGGGCAAAGTGGTCGCGATGGTGGGCGACGGCGTCAACGACGCGGCCGCGCTGGCGCAGGCCGACCTCGGCCTGGCCATGGGCACCGGCACGGACGTCGCCATCGAGGCGTCGGATCTCACCCTCGTCCGCGGTGATCTGCGGGCGGCGGTGGACGCGATCCGGCTCTCGCGGCGGACATTGCGCACCATCAAGGGCAACCTGTTCTGGGCGTTCGCCTACAACGTCGCGGCGCTGCCACTGGCAGCGGCGGGGCTGCTCAACCCGATGATCGCGGGCGCCGCGATGGCGTTCAGTTCGGTCTTCGTGGTCACGAACAGCCTGCGGCTCAAGGGATTCCGCGGTACGGCGAGCTGACCGCTCGCTCGGACGAGGCGCGGGGGGGGGCCCTCCCGGGGCGCCGGGGCGGCGCGTTTGGGTGGGGCGGGCCCGCACCCGGGCGGGGGGGGGGGGGCGCCGAGCA
>NZ_JBHXIB010000058.1:49504-49777 GCF_042723975.1 Amycolatopsis sp. NPDC058340 | reverse complement strand
ACCGGACAACGACACGACAGCACACCCCCACCACTGCACCAACCCCGCACCGACGAACCACCACCATTCTGAACCGTCGCCGAAAAACGACAACGCCAC
The DNA here is from genome assembly GCF_042723975.1 of Amycolatopsis sp. NPDC058340. NCBI lineage: Bacteria > Bacillati > Actinomycetota > Actinomycetes > Pseudonocardiales > Pseudonocardiaceae > Amycolatopsis > Amycolatopsis sp. NPDC058340. The sequence goes on along the minus strand of NZ_JBHXIB010000058.1, from coordinate 49,678 downwards.
GTACCCGCGAACGACACCGACCTGCTCGCCGAAATACGACCACAGCCCAGTCGCGGACCGGCTAGCCCCGGCCGAGGAATCACTACGGTCCCAGCGTCACCGCAAACCACCCAAGACGACACCCACCCGTCGCCGAAAAACGACCACCACGCCACACCACGAACGACACCGACC
>NZ_JBHXIB010000058.1:0-49404 GCF_042723975.1 Amycolatopsis sp. NPDC058340 | reverse complement strand
TGCCCGCCGACCGCGACCACACCCCGATCGAGAACCACCCCAAGACGCCCTACCCCTCACCGAAACACGACCGCGACCCCGCACACCGCGAACCCAGCCGCCGCCTCCGCTGTCCGAGCACCTTCAATACTCGTTACCGAGAAACAGCGACGTCCACGGAGCGCCAACCCGCAGACCAGCGCACCACAACAACACCCCGCCAGCCACCAACCCACCGTCGCCGAAAAACGACCACCACGCCACACCACGAACGACACCGACCTGCCCGCCGACCGCGACCACACCCCGATCGAGAACCACCCCAAGACGCCCTACCCCTCACCGAAACACGACCGCGACCCCGCACACCGCGAACCCGGCCGCCGCCTCCGCTGTCCGAGCACCTTCAATACTCGTTACCGAGAAACAGCGACGTCCACGGAGCGCCGACCCGCAGACCAGCGCACCACAACGACACCCCGCCAGCCACCAACCCACCGTCGCCGAAAAACGACCACCACGCCGCACACCCGACCACCGCCCCACCCCAGCCCGAGAACCTTCAGTCTTCGTCGCCGAAAAACGGCCACGGCCCGGCAACCTCCACAGCAAGGCCCGCCCATCAGATCGACGCCGAACACGCGCAGCCGGCCATCGCCGAAAAACGGCGACGGCCCGATCGAGAACCACCACCACAACGCCCACCGAACACCCGTCGCCGAAGAACGACCACGGTGCCGCGAACCCAACTCTCACCAGTCACCGAAACGACACCCCCGCCGCGCACCCGACCAAACACCCTCGCTGCCGAAAAACGGCGACCGCCACACGACGCCCCCGGAAGTGCCCGACCCATCGCAACGACGCGGCGCCCCCAGACCGAACGCCCGTCGCGAAAGCCGCAAAACGCCCCCGGCCGCCGAGCCCCAGACAGCCACCCGTCACCAGAAGCGGCCACGCAACCGGGACAACCCCCCGAGCACCCCGGTGAAACCGGCGTGAACACCCGGTGACACCTCGCGACCCCGCCCGCCAGGCCGCGCCGCCAGTTGTCCACTTCATGACGTCATCGGGCCCGTCCGCTAGGTGTTCCACGACACTTTTTGGCGGGTTCCTACAATCCCCGGCCCCCGGCATGCGCCACCGGCGACATTCTCGTACCGGCCGGTAAGAGGCAGGCTGTTAGACAGGTACAGAAGACTGTCCCGCACGTGATCCGGCGGGGCGGTGTCGCGCACTTGGGAGGCTCAGTCGGTGTTCAGTCGTGTCGCCATCGTCAACCGCGGAGAAGCCGCGATGCGGCTCATCCACGCCGTCCGCGAGCTTTCGGCGGAGACCGGACGGCGGATCGAGACCGTCGCGCTCTTCACGGACGCGGACCGGTCGGCGACGTTCGTGCGGGAAGCCGACATCAGCTACAACCTCGGACCCGCGTCGGCGCGCCCCTATCTCGATTTCGCCGTGCTGGAGCGGGCGCTGACCGAGACCGGGGCCGACGCGGCGTGGGTCGGCTGGGGTTTCGTCGCCGAGGATCCGGCCTTCGCCGAGCTGTGTGAGCGGCTGGGCGTCACCTTCATCGGTCCGAGCGCGGACGCGATGCGCAAGCTCGGCGACAAGATCGGCGCGAAGCTGATCGCCGAAGAGGTCGGCGTGCCCGTCGCTCCGTGGAGCCGCGGCGCGGTCGCGGATCTCGACGCGGCCATCAAGGCCGCCGACGAGATCGGCTACCCGCTGATGCTCAAGGCCACCGCCGGCGGCGGCGGTCGCGGTATCCGCGTCATCACTTCCGCCGACGAGCTCAAGGACGCCTACGAGCGCACCAGCCTGGAGGCCGAGCGCGCCTTCGGCAGCGGCGTCGTCTTCCTGGAGCGCCTGGTCACCGGCGCCCGGCACGTCGAGGTCCAGGTCATCGCCGACGGCCAGGGCACCGCGTGGGCGCTCGGCGTCCGCGACTGTTCGGTGCAGCGCCGCAACCAGAAGATCATCGAGGAGTCCGCCTCCCCGGTGCTGAGCGCCGAGCAGGCCGACGAGCTCAAGCGGTCCGCCGAGCGGCTCGCGCTCGCGGTCGATTACCGCGGCGCCGGCACGGTCGAGTTCCTCTACCACCCCGGCGACAAGCTGTTCGCGTTCCTCGAGGTGAACACCCGCCTGCAGGTCGAGCACCCGATCACCGAGCTGACCACCGGCATGGACCTGGTCAAGGCCCAGCTGCACGTCGCTTCCGGCGGCAAGCTCGACGGCGTCCAGCCCGTCGAGTTCGGTCACGCCGTCGAGGCGCGGCTCAACGCCGAGGACCCGGACCGCGACTTCGCGCCGTCGCCGGGCCGTATCGCCCGCCTGGACCTGCCCGCCGGCCCCGGCATCCGCGTCGACACCGGGGTCAGCGAAGGCGACACCATCCCGGCCGACTTCGACTCGATGATCGCGAAGATCATCGCCTACGGCCGCGACCGTGACGAGGCGCTCGGCCGTCTGCGCCGCGCGATGGCGCAGACCACGGTCATCATCGAGGGCGGCGCGACCAACAAGAGCTTCGTCCTCGACCTGCTCGACCAGCCCGAGGTGATCGACGGCAGCGCCGACACCGGCTGGATCGACCGCGTCCGCGCCGAGGGCAAGCTCGTCACCCACCGCCATTCGGCGATCGCGCTCGCGGCCGCCGCCATCGAGGCCTACGAGGACGAGGAAGCCGTTGAACGCCAACGACTTCTCTCCACCGCGCACGGTGGCCGCCCGCAGGTCCAGCACGAGAGCGGCCGTCCGCTCGACCTCAAGCTGCGCGGCGCCGCGTACCGCGTGAGCGTCGCCAGGATCGGCCACCGCCGGTTCCGCGTCGGCGTCTCGGCGGGCGGCGACATCCACCCCGCCGACGTCGAGGTCGACCGGTTCGACGAGCACACCGGCCAGATCACCGTCAACGGCACCCGGTTCCGCCTGGTCACCGGTACCCACGGCCCGATCCACCTGGTCGAGGTCGACGGCATCACCCACCGCATCAGCCGTGACGAGGGCGGCGTCGTCCGCTCCCCCGCGCCCGCGCTCGTCGTCGCGACCCCGCTGGAGGTCGGCGCCGAGGTCGAGGCAGGCGCGCCCGTGCTGGTGCTGGAAAGCATGAAGATGGAGACGGTGCTCCGCGCGCCGTTCCGCGCGAAGCTGCGTGAGTGCGTCGTCTCGGTCGGCAGCCAGGTCGAGACCGGCGCTCCCCTGCTGCGGCTCGAGCCGCTGGCGGAGGAAGGCGCCGAGGTCGCGGAGGACGCGGGCAGTGTCGAGATCGAGCTGCCCGCCGAACCGGACGGAACGTCGGCCGCGCAGCGGATCACGCGGGGACAGCAGGATCTGCGCAGTCTCCTGCTCGGCTTCGACGTCGACCCGCACGACGAACGCCGCACGCTCAGCGCGTACCTCGCCGCCCGTGACGAACTGGAGGGCAACGGCGACCGTCCGCTGGAGGGCGAGGTCGAACTGCTGACCGTGTTCGCCGACCTCTCCGAGCTGATGCGCAACAAGCCTGCCCGCGAAGACGCCAAGACGGACACCCGGGTGCACAGCTCCCGCGAGTTCTTCCACACGTACCTGCAGAGCCTCGACGTCGAACGCGCCGGGCTGTCGGAGTCGTTCCAGAACAAGCTCAAGAAGGTGCTGGCGCACTACGGCATCCAGGATCTGGAGCGGACGCCGGAGCTGGAGGAGGCGGTCTTCCGCATCTTCCTCGCCCAGCAGCGGACCTCGTCCGACGTCGCGGTCGTCACCGCGCTGCTGCGGCAGTGGCTCACCGAGCCGCAGCCGTTCGAGTCGATGCGCGAGCCGGCGGGGAAGGCGCTGGAGGCGCTCATCGCCGCCACCCAGCTCCGTTTCCCGGTGGTCGGCGACCTGGCGCGCAGCGTGGTGTTCCGCTGGTTCGCCCAGCCGCTGCTGCGCCGCACCCGCGCCGAGGTGTACAGCGAGGTCCGCAAACACCTGCGTCACCTCGACCTGCACCCGGATTCGCCGGACCGCGCCGAGCGGATCGCGAGCATGCTGGCCAGCGCGCAGCCGCTGGTCCGCCTGCTCGGACAGCGGATCGGCCGCCCCGGCACCGATCACACGCCGCTGCTGGAAGTGCTGAGCCGCCGCTACTACGGCAACCGCGCGCTCACCGGCGTCGGGCAGGTCACCGTCGGCGGCTGCACCTTCGTCACCGGTGACTACGCCGACGCGAACGAGCGGTTCCACATGGCCACCACCGCCGTCGACCGCGCCGGGCTGCCCGGGGCGATCAAGGCGGTCGCCGATCTCGCCGCCCAGCTGCCCGCCGACACCGACGTCGAGGCGGACCTCTACCTGACGTGGGACGACGAGTCGGCCGACGACGACGCGATGGCCGCGGGGCTGCGCGAGGTCCTCACGGCCGAGGCGTTGCCGAGCCGGATCCGGCGGATCACCACCACCGTCGCCGGGCACGGCGGCGCGGTGATGCACCACCACTTCACCTTCCGCCCGTCCTCGACCGGGTTCAGCGAGGAGCGGCTGATCCGCGGCCTGCACCCGCTGATCGCGCAGCGGATGCAGTTGCAGCGGCTGGCGAACTTCGACCTCACGCGCCTGCCGTCGGGTGACGAGGACGTCTACCTGTTCAAGTGCGTCTCGCCGATGAACCCGTCGGATCAGCGGCTGGTCGCGCTCGCCCAGGTCCGTGACCTGACCCCGTTGCGGGACAACGACGGGAAACTGCTGGCCCTGCCCGCGGTCGAAGGCACGCTGGCAGGCTGCCTCGACGCGATCCGTGAGGTGCAGGCGAAGCTTCCGCCGAAGAAGCGCTTCGACACCAACCGGATCATGCTGTACGTCTGGCCGACCAGTGAGCTCACCGGCGAGGAGCTGGACACGGTCGCCCAGCGGGTGCAGCCGTCGACGGCGGGCGCGGGCCTCGAAGAGGTCCAGTTCCTCGGCAGGCAGCGCGACCGCGCGACCGGCGAGGTCAAAGAGGTCGCCGTGCGCATCGGCTACGACGTGAGCGGCGGCGTGCAGATGTCGCTGTCCGAGCCCACCACCGAGCCGATCCTCCCGCTCGACGACTACCGCCAGAACGTGCTGCGCGCCCGGCGCCGCGACACCGTGTACCCGTACGAGCTGACCGAGATGCTCGGCTCGTTCACCGAGTACGACATGGACGACACGAACACCCTCGTCCCGGTCGACCGGAAGAAGGGCCGCAACAAGGCGGCGATCGTCGCCGGTGTGGTCACCACGCCGACCGAACGCCACCCGGAGGGCGTCAAGCGCGTGGTGCTGCTCGGCGACCCGACGAAGGCGCTCGGCGCGCTGTCGGAGCCGGAATGCTCGCGGGTGATCGCGGCACTGGACCTCGCCGAGCGGCTCCGGGTCCCGCTGGAGTGGTACGCGCTCTCGGCCGGCGCCCGGATCTCGATGGAGTCCGGTACCGAGAACATGGACTGGGTCGCGGCCGCGCTCAAGCGGATCGTGCACTTCACCCAGGACGGCGGCGAGATCAACATCGTGGTCGCGGGGATCAACGTCGGCGCCCAGCCGTACTGGAACGCCGAAGCGACGATGCTCATGCACACCAAGGGAATCCTGGTGATGACGCCGGATTCCGCGATGGTGCTGACCGGTAAGCAGTCCCTCGACTTCTCCGGTGGCGTCTCGGCCGAGGACAACTTCGGCATCGGCGGCTACGACCGCGTCATGGGCCCGAACGGCCAGGCGCAGTACTGGGCACCGAACCTCGCCGCGGCACGCGACGTGCTGATGTCGCACTACGACCACACGTACGTGGCGCCGGACGAGTCCGGTCCGCGCAAGGCGGTCACGAACGACCCGATCGACCGGGACATCTCGTCGTTCCCGCACGCGGCCGTCGACAGCGACTTCACCACGGTCGGCCAGATCTTCTCGCGGGAGGCCAACCCGGACCGCAAGAAGCCGTTCGACATCCGCACGGTGATGCGCGCGCTGTCGGACCAGGACCACCCGGTGCTGGAGCGCTGGCCCGGTATGGCGGACGCGGAGACCGCGGCCGTGCAGGACGTGCACCTCGGCGGGCGGCCGGTGTGCCTGCTCGGCATCGAATCGCGTTCGGTGCCGCGCCGCGGCTTCCCGCCCACCGACGGCCCGGACACCTACACCGCGGGCACGCTGTTCCCGCGGTCGTCGAAGAAGGCGGCGCGGGCGATCAACGCGGCCAGCGGCAACCGGCCGCTGGTGGTGCTGGCGAACCTGTCCGGCTTCGACGGCTCGCCGGAGTCGATGCGGAAACTGCAGCTGGAGTACGGCGCGGAGATCGGCCGGGCGATCGTCAACTTCGAGGGCCCGATCGTGTTCACCGTGATCTCGCGGTACCACGGCGGCGCGTTCGTGGTCTTCTCGAAGGCGCTGAACCCGAACATGACGGTGCTGGCGCTGGAAGGCTCGTTCGCCTCCGTGCTCGGCGGGGCGCCCGCCGCGGCGGTCGTGTTCGCCGGTGAGGTCAACGCGCGGACCGCGGCGGATCAGCGGGTGCGGTCGCTCACCGAGAAGCTCAGTGGGGCGTCCGGTGCCGAACGCGCCGCGCTGGCCGCGGAGCTGGCCGAGGTCCAGGCGTCCGTGCGGGCCGAGAAGCTGGGCGCGGTCGCGGCCGAGTTCGACGGTGTGCACAGCATCGAGCGCGCGGTGAAGGTCGGTTCGGTGGACGCGATCATCAGCGCCGCCGAGATGCGGCCTCGTATCATCGAGGCGATCGAAGAGGGCCTGGCGAAGCTGCGGTAGCCCTCCCAGCGCCAAGTGAGATGAAGGGGCCTTTCATCGCGAAATTCGCGGTGAAAGGCCCCTTCATCTCACGGTCCGGGCGGCCCGTCCCCGAAATCCTCCGGCGCGATCTTGTCCAGCGCCGCCCGGAACTCCTCGACCTCCCGCTCCTGCGCGACCGGGTCGGACGGCACCGTCGGCAGTTCCGCGTCGGGCCCGGTGCCCACGATCTCGACCCGCACCGAAGCGACCTCCAGTACCGCGTCCGCCACCTCGATCCCGACCCCGGCCCGTAACCCGATCGCGACCGCGTCACTCGGCCGGGCCGAGACGCGGATCCCGGAATCGAGTACCAGGTCGGCGAAGAAGATGCCGTCCCGCAGCGCGGTGACCTGTACCCCGGTGACCCGGTGCCCGAACGACTCGACGACCTGCCCGATCAGTTCGATCGTGCCGGGCCTCGGCAGCCGGATCCGCTCCTGCGCGAGCGCCACCGCGCTCGCCTCCGGGCCGCCGATCGTGATCGCCAGCCAGCGGCGTTCGCCCTCCCGTTCCCGCAGCAACATCACCGGTGCCGCTTCCGGGGCCAGGACTGCCATCCCCTCGACGTCCATCGAAATCATGCGCGGTACCTCATTTCCTCGCCTCAGGCGGTGTCCTCGTCCTTCAGTGCCTTGTCCGCCACCACTTCCGACGGGGCGGACTGGTCGCGGCGCTGGAACGGGGTCGTGTGCCCCTCGGCGCGCAGCCGGGGAACCATATGCGGATAGTGGAGTTCGAACGCCGGCCGTTCCGACCGGATCCTCGGCAGATCGAAGAAGTTGTGCCGGGGCGGCGGACAGGTCGTCGCCCACTCCAGGGAGTTCCCGTGTCCCCACGGGTCGTCGACTTCGACGACCTCCCCGAACCGGTAGCTGCGGACGACGTTCCACAGGAACGGCAGCACCGACGCGCCGAGCAGGAACGCGCCGATCGTGGAAATTGTGTGCAGCAGGGTGAAACCGTCCGAGCTCAGGTAGTCGGCGTAGCGGCGCGGCATTCCTTCGTTACCGAGCCAATGCTGGACGAGGAACGTCATGTGGAAGCCGATGAACGTCGTCCAGAAATGGAGCTTCGCGAGCCGCTCGTCGAGCATCCGCCCGGTCATCTTGGGGAACCAGAAGTAGATCCCGGCGAAGGTGGCGAACACGATGGTGCCGAACAGCACGTAGTGGAAATGCGCCACCACGAAATAGGTGTCGTGGATGTGGAAGTCCAGCGGTGGCGCAGCGAGGATGATCCCGGTCAGCCCGCCGAGCAGGAACGTCACCATGAACCCGATCGACCACAGCATCGGCGACTCGAAGGTGAGCTGCCCCTTCCACATGGTGCCGATCCAGTTGAAGAACTTGATCCCGGTGGGCACCGCGATCAGGAAGGTCATGATGGAGAAGAACGGCAACAGCACCGCGCCGGTGGCGAACATGTGGTGCGCCCACACGGCGAACGACAGCGCGGTGATCGCGATCGTCGCGAAGACCATCAGTTTGTAGCCGAACAACGGTTTCCGGCTGAACACCGGGACGATCTCGGTGATGATGCCGAAATACGGCAACGCGACGATGTACACCTCGGGATGGCCGAAGAACCAGAACAGGTGCTGGAACAGGATCGCCCCGCCGTTGGCCGGATCGAACACGTGCGCGCCGAGCCGCCGGTCCGCCTCCAGCCCGAACAGGGCCGCGGTGAGGATCGGGAACACCGCCAGGATCAGGATCGTGGTGAACAGGATGTTCCAGGTGAACAGCGGCAATCGCCACATGGTCATCCCCGGCGCGCGCAGGCAGAGGATCGTGGTGACCATGTTGACCGCGCCGAGGATCGTCCCGAGCCCGGACACGATCAGGCCCATGAGCACCAGATCGGCGCCCACTCCCGGGGCGTGCGCGGCGTTGGACAGGGGCGTGTACATCGTCCACCCGAAGTCGGGCGCGCCGCCCGGCGTCAGGAACGAGCTGAGCACCATCAGCCCGCCGAAGAGGTAGAGCCAGTAGGAAAACGCGTTCAGCCGCGGGAACGCGACGTCCGGTGACCCGATCTGCAGCGGCAGGATGTAGTTGGCGAAGGCGAAGAGGTTCGGCGTCGCGTACAGCAGCAGCATGATCAGGCCGTGCATGGTGAACAGCTGGTTGTACTGCTCCTGCGACAGGAACTGCATGCCCGGCCTGCCCAGCTCGCCGCGCATCAGCAGCGCCATGAAGCCGCCGGCGAGGAAGAACGCGAACGAGGTGCTCAGGTAGAGCACGCCGATCGTCTTGTGGTCGGTGGTGCGGACGACGCTGAGGAAGACACTCCCCTTCGGGGCACGGAGCCTCCCGCCGAAGCGGACGGCCTCCGGTCGCGGAGAGGGCTTCACGGCGGTCATGGCGACTCCCAGCACGAGGACACACCTTCTGAAGGCTGGTACCCCTCCAGGAGAGTCCCTACACGCGGGCTTTTCAAGGGCTAGCCGAGTAGAGGACGCTGGCCACCGTGTGTGAAGGGGGTCTTCTGTGAAGCTGTCCGTCATCCGTGCCGCCGCGGTGGCACAGCAGGCGCGGGTCACGCCGGGCATCGAGGATATGGGGAGCTACCCGGGGTGCCCGAAATGGCGTTCAGCGCCACCAAGAGCGTCGTGTCGACCGTCGCGGGCCTCGCCTTCGATGCCGGACTGATCCCCGATCTCCACCGGCCGGTGACCACACGCTCGACCCGCCCGAACTGGACGGCCCGAGCGCGATCACCTGGAGCCCGTGCGAGCACAACCCGGACTACGGCTACCTCTGGTGGCTCAACGACCGGCGGCTGGTCTACCCCCACCGCCCCGCCGAGCGGCCGGTGCGCCCGGGGAAACGGCGGCAGGCACCTCCTGTGGGTCGATCCCGAACGCGACCTCGTCATCGTTTCCCGCTGGGGCGAAGACGCCGGAGAACTCCTGCGCGAGGTCTCGGCCGCGGCCTCCTAAGCGAGCAGAGCCTCCAGGTGGTCGGCCGCCGTGGCGGCCCCGCCCGCCGCCCGGAACGAGGCGCCCACCTTTTCGGCGGCCGACCGGTACCCCGGGTCACCCAGCACCTTGGTCACGGCTGCCGCGATCCGGTCGGGTTTCGCCTTCCCGAACCGCAGCCGGACACCGGCACCCGCGTCGACGACCTGACCGGCGATGATCGGCTGATCGTCCCGGATCGGCGCGACCACGAGCGGCACCCCGTGCCACAGGCTTTCGCAGACGGTGTTGTGCCCGCCGTGGCAGACGACGGCGTCCACGCGGGCGAGAAGTGCCATCTGGGGCACCTGGGGCTCCACGAGCACCGTGTCTCCCACCGGCCCCACCACACCGCCGGGATCGGCGACGACGGTCCGGATCCCGTCGACCTCCGAGAGTCCGCGGGCCGCCGCGCGGAGGAAATCCCCGGCGGCGTCGGCGTTCGCGGTGCCGAGGGTGACGAACACCGTCGGCACCGCCCGGTCGAGCCGGTCCCACGGGAAGCCCCCGGTCGGCGCGCGCCCGCCGATGGACGGCCCGACCAGCCGGACCCGGCTCGGGAGCGTGGCCGGGCCGAGCAACTCCCGGGTGGTGAACGCGAGCACGCCGTGCGGCGACATCCTGGGGTCGGCGGGGCCGCCGTCGATCCGCGCGCGCAGGCCGTCGAGGAGGTCGTCGAGCCAGGCCGCCACCTTGGGGAGCCCGGCCAAGAGGTCGACGAGTTCCGCGGACGTCGTCGCGGAGGTGACCCACGGCAGGCCGAGCCCGTCGGCGACGAGACCGCCGGCGATGGCCTGCTGGTCGGCGATCACCACCTGCGGGCGGAACCGGCCGATCGCGGCGCGGACCCCGGGCGCCATCGCCTCGGCCAGCGGGATCAGGAACTCCTCCCACAGGAAGCGGAACGCCGCCGGTCCCTTGAGGCTCGCGTCGCGTTCGGGCAGGCGGCGCGGGACCGCGCACGGGAACACGTCCGCGCCGTCGCCGGCGAGCCGCCGGATGACCTCGGGCCGCCCCGCCCAGGCGACCTGGTGCCCGCGTGCGGTGAGGGCGGCCGCGACCCCGACCGCGGGGTTCACGTGCCCGGTCAGCGGCGGGGTGACGAAGAGGAATCTGCCCACTCAGGCCGCCGTTTCGCACGAGTGTTCGCGGACCCAGCCCAGGATCAGCTCCGCCGTCTCCGCGGTGCACTCGACGAGCACCGAATGCCCCTGGTCGGGCAGGACGACGGTGCGGCAACGGCCGAGGTTCCCCTCCAGGGCCGGGACCTGTGCCGAGAGCCCGGACAGGTCGCCGAACAACGCGAACACCGGGCAGCGGACGGCCGCGAGGTCGTCGTCGATGGTCCGGCTCAGCGGGATGTCCTCCGCCAGCGTGGTGGCGGCGAGGATCTTGTACGCGGATTTCGACAGCCGGGCGGTGTGCGCGCCGTGGTTCTCGGCGATCCAGCCGATCACCTCGTCGTGCGCCAGCCGGTTCTTCGCGTCGGCAAGCCCTTCGGCCATGTGCCCGGCCCAGGCCCGTGTCGGTGGCTCCGCTTCGATGGCGACGACGCTGGCGACGCGCTCGGGACGCGAAGCCGCGAGCCCGAAGGCGATCGAGCCGCCGAAGGAATTCCCGGCCACGTGCACCGGCCGGTCGATCCCCAGCGCGGTGAGCAGGCCGTCGAGATCGGCGACGAACTCCTCCAGCCGGTAGCCGGTGGCGGGCCGCGTCGTGCGGCCGTGCCCGCGAAGGTCGTACATGACCACGTCGATGCCCTGCGCCGCGAAGGCGGGCCCGAGCGTGAAGTAGTAGCTCGCCAGGCTGTCGGTGAGGAGGCCGTGGACGAACACCACGACCGGCGCCGCGCCGTCCGACGGTCCGAGCCGCTGGACGTGGACGTCGAGGTCGCCGACCTTGACCTTCGCCATGCTCAGGCCTTCCCGTCGAGGGACGCGACCACGTGGTCGACGAGTTCGCCGACGGTCAGCGCGATGATCTCGTCCAGTTCGCGTTCCGCGATGAACTCGGCGAAGTTGACCTTGTCGCCGTAGTGATCGCGCAGCCGGCCGGACAGCGTCACGAGGTCGATGCTCTCCAGTTCGAGGTCGTCGTGGAATTTCGTGTCCCGGCCGATCTCGGCGTCGTCCAGGCCGTATTCCGCGAGCAGTTCGCGCAGCATCGCGGTGAGGTCGGCCAGCACGGCCCCGGCCGCCTCGGTTTCAGTGGTCATCCTTCGTTCTCCGTCCAAGCCACGACGTAGTCCTTCGCCGGTGTGGTGATCGTGGTGTGCCACACCGGATACCGGGCACCGCCCACCTCGACGGTGAGCCGCCCGTCGTCCGCGCCGACGACGGCGAAAGCGCGCGGATCACCGCGCAGGCCGGTGCGGAGCCGTTTCGCGACGGCCTCCTTGGCGGCCCAGAACCTCGTGAACCACAACGCTTCCGGCTCGCCGAGCAGGGCACGTTCCGCCGCGTCGAGAGCCGCGGCGACCGTGCTCTCCGGCCGGTCCTCGACGGCTTCGATGTCGATCCCGCAGGGCCCTCGGCGGGCGATGGCGACGCCGAGCGCGTCCCGGTGGGCGATCGAGACGGTGAGATCCGGCAGGCTTCTCCCGTAGGCGCCCGAGACGATCGGCGCCCCCGACGAATCGTTCCCGATCCGCAGCTCGGCGGGGAAGATGTCACCCGCACCGGCTGTCCACAAGAGACCCCGGACGGCGTCCTTCGCCGCGATCCGGCCGAGCAGCCAGGTCCGTTTCCGGCGCGGAGCCTGGTCGGCGTACGCCTGTCTTTCCTTTCCCGCCAGCACGTTCCGCATGATCAGCTCACGGGTGGCCAGATCGGGCCACTGCTCGCGGACCAGCGCCCAGCCGCCAGGGCGTTCTTCGGACAGCGTGGCCCGCTCGGGCCGCCGGTCCATCGCCCTGATCACCGGATTGCTGTCGAACCGCCGATCGCGCCAGCCCTCGACCTCGGCCCAGACCCGGCCACCGCGGATCAGCTGGACGTCCGCTTCGAGTTCCGTGTCGGTCACCGAAACGATGCGGACGACGCAATCGACCCGGTCACCCGGTAAGGGATGTTCGCCGTAGAACCGGATCCGCCGCATTCCCACCGGGAACACCGTGGTCCGCGCGGGCAACCGGGACATGATCCAGTACCCGAGCAACTGCCCCGCGTTGTCCAGCAGCGCCCCCGGCGCGTCCGGGGTCCGCAGCACTCCGCGCACGTGGCGATCCCCGACCGCGACCAGTTCTTCGACGCCCTGGAACCTCGGCCCGTGGAACATCCAGCGATCGGTGTAGAGCTGCTCTGCGCGCAGATCCGGCGTCCGCTCCAGTGCGGCGGGGAAGGTCCACGGCCCGGGCGGATCGGCGGGAAACGCGGCGTCCAGATCGATGACGGCCCTGGAGTAGCCGCCGAGGCAGACACCCACCCGGGAAGCGCCCTGCGGCACCACGGTCACCGGCACGTCCAGCGCGGGAATCGCGGCGATCCACTGGTTCAGCCGGACGTCCTCCAGCGCCACCGCGCGCCGGCCCGGCGCGGCCTGTTCGGCGAAGTCCATAAGGTGCCCGATCACCGTCGTGGCGGGCACGACCGGCCACGAGTCGGCGGGATCGGCACCGGGTGGCTGCTTGAAGAAGCAGTGGTCGAGCAGATACGGCATGGTCTCGACGGAGACGCGGAGTTCGGTGCGCGACGGCCGGATCCGGGGCGCCGACCTGGCGGCGAACAGTTCCGCCGCCAGGCCGGCGGTGTCGGCCAGCAACCCGGAGAATTCGGCTGCCAGCGGGTTCCGTCGCGCGATCCGGTCCAAAGTGGACGTGCCGGCTCCCGACGGGCGGAACCCGTGCCGGACGCGTTCGTCGAGCGACACCAGCGCGCCGCCGAGGTCGAGCCGGATCGCCCGGCCGCGTCGCGTGCCGCGTTGGCCCGGCAAGACTTCGAACGCCGGATCGGCGCCGTCGGCCCACATGGCGGTCGCGGTCCGCAGGAGCTGCCCGACGCCGGGCCGGTGCGCGGAATGCGCGGCGACGACGAGGTGTTCGCGGTCGTGCAGGGTGTTCCCGATCAGCGACCCGAGCTGCCCGGCACCCACCTGCACGAACGCGCGGAATCCGGCCGCGTACATGTTCTCCACGAGACCCCGGAACCGCACCGGCTCCAGCAGATGCCGGACGAACAGGTCCCGTACTTCCGCGGCGGCCGCGGGGTAGGGCTTCCCGGTCGTGGCGGACCAGACCGGGAGTTTCGCCGGATGCAGCGTGTAACGTTCGGCGGCCTCGCGGATCGGGCCGAGATACGGGGCGAGCATCGGGGTGTGGAAGCCGGACCGGAACGGCAGCACCTGGGAGATCACGCCGTCCGCCCGGAACTCGCGTACGAAGCGGTCGACGGCCTCCGCCGGCCCGCAGATCATCGCCTGATGGGGCGCGTTGTCGTGGGAAAGGACCACTTCGGACTGTCCTTTGAGGACTTCGGCGACCACGGAGGCGGCCGCGCCGATCACCGCGAAGGCCAGTCCAGGCACCTTGAGCGCGTCGGGATCGAAGCCCGCCAGGAACGCGTCCACCTCGGTGTCGTCGTGGATCCCGGCGACGGCCATGGCGGTCCACTCCCCCAGGCTGTGCCCGGCGAGCGCGTCCGGGGTGACACGCAGCGTGCGCAACGCCGTGTCGAGCAGCCTGCCCAGCTGGAACACGCCCTTGCCGTGCCTGCCGACGTCGCCGATGGTGACGTCCGGCGCTTCCCAGCGGATCCCGAAATGCCGGGCGATGTCGTCGGCGTTGGCCTCGAATTCGTTCTCCAGCCCGGGGAAGACGAACGCGAGCTTGCCCCCGCCCTGGCCGAGCAGCGGTTCCGGAACGAACCAGAGGTCGTTGCGGCCGCGCCAGGGTCTGCCCTTCGCGACCACTTTCCTGGCCAGGTTCAGCCGCTTGGGCGTCGGGTCGACGAGCCCGAGCCGGACCCGGCCGCGTCCGGTGTCGCTCTCGCTCAGGACGTCGTCGTGGTCGAGCAGACAGCCCATCTCGGCGACGGTCGGCGCCGAGAGCCGCAGGACCCGTTCGGGCTCGGAAACCTCGACCGCGGGCCGGGTCGCGGCCTGCTCCAGGACCACGTGGGCGTTGATCCCGCCGAAGCCGAACGCGTTGACCCCGGCCCGCCGCACCGGCCGCCGGTCGTCGGTCTTCCAGGTCTTCGCGGCGCCGAGCGTCTCGAACCGGGTCGCCGCCAGCGCCGGATGCGGGTCCTCGCAGTGCAGGGTGGGCGGGAGAACCCCGTGGTACACGGCCAAAGCGGCCTTGACGAGTCCGGCGACCCCCGCGGCGGGCATGGTGTGCCCGATCATCGACTTGACCGAGCCGAGCACCGCGGTCGGCCGGTCCGTCCGCCCGAAGACCTCGGTGATCGTCGCCAGTTCGGCGGCGTCGCCCGTCGGGGTGGCGGTCCCGTGCGCTTCGAGCAGACCGATCGTGGCGGGGTCGATCCCCGCCGCGCTCCAGGCCTGCCGCACCGCGCGGACCTGTCCGGCGGTGTCCGGAGTGGACAGTCCGGCGGTCCGGCCGTCGCTCGCCACCCCGGTCCCGGTGACGACGGCGTAGACCCGGTCGCCGTCCCGTTCGGCGTCCGCGAGCCGTTTGAGCACGACGACGCCGGTGCCCTCGCCGATCAGCACCCCGTCCGCGTCCCGGTGGAAGGGCCGGATCCGCTGGCTCCGCGACAACGCCCCGAGCTGGGAGAACACGCTCCAGAAGGTGACGTCGTGGCAATGGTGCACGCCACCGGCCAGCACGACGTCGCATCGCCCGCTCGCCAGTTCACGGACGGCGTGGTCGACGGCGACGAGCGAGGAGGCGCAGGCGGCGTCCACTGTGTACGCGGGTCCGCGCAGGTCGAGCCGGTTCGCCAGTCGCGAGGCGGCGAGGTTGGGCACGAGCCCGATCGCGGCGTCGGGGGCTTCGGGACCGAGCCGGTCGGTGAAGGCCCGGCGGAGTTCCTCCAGCCGCTCGCCGCCGAGTTCGGGCATCAGCTCGCCGAGCGTGCGGACGACCTGGGTGGCCGTGCGGACCCGCTGGTCGAGCCGCACCAGACCGGGCGTCAGATAGCCGCCGCGGCCGAGGATGACCCCGGTCCGCTGCCGGTCGGCGGGCAGCCGGTGCTCGCCGCCCGCGTCGGCGATGGCCTGCGCGGCCACCCGCAGCGCGATCAGCTGGTCGGGTTCGGTGCCGGGGACCGACGACGGCATCACACCGAAGCCGGTGACGTCCACTTCGGCCAGTTCACCGACGAAACCGCCGCGATGGCAATAGATCCGGTCCGCCCGTGGTTCGGCGTCGGGCTGGTAGAAACCCGGATCCCAGCGGTCGGCCGGGACTTCCGTGATCGCGTCGACACCGTCGACGATGTTGCGCCAGTAGGTATCGAGATCGGGGGCGCCCGGGAACAGCACCGACATCCCGACGATCGCGATCGGGGGCGTTTCGGCCACCGGTCACCACCCCGACGCGGTGTAGGTGACGGCCGTGAGGGCCTCGTCGCCCCACGCCAGTTCGCGCAGCAGGCTCAAGGTGCCTTCCTCGGGGTCGATCAGCTCGATCCCGCGCCGGGCGTAGTCCCGCATCAGCTCCGGGGTGACCATCCCGTCGTTCACCCCGGTCGGCGCCCACGGTCCCCAATGGACGGTGAGCCCACGCCGTCCGTACACAGTGGACCACCGGTGCCCGAGCGCCTTCAGCGCGTCGTTCGCGGCCGCGTAGTCGGACTGGCCGCGGTTTCCCAGTGTCGCGGCGACGCTGCCGAACAGGACGGCGAACTTCGGCGCCTCCGGCAGTTCACCGGCCGCCGCGAGCAGGGTGCTCGCCCCTTCGACCTTGGTGGCGAAGACCCGGTCGAACGACGCCGGGTCCTTCTCCGCGATCAGCTTGTCCTCGATGACGCCCGCCGCGTAGACGATGCCGTCGAGCCTGCCGTGTTCGGCGTGGATCTCCTTGACCGCGCGGTGCACGGCCTCCGCGTCGAGCACGTCCACCGAGTGGTACCGCACCGGGCTGCCGAGAGCGCCGATCCGCCGCAGCGTCCCGCGGACCTCGCGTTCGGACTCGATGAGCCGGATGGTCCGCTCGATCTCGGCCGGTTTGGTCAGACCGCTCCCGATCAGGGCGGCGCGCAGCTCTTCCGTCGTCTTCGCGGTCGCGATCTCCGGTTCCTCGCCGTCGATGGGCACGGCGGTGCGGCCGAACAGTTCGATCCGGCACCGCGACGCCGAGGCCAGCGTGGTGGCCAGCCGGGCGGTGATGCCCTTGGCCCCGCCGACCAGGAGGACGACCGAATCCCGGTCCAGGCCGAGCGCTTCGGCCTCGGCCGTCCCGTCACCGGCCGGACCGGCGCCCGTGCTGCCGGGCAGGCCGAGGTATTCCTCGGTCATCCGCAGGCCACGCCGCGCGCCGCCACGGCGGACGACGACCGGCTCCCAGTCCCCGGCGGACAGCTCGGCGAGCAGGGTCTCCACTTGTTCGTCCACAGTGGATTCGGGATGCTGTTCCACCACGCGGGCGACCGTGTCCGGGTACTCCCTGGCCACCGTCCGGAAGAAGCCACGGGCGCCGTCGGCGGGGCCGTTCGCGATGAGCCAGCGCGGCCCACCCGCCAGGACCGCTTGGTACAACGGGAAATCGTCGGGGAAGGACGGTGACAGGTGGAACACGCCGTCCGCGCCGTGCTCCGGCACGCCCTGGACCAGTTCGGTTTCGGCGCCGTACCCGGCGAGGCGGGCGGTGAGCATCTCGGCGACCTGGCCTTCACCGACGACGGCGAAGCGGAGCCCGGCGAGTTCTTCGTCGGAGGGGGCGGGGGCGGCGAGATCGAATTCCCGCATCAGGTAGCGCTTCGGCGCCACCATGACGGCGTCGCTCTCTTCGGCGACCTTGTCACCGGAAGGCGCGCCGCCGAGCAGGTCGGCGAGTTCCGCGGCCGTCCGGGCCTTGGCGAGGGCTTCGGGGTCACCGCCGGTCAGGCCCAGCCGGGCCGCGAGTTCCCCGGCGATCTCGGCCCGTTTGATCGAGTCCACGCTCAGATCCGCTTCGAGGTCCAGCTCCGGCTCGATCATGTCCACCGGATAGCCGGTCCGCTCGCCGATCACCTCGACGACAGTGTCGAAGATCGAGGGTTCGGGCGCGGGAGCGGGTACGGGTACCGGCTCGGGAAGACTGAGGGGTGCGGGCGGCCGGACGACGGGATCGGTGCCGAGGTAGCCGAGCAGGACGTCCCGTTGCGCGGCGATCATCTCGCGGCTGGTGCGGAGGAACTCCGAAATGAGCGCCTCGCCGCCGTCGGTGCCGGGCCGGGAAGTCACGATCGCCTCCGTGTGGATTCGCTGGGCTGGGTGCAGGGCGGTGGCGGGGATGTCGCCGTCGGCGGTGCGGACGAGATGTCCGTCGACGGTCCAGCCCGCCTTCTTCGGTGGCCGAGCGGACAACGCGTCCGTGCAAGCGCGGCCGGTGAACAGCCGT
The DNA here is from genome assembly GCF_042723975.1 of Amycolatopsis sp. NPDC058340. Taxonomy (NCBI): domain Bacteria; kingdom Bacillati; phylum Actinomycetota; class Actinomycetes; order Pseudonocardiales; family Pseudonocardiaceae; genus Amycolatopsis; species Amycolatopsis sp. NPDC058340. The sequence continues at coordinate 31,201 of NZ_JBHXIB010000058.1, read as the reverse complement.
CCGGTGCGGACGTCCGCACCGGCGACCGCCAGCCTCGCCAACGCGGCGAGGAAACCTGGGATCCCGGTACGGCGGCCGCCTTCGAGGGCGACCGTCCGATGTGGACGGCCGTCGAGCACGGCGGCGACGAGCCGGGTGAGGACCGAGCCGGGGCCCGCTTCGACGAAGGTCCGGGCGCCCGCGGCGTACATGGCCTCGATCTGGTCGGCGAACCGCACCGGCGCGCCGAGCTGCGCGGCCAGTCCGGCGCGGATCCCGTCCGGAGCGGACGGGTAAGGCGCTGCCGTCCGGTTGGCCCACACCGGGATTTCCGGTTCCCTGACCGCGACGGTGCCGAGCACGCGGGCGAACTCCGTCTCCGCCGGGGCGACCATCGGGCTGTGGAAGGCGCACCCGACCGAGAGGGATTTCGCCCCGATCCCGCGGGCGCGCAACCGGTCCACCGCCACGCCGACGGCGGCGGTCGGTCCCGAGATCACCGTCTGTTCCGGTGAATTCCGGTTGGCGGTGACGACGGTTCCGGTCAGGCCCTCGGCGGCGATCACTTCTTCGACGTCGGGGGCGTTCGCGGCGACGGCCGCCATCGTTCCCGGGTCGCCGGTACCGGTCGCACCGAGAATCGCCGTCGCCCGTGCCCGGCTGAGTTCCAGCAGCGAAGCCGAACTCAACGCACCGGCGGCGGTCAGCGCGACCAGTTCGCCGTAGCTGTGCCCCGCCACCATCGAGGGCCGGATCCCGGCCGTGTTCAACAGGTGTTGCGCGGCGAGCCCGACGATCCCGAGCGCGGGTTGCGCGGCCCGGGTGTCCGTCAGCCGGACACGCTGCGCCTCACGTCCGGCCTCGTCGAACGCGGCGGGCGGGAACAGGACGTCGACGGTGCTCCCGGCGTGCGCGAGGTAGCGCCGCAGCTCCGGGAATGCGACGAAGAGGTCCGCGAACATACCCGGCCGCTGGCTGCCCTGGCCGGGAAAGAGGAACGCTATCTCGCCCACCGGCGCGTCGTCTGCGCCGAAGATGCCCGCTTTCTCGTCCCGGTCCCCGGCGATGGCCCGGCGCAGCGACGAGGCCAGTTCGTCCACAGTGGACGCCAGGATGGCGAACCTCGTCCGGCCGCCACGGCTTTCCGCCCGGCGGGACGCGGCGAACGCCAGATCCCGCAGCCGCAGGCCCTGCCCCGTGGCGGCCAGGAGATCCTGGGCGTCCTTGTCACCCGCGAACAGGAACAGCTCGGCAGGCCATTCGTCGAGGGTCTTCGCGGGCGGGACGGCGCCTTCGTACGAGGTCAGGACGACGTGGAAGTTCGTGCCGCCGAACCCGAAGGCGCTCACCCCGGCGACGCGTTCGGCCTCGGCCCACGGCCGGGCCTCGGTGTGGAACGCGAACGGGCTGGTCTCCGGGTCCCACGCCGGATTCGGCTTCTCCAGATGCAGCGTCGGCGGTTTGACGCCGGTGTGCAGCGCGAGGCTCGCCTTGATCAACCCGGCCAGCCCGGCGGCGCATTTCGTGTGCCCGATCTGGGATTTCACCGAACCGAGCGCGCACCGGCCGGGTTCGGCGCCCGCTTCGGCGAACACCTTGGTCAGGGTGGCGAGTTCGGTGCGGTCGCCCACGACGGTGCCGGTGCCGTGCGCTTCGACGAGCCCGACCCGCGACGGAGAGATCCCGGCGTTGCGGTACGCCCTGGCCAGCGCGTTGTGCTGGCCCTCCGGCCGGGGTGCGGTGAGCCCGAGTGCCCGTCCGTCGCTGGCACTGCCGACGCCTTTGATGACGGCGTAGACGCGGTCGCCGTCGCGTTCGGCGTCCGCCAGCCGCTTCAGGACGACGCAGGCGACGCCCTCGCCCAGCGCGATCCCGTCGGCGCCGCTGTCGAAGGTGGCCGAGCGGCCGGACGGCGAGAGCGCGTGCACCGAGGAGAACAACAGGTAGTCGTTGATCCCGTTGTGCAGGTCGGCGCCGCCGCACAGGACGAGGTCGCTGCTACCGGTGACGAGTTCCTTGCAGGCGACGTCGACGGCGGTCAGCGACGAGGCGCACGCCGCGTCGACCGTGTAGTTCGCGCCGCCGAGGTCGAGCCGGTTCGCGATCCGGCCCGCGATGACGTTGGCGAGCACCCCGGGGAACGAGTCCTCGGTCAGGCGCGGCAACTGGCGGTCGAGGTCGGCCGGGAGTTCGCCGAGGTAGGACGGGAGCACGGTCCGCAGGGTCATCGCGTTGGACAGGTCGCTCCCGGCTTCCGCGCCGAAGACCACCGATGTGCGGGACCGGTCGAAGGCGCGTTCGGCGTATCCGGCGTCGGCGAGCGCCCGCCGCGACACCTCCAGCGCCAGCAGCTGCACGGGTTCGATACTCGCGAGCGACGCGGGCGGGATGCCGTGGCCCAGCGGGTCGAACGGGATCTCCGGCAGGAAACCGCCCCAGCGCGACGGCGTCTTCTCGCCGTCGCCGTCGGGCGCGTAGTAGAGCGCCGGATCCCAGCGCCGGGCCGGCACCTCGGTGACGGAGTCCGCTCCGGACAGGATGTTCGCCCAGTACGCGGCGAGATCCCCGGCCTGCGGGAAGACACCGGCCATCCCGACGATGGCGATGTCGAGCGGTTCCGGAACGGGCTCCTCGTCCACGCCATCCAGCAGCTCGGTGGCGCGGGCGGCGAGAAACGCCTGGGCTCCCGGCCCGACGGCCTCGTGCAACCGGGCGATCGTCGTGACCTCGGAGCGCAGCACGGCGACGTCGCCCGCCATGAACATGCCCTCGGCGAGCTGCCGGTCTTCGGCGACCGGGCCGAGCATGTCCCCGACGCGCTCGATTCCCTTGCTCGCCAGGCGAAGCCGTCCGACGTTGAGCTTCTCCAGCCGCTCCCAGGCCTCGCGGTCCGGCAGGCCCTGGTCCTTCAGCGCCCGTTTGAGCTCCGCGTATTCAGTGGTGAACGCCGAACGTACGCACCGTGTCGCGTGTCCCGGCGCCGTCTCCAGCAGGTCGGTGCGCGTGGCTTCGACGACCTGGCGCTGGAACGACGGCAGGACGGCGCCCGCGCGGACGGCCTCCTCGGTGAACAGATACGCGGTGCCCATCAGCAGACCGGCCGTCGCGCCGAGCCGGGTCAGCGGGGCCGCGGCGGCGGTGACCATCGCGGCCGATCGCTCGTCGTGGACCCCACCGGCGAAGTACACCTCGACCTCCGCCGCGTAGTCGCGGAGCACGTCGATCTGGGCTTCCCACAAGGGAAAACTCGCCCTCGGCCCGACATGTCCACCGCATTCGGAGCCTTCGAAGACGAACTTGCGCGCGCCCGCTTCGAGGAACTGGCGCAGCAATCCCGGCGACGGGACGTGCAAGAACGTCGAGATGCCGGCCTCTTCCAGCGCCTTCGCCTGTGCCGGACGGCCACCGGCGATGATCGCGTGGCTCGGCCGGATCTCGCGGATCACCTCGAGCTGCGCGGCACGGACGTCCTCGGCCGCGAAGCCGAGCACGCCGACACCCCAGGGCGCGTCGCCCAATGCCGTCTTGGTCGCTTCGAGCATCTCGCGGGTCTGCGCGGGCCCGGACAAGGCCAGAGCCAGGAACGGCAACGCTCCCCCGGCGGCGACGGCCAGCGCGAATTCGGGCCGGTCGCTGACCCTGGTCATCGGGCCTTGCGCGAGCGGCAACGGGCCGCCGGAAGCGGTGAGCCCCTCGGCGATCGACGCGCGAACGCCGTGGATCGCGGCCGGGAGGGTTCCCCAGCGGGCTCGGAACCGCCCGGGAAGGAAGGCGTCCTGCCCGGCTTCCACCGGACGGCGGCGCAGCCGACGGACACCGCCGTCCACAATGGTCTCGGAACCGTCGAGACCTTCCAGCGCCATCGTGACGTCCGACGGAAGCTCCGCTTCGGGGAGCAGCGCGAACGCCGTGTCGAGGACGACGCCGGCGGCGCCTCCGGCCACGGCGGCGGCCGCGGTGTGCGCACCGATCCCGCCGTACGCCCAGACCGGCACGCCGATCGCCGGATCGGTCAGCAACTGCTGCAGGAACACGAAGGTGCCGAGTTCGCCGACCCTGCCGCCCGCCTCGTGACCGCGGGCGACGAGCCCGTCCGCGCCGGCGGCGACCGCTCGCACGGCTTCGTCCCGGCTCGTGACTTCCATGAGCACCCGGCGGCCCGGAAAGTCCACTGTGGACTGTGGCGCACCCGCGGCGAGCAGAACCGTGTGCGCCGCGGCAGGAAGCTCGACCGGTCCCGCGACGCGGACACCGAAGCCGGTCGTGAGCCAGTCCCCGGCCAGGTCGAGTTCTTCGCGAGCCGCCCGGTTTCCGCTGGTCAGATCCAGGACGCCGAGCGCACCGGCCCGTGTCGCCGCGGCGGTGAACCGCGCGGACGGCACACCGAAAGGGTGCACCGCGACGAGCAGATCCGCCGTACCGGTCAACAGTGAGGCATCGGCGCCACGAATCGACTTACCCACGGGAAGCCTCCGGCACACGGAAGAGTGACTTGGTTACCGGGCGTACTTAAACGCAGGCGAGGCTTCGCGTCAATACTCGACAGTAGGGTTTCCGGTCACAGGAACCGGATGGCGGTACGCCGACCTGCGAAACGCGAAGTCCGTCGTGAGAATTTAGCGTTCCGGATACATCGGGGTGCCGGGTTTTCCGTGCCCCTACAGGAAAGAAGCGTCAACGACCAGGCGTCCCAACGCCCGATACGCCATCCGGCCTGTTACCCGGAGTACGCCATTCCGCTTTCATCGGACCACTGGAATCAGTGGTCCGTACCCATTTCCTGAATTCGACTCCCTTTCGCCCTATCGTCGGTATCACGGCGCCGGGAGATTCGGTATCACGCGCGGAAAACATGAAGGGAATCAGCGGGCTTTCGCATTCCGGACCGCGATGCTCAGCAGTTCCGCCGCCGGACCGGCGAGCCGCCGCCCGGCCGGCCACACCGCGCGCAGCTCCCGGCCGAAATCGACGCCGTCCACCGCGACCGCGACGAGCCGCCGGTCGGCGACGTCACGGGCGATGGCGAGCTCGCTGATCACCGCCGGTCCGGCGCCCGCGATCACGGCGTTGCGGACGGCGGAGGCGGAGCCCAGTTCCAGCAACGGTTTCGCCGGGCCGACCCCCGCCTTGCGCAAGGCGGCGTCGACCGTCTCCCTGGTCCCGGAACCGAGTTCACGGACCACGAGCGGCGTGATCGCCAGTTCGGCCGCGGTCAGCGGACGGCGTTTGCGCGCCCACGGATGGCTCGCGGGCACGACGAGGACCAGGCGGTCGGTGGCCACCCGCCGGGACGAGAGGCCGGGCAGCGAACCGGGCGACTCGACGAACCCGAGATCGACCTTGCCCTCGCGCGCCATTTCGGCGGCCTGGTCGGAGTTGGTGACCTCCAGCCCGAGGTACAGCCCGGGGTCGCCGCGTTTGAGCTCGCCGATCCAGCCGGGCACCAGATACTCGGCCAATGTCATGCTGGCGGCGACGCGCAGATGCGCCTCGTGCTGGGTGCGCAGCGCCTCGGCTCCGTCGAGCAGACCGTCGAGTTCGGACAGCACGCGGTGCGCCCAGCCCGCGATGACCCGGCCGTCGGGGGTGAGCGCGGAGCCGCGCCGCGTACGGTCGACCAGCACCAGGCCCAGCCGTCGCTCGACTGTGGACAGTCGTTTGCTCGCCGACGGCTGCGCGATCCCGAGGCTGGCCGCGGCCTGCCCGATACTGCCGAGCTCGTCCACGAGCACCAGCAGGCGCAGGGAGTCCAGATCGGGTGTGGTCATAGCCCAAGTGTATGACCTACCCCTCGCGTTCCCGGCTACCGAGGCCACCCCGGCCGGGCGAAGCTCGAACCATGAGCACCACGCACGCGAGACCGACGAAGCCCTACCTCACGGCACTGGCCGTCACCGGCGCCGGGGTGGCCGCCGCGTACCTGGCCGGCACCGCTTTCCCGGTCGTCAGCGCGCTCACCATCGCCGTCGTGCTCGGCATCCTCACCGGCTCGCTGTCGTCGGTCTCGGAGGAGACCCGGAAGGCCATCGCCGGGATCACCAGGAAGCTCCTTCGCGCCGGTGTCGTGCTGCTCGGTCTGCAACTGTCGCTCCCGGCCGTCCTCGCGCTGGGCCCCGGGACCCTGCTCGCCGTCGTGCTCACGGTCGGCGTCACGTTCCTCGGCACCATCGGCCTCGGCAGGCTGCTGGGCGTGCCGCGCGGCCTGGCGATGCTGGTCGCGACCGGGTTCTCGATCTGCGGCGCGTCCGCCATCGCCGCCATGGAAGGCGTGGTGAAACGCGAGGACTCCGACGTCGCGACCGCGGTCGCGCTGGTCACCTTCTACGGCGGGCTCGCCATCGCGGCGGTCCCGCTGATCGGCGGCTGGCTGCGGCTCGACGCGGCCCGCATCGGCGAATGGGCCGGGCTCAGCGTGCACGAGGTCGCGCAGGTCGTCGCCGCGGCCACCCCCGCGGGCAGCGCCGCCATCGCGGTCGCGATCGTGATCAAGCTCAGCCGGGTGGTCCTGCTCGCCCCGATGGTCGCCGCGGTCGGCGTGCACGAACGGAAGCGTCCCGTCGACGGCAAGCGGCCGCCGCTGGTACCGCTGTTCGTCGTCGGTTTCCTGGCGATGGCCGCCCTGCGCAGCACCGGGATCCTGCCGGGTCTCGCGCTCGACGTCGCCAAGATCGCCTGCACGCTGCTGCTGGCCGGAGCGCTGTTCGGGCTCGGCTGCGCGGTCCGGATCGGCACGCTCGTCCGCACCGGCGGCCGCGCCCTGCTGCTCGGTCTGCTCTCCACCCTGCTGGTCGGGACCACCGCGCTGGTCACGCTGACCGTGCTCGGCTGAGGACCGCCACCGCGAGCAGCGCGACCACGCCGCCGGTGACCATCACGGCCGGGACGGAGACGGCGTCGACGACCAGCCCGCCGAGCAGCGCACCCGCCGAAAGGGTCGCCTGGAACGACGAGGTGAAGAGCACCGACGCCGCCTCGGGTGTCCGTGGAGCCGCCCTCGCGAACCACGTCCCCGAACAGACCGGGACGGCACCGTAGGCGAAACCCCAGACCACCAGCAGCGCGAGCGCGCCCGGTTTCGTGTCGCCGACGAACGGCAACGCACAGGTCACCACGCCGATCAGTCCGGCCGCGGTGAGGAAGGTCAGCCGGAGGTCGCGCGCGATCGCCGCGCCCGCGACGAAGTTTCCGGCGATCCCGGCGGTGCCGTAGACGAACAGGAAGACGGTGATCAGCTCCGGGCTCACCTGCGTCACCTGGCGCAGCAGCGGCGTGACGTAGGTGTAGGTCCCGAAATGGGCGAGCACGACCAGCACCGTGACGAGCAGGCCGAGCCGGGTCGCCCGCTCGCGGGTCATCCCGCGCAGGACGCCGAGCCGGGTCGCGTCCGCCGACGGCAGCGCGGGCAACGCCGACGCGAGAGCGGCGAGGACACCGGCCGTGAACACCGCCATCACGGCGAACGCCGCGCGCCAGCCGAAGAGTTCGCCGAGGTAGGTGCCCGCGGGCACCCCCAGCACGGACCCGAGCGGTACGGCGGAGAAGATCACCGCGGTCGCCTTGCCCGCGCGTTCCGGGCCGACGAGCCGGACGGCGAGCCCGGACCCGATCGCCCAGAAGGCGCCGATCACCAGCCCGACCAGGACCCGCGAGAGCAGCACGGCCCAGTAGGCGTGCGCCGTCGCCGCGAGGACGTCGGACAGCGCCAGCACCACCATCAGCGCGCACAGCAGGATCCGGCGGTCGAGCCGTCCGGCGGCGACGGTGACGGCCGGGGCCGCGAGCGCGGCGAGGAAACCCGGCAGGGTCATGGTCAGGCCCGCCGTCCCCGGTGTGATCCGGAAATCCTCGCCGATCGGGGTCAGGAGGCCGATCGGCAGGATCTCCGTGGTGACGAGGGAGAAGATCCCCAGCGTCACCGCGAGGACGGCGAGCCATCCCTTCAGCGGGGTCCGCGCGGAGGTGTCGAGGGTCGAAGCGGTCATGTGCTTCAGCCCATCACCGCGCGGGCACCGCGGTCTGGCGGATTCGCGACGTCGATCTAGGTCCAGGGCTGAAGGGGACTTTCCCCGCGTCACATGCGACGAAAGCGTCCTTCACCGCGTCGTATGCGGCGATGGGCCCCTTCAGCCCCCACCGGTCTAGGTACGGGACCGTTGGGTCACCACGATGCAGGCGACCACGATCAAGGCGGTGATCGGGGCGGCCGCCGGAAGGTGTTCGCCGAGCAGCAGGATCGCCCAGACCAGCGTCAGCAGCGGCTGCGCGAGCTGCAACTGGCTCGCCCGCGCGACGCCGATCTCGGCCATTCCGCGGTACCAGGCGAAGAAACCGCCGAACTGCGAGATGAGCGCGACGTACAGCAGGCCGGCGATCCCCTCACCGGTGACGTGCAGCGGCTCGGTCGCGAGCCCGAAGACGGCGAACGCCCCGGTGACCGGCAGGGCCATGACCAGCGCCCAGGCGATCACGTGCCAGCCCGCCATCTCCCTGGCCAGCCTGCCGCCCTCGGCGTACCCGAACGCGCACAGCACGAGCGCGCCGAACAGGAACAGGTCCGCTGTGGACAGTCCGCCGCCGCTCTGGGCGACGGTGAACACCACGACCGCGCTCGCGCCGACCGCGGCGGCGAGCCAGAACCGGCGGGACGGCCGGTTCCCGGTCAGCTTCGAGGAGATGACGGCGGTGGCCAGCGGCAGCAGCCCGATCACCACCGCGGAATGCGCCGTCGTCGACGTCTTGAGCGCGAGCGTGGTCAGGATCGGGAAGGCGAGGACACAGCCGAGGGAGACCACGGCCAGGCCCCGCCACTGGTCGCGCCTCGGCAGCGGGACCCGGAAGATCCGGAGACAGGTGCCGGCCACCAGCGCGGCCAGGACGCTGCGCAGCCCGGTGGCGGTCCACGGGTCGAAGCCCTTGAGCGCCCACACGGTGGCGGGGAACGTGAACGAGAAGGCGAGGACACCCAGCGCCGCCAGCGCGGTCCCGGAGCGGACCGCTACTGCCCGGTCCGCGATAGCGCTATCATCCAGTCTCATGTCCGATGGTAGCAGCGTCACCAGCCTGGTCATACAGCTGCGGTCCACTTTGGAGCGCTATCCGGTCGATGGAAAGCTCCCGTCGAGCCGGGAGCTGGTCCGGGAGCTGAAGGTGAGCCCGGTGACGGTGTCGCGCGCCATCGCCGCGCTGGCCGCCGAAGGACTGGTGATCACCCGCCCCGGTGCCGGCGTCTTCCGCGCACCGCCGCCTCGTGAAGCGGCGGTGTCCGGCGACGTGTCATGGCAGGAGGTGGCGCTGAGCTCGCAGTCCGGCACCCGCGCGATCGACGCGAGCGGCGTGCTCACCGCGCTGAGCGATCCTCCTTCGGGCGTCATCGACCTCAACGGCGGCTACACGCATCCGAGCCTCCAGCCGGAACGCGAACTCGCGGCGGCGTCGGCCCGCGCCGGCCGCCGTCCCGGCGCGTGGACGCGGCCGCCGATCTGCGGCCTGCCCGAACTGCGGGCCTGGTTCGCCCGCGACATCGGCAGCCCGGTGAACGTCGAGAACGTGCTGGTCACCTCGGGCGGGCAGAGCGCGCTGACCACGGCGTTGCGCGCGCTCGGCGCTCCCGGCGCGCCGGTGCTGGTGGAATCCCCGACGTATCCGGGGATGCTGGCCATCGCGCGGGCGTCCGGGCTGCGGCCGGTCCCGGTGCCGATCGACCGCGACGGCGTCCGGCCCGAACTGCTCGCGGACGCCTTCCGTGACACCGGCGCCCGGCTGTTCGTCTGCCAGCCCGCGTTCCAGAACCCGACCGGCGCGGTGCTGTGCGCCGAACGCCGCGCCGAGGTGCTGCGGATCGCCCGTGACGCGGGCGCTTTCGTGATCGAGGACGATTTCGCCCGGCTGATGGCGCATCCCGGCAGCCCGGCTCCCCCGCCGCCGCTGGTGGCCGACGATCCCGACGGGGTCGTGGTGCATATCCGCTCGCTGACGAAACCGGCGTCGCCGAGCCTGCGGATCAGCGCGCTGGCCGCCCGCGGCCCGGCGCTGGAACGGCTGCGCGGGCTCCACGCCGTCGAGAGCTTCTTCGTGCCGCGGCCGCTGCAGGAAACCGCGCTGGAACTGGTGAGCTCTCCGGCTTGGTCACGTCACCTGCGGACGCTCGCTGCCTCGCTGCGGGAACGCCGCGACGTGGCCGTCTCGGCGGTGCGGGAGTTCCTGCCGTCCTGGCAAGCCGTCCCGGTCCCGACCGGGGGCTACCACCTGTGGCAGCCGCTCCCCGGTTTCGTCGACGAAGTAGCGCTGACCAGCGCCGCTTTCCGCGCGGGAGTAGCGGTCACCCCCGGCAGGATGTACTTCGCGGCCGAGGCGCCGGGCCCGTATCTGCGCCTGAGCTACGTCAGCGCCGCGACAGGCGCGCAGCTTCGCGAGGGCGTCCAGCGTCTTTCCCAGGCGTACCAGGAGATCCCCGGCTGACATCTCGTACGATCGCGCACGGAGGCGACGAGAAGGCATGACTCAGCCGGCGGCGGAGCCGCACGATCCACCCGGCAGGCTCTGGGAGCTGCTCGACGACGGCCAGCGCAAGGCGCTGCGGGCCGAGGCCGAACTGCGCCAGTACCCGGCGGGTACGGTGATCATCCGCGAGGGTGACCGCTCGGACTGGGTGCTGATCCTGATGACCGGGCGGGTCAAGATCACGTCGGTGTCCACCGGCGGCTACGACGCCGTGCTGGCCGTGCGCGATCCCGGCGACATCATCGGCGAGATGGCGTCGATGGACGGCAGCCTGCGCTCGGCGACGGCGATCGCCGTCGAGCCGGTCACCGGGCTGTGGCTGTCCGCGCGGGCGTTCAACTCCGTGCTCCGCGAACATCCCGGCATCTCCGTGGTCCTGCTCCGGATCATCACCTCCCGCCTGCGCTACGCCAACTCGCGCCGCACCGAATTCGGGGACAGCACCGCCGCCGAACGCATCGCCGCCATCCTCGTCGACCTCGCCGAGCGCTACGGCGTACCCGTCGCCGACGGCACCCTGATCGCGCTGAAGATCAACCAACGCGACCTGGCGGGGCTCGCGTCCGCGTCGCGCGAAGCCGTCGCGCGGACCCTGCGGGCCTTGCGCGCCGACGGGCTGCTCAGCACCGGCCGCCAGCGGCTGGTCGTCCGGAGCCTGAACGACCTCAGGCAGCTGGCACCCGACGACCGCTGAGCCGGCAACCGCCGGTGGGTCCCGAGTACCGGACCCACCGGCGCCACGACGCGAACCGGCGATCGACCGCCCGCTTGCGCCCCTCCGGATCGATCACCTTCATCGGCCCTCCCTCCCGATCTCGCGTCGTGTCCGACGGGAACGAGCTTGGCAGGAACGGCACCACCGTTCTGCGTCACCTGACACAAAGCGCGAAACCGGGTTGTACGCGTCTTGTACGAGCCGGAAGGACTCTCATGCCCCGTCACCCGGAATCGAATCCAGGACGGAGTCACTCCCGTGAAGATCTCCCGCGTCGCACAGGGTCTGTTCGCGGCCCTCGTCGCCACCGCGGCGGTCGGCGCAGCCCCGGCCACCTCCCTCGCCACACCGGCCACCGGCGACCAGGTTTCGACCGCCGCCGTCGGGAACACGTTGGTGTACAAACAGAAAACAGAAGGTTACGACTGCTTCAGAATCCCCGCGATCGTCAAGGCGAACAACGGCGAGCTGCTCGCGTTCGCCGAAGGCCGCAACGGCGGCGCCAGCTTCTGCAACGACCGCGGCGACATCGATCTCGTCGTGAAACGCTCCGCCGACAACGGCAAGACCTGGAGCGCCCCAAAGGTCGTCATCGAAGGTTTCGGTGACACCAAAGGAAATCCGACGCCGATCGTGATCCCCTCCACCGGGCGGATCGTGCTGCTCTCGGTGATGGAATGCGTCAAGAACCCAGACTGCAACCGGATTCCGCGCGTCTCGATCAGCGACGACCACGGCAAGACCTGGACCGCACCGAAGGTCCTCACCACGCAGCTCGGGTTCAGCACGGCGCCGGGCTGGCTCGCGACCGGCCCGTCACACGGCATCGTGCTGACGCGCGGCGCGCACGCCGGCCGGATCGTCGCCGGGATGAGCTACACCGTCGACGGCAAGAACAGCGGCGCGCTGATCTACAGCGACGACCAGGGTGTCACGTGGAAACGTGGCGCCACCGACACCCCGGCGTCGACGGCCGGGCTCAACCCGCAGGAGATCAGCGTCACCGAACTGCTCGACGGGCGGGTCTACGCCGCGGCGCGCAACCAGGCCAACAACGACGACAAATGCCTCAGCGGTGGCGCGAAGAACCGTGCCTACGCCATCAGTTCCGATGGCGGGGTGAGCTTCTCCACGAAGTTCACCTTCGAGGAGGACCTGATCACGCCGGTGGTGCAGGCCTCGACCGCGCGGATGACCGCGACCGACAAGGCGGGCAAGTACAACCGGATCCTGTTCGCCGCGCCGTCGGTCTGCGACCGCCGCAAGGAACTCGTCGTGCGGTCGTCGTTCGACGAGGGCGCGAACTGGCAGGGCAACTCCGCCGGAACCCTGGTGTGGAGCGGTGATGCCGCGTACTCCGACATGGTCCAGCTTTCTTCGGGCTCGGTCGGCGTGCTCTACGAAGCCGGGCCGGCGGGCAACGCCAACGAAACCATCCGTTTCTCGACCGTCACCGAGACGACCCTCGGCGCCCCGGTGTGCGGCGGCGGATACGGCGTGATCGACTCGGCGCCCCTCGGGACGGCGGGCACGGTTTACCTGTCCTACAACGCTTCCAACGGACAGAACTGTGTCAGCACGATGAAGAGCGAAGCCGCGGGCACCGCGACCGCGACGTCGGCCTACCTCGAGGTGTCGGGGGCGTCCCGGATCACCGACTCCGGCTCGTTCTCGTGGTTCGCCGGTCCGGTGCGGGCGGCCGCGGCGGGCAAATGCGTGAAATGGGGCGGTTCCGCGGGCGGGGTCAAGTACGACAGCCCGTCCGAACACTGCGGCTGAGCACTGGGTCTCGTGAGTGGTAAGGACGGTTAGAACCGTCCTTACCACTCACGAGGTCATGCGCGGCGCGTCACCCACCAGAGCCTCGCGCCCAGCACCGCGGCGACGGCGGCCGCGGCGGTGAGCCACCAGAACGTCGCGCGGAACGCCGAATCCGCGCCCGCGGGCAACAGATTCGCCAGTACGACGGCGAACAGGGCCGTCCCGGCGGCCCCGCCCACCCGGCTGACGATGTTGATCTGCGCGGCGGCGTCGGGCAACTGGTCCTTGGTGACGGCCGCGTACCCGGCCGTCGTCGCGGGCATCAGCAGGAAGGCCACGGCGATTCCCCTGGCCAGCAACAGGATCTGCACGACGACACCGTCCGGAGGGAAGCCGCCGATCGCGAAGGGGACGGTGGTGGCGAGCGTCGCGACACTCCCCCAGGCGGCGACGAGGCCCGCGCCGTAGCGGTCGGTGAGCTTGCCGGAGATCGGCAACGCGATCGCCGAACCGACCCCGAGCCCCATCAGCAGCAGCCCCGTCTCGACGACCCCGTTCCCGCCCAGCACCTGGAAGTACAGCGGCAGCAGGAAAAGCGCGCCGAACAACGCGGGCGCGGCGAAGAAGGACAACGCGGCAGCGGCGGTGTAGACGCGGCTGGAGAACAACGTCAGGTCCAAGACCGGGTTCTCCCGGCCCCACGACCGCCGGACGAACAACGCCAGCAGCACGATCCCCGCCACGAGCGGCACCAGCACCCCCGCGCCGAATTCTTTGCCACCCTCACCCCAGGCGGTGAGCCCGTACAGCAGCGCCGGGATTCCCGCGCTCACCAGGACGAAACCGAGCCAATCGGGCCGGGTCGCCGCGCCCTTCGCACCGCGAGGCACCAGGCGCAGCCCGAGAACCAGCGCGATCACCCCGACCGGGATGTTGATCAGGAACAGCCATTCCCAGGAGAGGCCGCGCAGCAGAACCCCGCCGAGGACCGGGCCGAACGTCGGGCCGACGCTCATGACGATGCCCAGCGTCCCCATGACACGGCCGAGCCGGGTGGGTCCGACCGCCTGGCCGAGCACCGTTTGCCCGGCGGGCAGGAGCAGACCGGCGGCGAGGCCCTGCAGCACCCGCAGCCCGATCAGCCAGCCGATGTTCCCGGCGAGCGCGCACAGCACCGAAGCCACGGTGAACGCCGCCAGCGACACCAGCCAGACCCGGCCCGCGCCGAAGCGGCGGCTGAGCCAGCCGCACAACGGCAGCGCGACCGCCAGCGCGACCAGGTACGCGGTGAAAACCCATTGCACGGAAGCGATTCCGGCGCCGAGTTCACGCGTGAGCGTCTCGGCGCCGACCGCGAGGACCGTGGTGTCCAGCATGGTCATGAACGCGCCGAGCACGATCACCCAGGCCATCCGCCAGGCCTCGGCCGGCACCTTGTCCGGCGGCGGGACCGCGTTCGCCCGCCGTTCCAGCGAAACAGCCATCGGGATGTTCTCCTCACGTGCCCGGGGATCTTGACCCGGCTCACGCTAAGACCTCGACTTAACTCAAGGTCAAGTGAAGAACACCTCGATCACTTCGGCGGACGCAGCCGCGGGGAAAGCTTGGTGAGCGCCAATTCCTCCAGCCGGCTCGAGATCTCCGCGAGCCCGGCGTCGAACCGGTCCAGATCCACCCCCTTCTCGGACAGGTCTTCGCGAACGTGCTTCTCGACCTTCGCCCAGTCGTTGCGGTACCGGGTGGCGAGTTCCTTCCACGGCACACCGGCCAGCCCGGCGGTGAGGCCGCCGTCGTAGGCGAGCACGCCGCGCTCCATCAGGTACGCGATACCCGGGTATCCGAGGTACCCCTGCCAGTAGGACCCGTTGTCGTTGGCCGTGATCGATCCCGCGGCCGGATCGTGGCGGACGTCGTAGGTCTTGGCCTTGTCCGACGACGTGACGCGCGCCGTGTCACCGTCGATCTCGACCCGCCCGTCGGCCACCGCGCCGAGCGCCTCGTAGATCTTGATGACCGGGGACGGCTTCCATGCGGTGGCCAACTCAGCCCTCGAGCCGTTCGAGCAGGACGATGTCGACGGTGTCACCCTCCTCTTTGCCGATCGCCTTGCGCACGTCGGCCTTCACCGGCAGCTTGTGGGTGCCGTCCCCCAGCGCCATGAACGAGCTCCGGAACGGATGCCCGTCGATCGTCCCGCGCACCTTCACCAGCCCCCTGGTGCCGAAGAACTCGGCGGAGCCGGGCATGATCACGTACGTCCAGCCGCCCTTCTCCGGGCTCTTGAGCAGCTTCGCGGTGAACTGTTTCTTCTCCATGGAGCCACCCTACGACAGCGCACCGACGAAACCAGGCCCTCAGAGGGTGACTCGGATGCGCACGCGGCGGCCGACATCGCGGGCCCATGCCCGGATCGACGGCCAGTCGCGGAAATCGCCCGCCCACGGCCCCGCCGCCATGATCTTCCAGAACAGGCCGCTCGCGGTGTCCGGGGTGAGTTTTCCGCCGAAGGTGGCCGTGCGCTCGGCGTCGATCCTCGCGGCCAGCAGGGCGACCCCGGCGGGCAGGCTCACCCGTTTGCCCGCGGCGAGCGGCCCGCAAGGCCCGCTGTGGAACAGCCAGACGGGCCGGTCGCGAAGCGCCTCCTCGTGTTCGGTGAGCAGGCGGACCGCCTCCGGGCGCCAGCGCCGGTGATACAGCGCGCTTCCCACGATCACCGCGCCGTACGGCTCGACGTCCTCGACTTCGGCCGCGTCCAGCAAGTCGGCCGTCAGACCGCCGTCCCGCAGCTCGGTGGCGATCACCTCGGCGATCTCCCTTGTCCCACCGGATTTCCCGGCGTGAGCGACGAGCACTGCGGTCATGTCCCCATTCTCCGCGCGGCCGCAACCCGCGCCACCGTTCAGCCCATCGACACGCCGCATTCGGCTCACCTCTTCACCCGTCGGAGCGCTACCCGGGAGGCAGGAACGCCGGCCTCGCGGCCGGATCGGGTTCGTCGTAGTAGCGGTGGAACACGGCGGTCTGCCCGCCCGACAGCGGAGGGACGATCCAGCTCCACTCGGCCTGGCAACGCCGTCCCGCGCGCTCTTCCTTGGCGATATGCGTGAGGAACCGCCGCGATTCGGTGTGGTGGTCGGCGACGGTCACGCCCGCCGCGTCGAAGGAGTGCTGGACGGCCAGCGTCAGTTCGACCAGCGCGCGGTCGCGCCACAGGGTGCGCTCCGACTTCGTCGACAGGCCCATCAGATCGGCGATCACCGGCAGCAGGTCGTAGCGGTCGGTGTCGGCGAGGTTGCGCGCGCCGACCTCGGTGGCGAGGTACCAGCCGTTGAACGGTGCCGCGGGGTAGGTGAGGCCACCGATGACCAGCCGCATGTTGCTGATCGCCGGTACCGCGTGCCAGCGCAGGCCGAGTCCGGCGAACCAGCGGTGGTCGGGATGCGACAACGGGACCTCCAGCACGGCGTCCGGCGGCAGCCGGAACAGGCGCCGCTCCCCCGGTTCGGACTCGATGAGGAGCGGCAGAACGTCGAAGGAGCCCTTCCGTTCGGGCGGACGCCAGCCGAGCTCCCGGACGGTCTCGGTGAAGGCGGCGTGGCGCGGATCGCCCAGTACCGAGCCGTCGCCGAGGCGATAACCCGCGTACCGGACGAGCTGATCGTTGTGGATCTTCGGGCCGGGCCCCGCCGGGCCGTCCGGCGCGAACACGGTGATGGTCGAGCGGATCCGGCCGCCCCGGGTCGCCTCCCGCAGATGGGTGACGCACTCGTCGGCGATGGCGGCGGCGCCGACGACGTCACGGCGGTCCCGCACCTTCAGTCCCTGCCAGTACAGCCTGCCGATGCACCGGGCGGAGTTCCGCCAGGCCACCCTGGCGCCGAACTCGAGCTCGGCGGCCGTGTGCCGGTAGGTGCCGGTCGCGTCGATCTCGGCACGCACCCGATCGAGCCGCGCGTCCAGCCGCGCCTGCCCGCCGTCCGTTTCGGCGTGGAAGAGCCGGAGGAAGTCCTCGGCCTCCGCCAGGTCCACGCTCCGTTCCCGCGGCCGCACCTCCGGAGGCAAGCGAGGGATATCCGTCACCCGCATGGAGGCCGGCGCCACCTCGGCTTCCCACTCTCCGAATTCGACGCCGGCACCGGCGGCGGGAACGATCACCATTCCTCCTGCACTCGGAAATGCCCGGAGGATCCCGCCTGATCGGCGAGGCGGCCGGGTCCGGACCAGGCAAAAGACGATACCCCACAGAAACAGGGCCACTATCCACCAAATGGCAGAAGCTTCGAACTGGCTGACATTTCGGCAGGTAGAAAGCTTGCCGACGACAATATTTGGAATTGAGTAAGACTTCGCGGGATATTCACCGAGTTTCCCCGAACAAAACGATCACACGCGGCCAAGATCAGTTTTATGATCGTCCCTAATCACTCTTTCGAGCGTATTCGCACGCTGCCTCTTCTGCTCTTTCCCCGTGCCGGTGTATTGGCCCGCTTCCGCCGTCGCTAGAGTGCGGGGAGGTCCGAGGCGAAAGGAAAATCGTGGTCGACAGGCGGATTCCGGTCATCCTGGTCGCGGGCTTCCTCGGCTCCGGCAAGACCACCCTGCTCAACCACCTGCTGGCCAACCGGCAGGGTGCGCGGATCGGGGTCGTGGTCAACGACTTCGGCAGTATCGCGGTCGACGCGATGGCCGTCTCCGGCCAGGTCGACACCATGATGCCGTTCGGCAACGGCTGCCTGTGCTGCGCCGTCGACGCGAGCGGCCTCGATGCCATGCTCGCGAAGCTTTCCGAGGCCGAAGCCGGGATCGACGTCATCGTGATCGAAGCCAGCGGCCTCGCCGAACCGCGTGACCTCATCCGGCTGATGATCGCCAGCGAGAACCCCGCCATCGCCTACGGCGGCCTGGTCGAGCTCGTCGACGCCGCCGAGTTCGAGTCGACCAGGAAGCGGCATCCGGAACTGGACGAGCACCTCGGGTTCGCCGACCTCGTCGTGCTCAACAAGACCGACCGGGCCGACGAGGACACCCTGGCCAAACTGCGCGGCACGATCGACGAGATCGCGCCCGGCACGCCGGTGATCGCGACCTCCCACGGCCGGATCGACCCCACCCTGTTCTTCGACGCCCGGCCGCGTGAACGGGCGGGCCAGATGTCGTTCGACGACCTCCGCGAGGAGGAGCACGACCACGAGCACCACTTCCACACCGCGTACGACAGCGTCGCCTTCACCACCGAGCGTCCGCTGGACCCGCGAAGGCTGATGGACTTCCTCGAACAGCGCCCCGGCGGGCTTTACCGGATCAAGGGTTTCCTCGACTTCGGCCCGAACGGCCCGCGGTCCCGGTTCGGCCTGCACACGGTGGGCTCGTTCATCCAGCTGGACCGGTCGGCGTGGCCGTCCGGCCTGCCGCGCCGGAGCGAACTGGTGCTGATCGGTTCGGGGATCGACACCGGGGCCGTCACCGCGCGCCTGGAGCAGTGTGTCGCGGACGATCCCGAGGTCGTCGACGAACGCGGCATGCTGCGGGTCCTGCGGTTCATTCAGGACTGACCCGCCTCGGTGGCGAGTTACGCCTCCGAACACGCGAGTGCCGTCTCCAAACACGCGAGTTACGCCTTGCGAGACACGCCGAAGGCCGAAATACCGCGAATCGCGGCGCGTCTCCTTGACACTGATTTCCGGAAGGAATCTCGAGCTGGACCACCTGTATCGGGAGGACAGTTCCATGACGAACACCGCCGGACGCTGGTACCTGGTCGGCGCGCTGCCGGAGGACTCCCCCGCCGCGCACCTGATGACCCGCTCCGAAGACCTCCGGTACCGGCGTTCCGCCTGCGGGGACAAGGAATCCCGCCTGTGGACGCCGGTGGATCTCACCACCACCGACGTCGCCCCGTGCCCGCGTTGCGCCGCGACCCTGCCCGGCCACCGGCCCGCCCGCAAGGCCGCACCCGCCACCGTGAACACGCAACTCGCCTTCGACCTGCGTTTAGTCCTCTGAATGCGGTAGTTGCGCGCGCAAGGACCGCATTCAGAGGACTAAACGCCTTCTTTCTTCGCCCGGCTCGGCGCCACCCGGGGCGGCTCGTTCGGCATCTTCGGGTAGACGGGCGGCCAAGGCGCGTCCATGAGGCCGTTCGCCATGTCCTTCCTGGACATTTCCAGCAGCGGCTCGATCGACTGCGGTTCCGTTGCGGCCCAAGGGTCTCCGCGTTCGGCGAGACGAGCGGGCACAGTGGACAGGGTGAGCTTGTCCGGCTCGACGGTCTCCAGTTCGTCCCAGCCGATCGGCGTCGACACCTGCCCGCCGACCCGCGGCCGCACGCACCACGCGCCGAACACCGTCTTGTGCGGCGCGTTCTGGTTGAAGTCGACGAACACGCGGGAGCCGCGTTCTTCCTTCCACCACTGCGCCGTCATCTCCTCCGGATGGCGGCGTTCGAGCTCGCGGGCGAGCGCGACGGCGGCCGCGCGGACCTCGTAGGCGTCCCACTTCGGTTCCAGTGGCACGTAGAGATGCAGGCCGCGCGAGCCCGAGGTCTTCAGCTGCGCGGTGATGCCCAGCTCGTCGAGCAACGCCTTCGTGAGGACGGCGCCGTGCCGCAACTCGGGGAACCCGATCCCCGGTGACGGGTCGAGGTCGACGCGCAGCTGGTCGCTGATGTCCGGCGCGTCGGCCCGGTTCGGCCAGACGTGGAAACCGAGGCAGCCCTGGTTCACCGCCCAGATGACGTGCGCGAGGTCCTTCGCCACGAGAGCGTCCGAAGTGGTCCCGTTCGGAGTGGACACCACCGTCGTGGTCAGCCAGCCGGGAGCGTTCTTCGGGACCCGCTTCTGGAACCACGACTTCCCGCCCGCACCGTCGGGATAGCGTTCCAGCAGCAGGGGCCTGTCCCCGAGTTGCGCCAGCAGCGGGACCGAGACCGCGCGGTAGTACTCGACGAGGTCCAATTTGGTCTCGCCGTGTTCCGGGAAGTAGACCTTGCCCGGATTGGACACCGTGAACTCGACACCGTCGAGGTCCAGCGTGACCGGCTCCGCTTTCATCTTTCCCCCAGCTCGGTGAACAAGGTGGCCAGCTCGGCGGGCGGGACCTCTTCGAGCTGCGCGTACGTGCACGAGGCCGGGTCACGGTCGGGGCGGAAGCGCACGAGCCTCCCGCCATGCCGGAACCGCGTGCCCTCGACGTGTTCGTAGCGGACCTCGGCGACCCATTCGATGCGGACCGGCTCCCAGCTCAGGTCCTTCTTCGGCGCCCACCGGCTGCCCGCGCCGGGCATCCGCCCACCCGCCTCCTCGTGGGCCTCGGCCCACTCGCGCCAGGGATGGTTCTCCAGCGCGTTCTCCCGCAGCGGCGCGAGCTCGTCCACCAGCTCACGGCGCCTGGCGGCGGTGAAACTGCTGGCCACGCCCACGTGGTGCAGGACGCCTTCGTCGTTGTAGAGCCCGAGCAGCAGCGAACCGACCCCGGCGCCGTCCTTGTGCCACCGGAATCCGGCGACGACGCAGTCCGCGGTGCGCTGGTGCTTGACCTTCCACATCACCCGCTTGTCCTGTTCGTACGGCGCGTCGGCGGGTTTGGCCATCACTCCGTCGAAGCCCGCGCCCTCGAAGCGGGTGAACCAGTCCTGCGCGACGTCGGGATCTTCGGACAACGGGGTGAGGTGCACCCGGGCGAACTTCGTGTCGACCACGCTTTCGAGCAGTTTCCGCCGCTCCGCGAACGGTTCCGGCGTGAGATCCCGCTCGTGAAGGGCGAGCAGGTCGAACACGACGAAACTGGCCGGTGTCTCCTCGGCGAGTTTGTTCACGCGGGACGCCGCCGGATGCAGCCGCAGCTGGAGCGCCTCGAAATCGAGCCCGCCCTCGGTGACCAGCACGATCTCGCCGTCGACGACGCAGCGCTCGGGCAGCGCGTCCTTGAGCAGCTCGACCAGCTCCGGGAAGTACCTCGTCAGCGGCCTGTCGTTACGCGAGCCCAGCACGACCTCGTCGCCGTCGCGGAAGACCACGCAGCGGAAGCCGTCCCACTTCGGCTCGTACAGCAGCCCCGGCGTGCGCGGCAGTTCGTGCACGGCCTTGGCCAGCATCGGCTTGACGGGCGGCATCACGGGCAGTTCCACGAGGCGATCCTAAGCCGCGCCACCGACAAAAGCGCGACGTCAGAGCTCGGCCAGCAGGAGCCCGCTACGCGGTTTCGGCGTGAAATAGGTGGCCTTCCTCGGCATCCGCGACCCGGCCGCGTGCACGGCGAGCACCTCCGCGTACGGGACCGGGGCCAGCAGCAGCACCGCGTCCGCGTCTTCGGGCACCGGCACGCCGGGCAGCAGGGGGCGCACGTCCGGCCCCTCCGGATCGACGCCGAGCGCCGCGCGGAGCAGCTCCTGCTCGACCACCGCGTGGTCACCGCCCGCCTTGCCGAGCGACACCCGGAACGCCGACTCGCCGGCCAGCACGGTCACCTCCCCCGCCTCGGACGGCGGCGCCGCCGGGCCGGGGTGGACGTCGTACCCCGCTTCCTTCCAGCACCGGACCAGGGTGTCCGCGTCGAGACCGGTGCCGGCGAGCACCCGGTGGATGGGCCCGATCCGCAGCCCCGGCCCACCCGTGACCAGCGCCAGCAGCGCGCCGCGCCCTGAGGCCGCGGCGGCCGCGACCCGGTGGTTGCCGTCCGCGACCAGGAGATCGAGACCGTCCAGGGTCGCCAGCAGCCGGTCCTGGTCTTCGCCGGGACCGGTGAGCCACAGTTCGTGCTTGCGGCCCGCGCCGTCCACTGTGGACAAGGTGGGCACCCGGCCCCGGCAGATCCGTTCGATCAGCGCGGTCAGCCCGCGGCCGCCGGTGGCGGGGACCAGCATCGCGGCGCTCGTCGCGACACCGAGC
The DNA here is from genome assembly GCF_042723975.1 of Amycolatopsis sp. NPDC058340. Taxonomy (NCBI): domain Bacteria; kingdom Bacillati; phylum Actinomycetota; class Actinomycetes; order Pseudonocardiales; family Pseudonocardiaceae; genus Amycolatopsis; species Amycolatopsis sp. NPDC058340. The sequence continues at coordinate 9,361 of NZ_JBHXIB010000058.1, read as the reverse complement.
CCGGCGAGCATCGCGGCCCGTTCCGCGACGACGTCCGGATAGACGTCCTCGGTGTGCCGGACCCTGGTCACGCCGTCGTCCCGGACCGCGGCGGGGTCGACCAGGCAGAGCACGCCCAGCGCGACCCCGTCCGGCCCGTCGATGCGATACGGCGCGACCACGGCGGAGACCGGGCGATAGTGCCGCTCCCGGATCCGCTCGAACGTCGCCCTGGCCTGCGGCAGCGCGGCCTCGATCGAGAGCCCGCCCGCCAGCGCGGCCGGGGTCCTCGCCGGATGCTGGACCGCCAGCAGGCTGTCGCCGCGGGCCCCGGCGAGCGCGGCGGCCACCCGGTCCGGGTCGGCGAACTCGTCGACGTCGGGCCCCGGGACGGTGTCGCGGACTACCCAGCCACGATCGATCGGGCGGATCCAGGTGCTCATCCGATCCATTTTGCGGGATAGCTCACGGAAAAAATCGGTCCCATGACCGGGTGTCTCCGTGGAATGCTTACCCATGCGAAGTAGTTGACGTCGTTCATGAGCCTGAGGAGACCGTCACAGATGACCACCCCGGCCCCGGTCACCGCGAAGGAAGGGGTCGGTTTCCGGTCCGAACGCGGCCCCGTCCTGATCGCCGTGATGCTGTGTTCCGGCCTGATCGCGCTGGACTCGACGATCATCGCCACGGCGGTGCCCTCGGTGGTCGCCGATCTGGGCGGGTTCTCGCAGTTCCCGTGGCTGTTCTCGATCTATCTGCTGACCCAGGCGGTCACCGTCCCGCTGTACGGCAAATTCGCGGACGTCCTCGGCAGGCGCCCGGTGATGTTCTTCGGCATCGCGGCGTTCCTCCTTGGCTCGGTGCTGTGCGGCGCGGCCTGGAGCATGCCGGTGCTGATCGCCGCCCGCGCGGTGCAGGGCATCGGCGCCGGCGCCATCCAGCCGATCGCACTGACCATGGTCGGCGACATGTACACCGTCGAGGAACGCGCCAGGGTGCAGGGCTACCTCGCCAGCGTGTGGGCCATCTCGTCGGTGGTCGGGCCGACGCTGGGCGGGGTGTTCGCCGAGTACCTCGACTGGCGCTGGATCTTCTTCATCAACCTGCCGCTCGGCGCGCTGGCGGCGTGGATGCTGTTCCGGAACTTCCGCGAGCGCGTCGACCGCCGCTCGCACCGCATCGACTACCTCGGCGCCACGCTGCTCACCCTCGGCTGCTCGCTGCTGATCCTCGGCCTGCTGGAGGGCGGGGTCGCCTGGGGCTGGGCGTCCGCGCCGAGCCTGGCGATCTTCGGCGGCGCGGCGGTGCTGCTGGTGGCGTTCGTGTTCGTGGAACGCAAGGCGGAGGAGCCGGTGCTGCCGCTGTGGATCTTCACCAAACGGACACTGATCGGCGGCAACCTGGTCGCCGTCGTCGTCGGCATGCTGCTGATGGGCCTGACGTCGTATCTGCCGACCTTCTCGCAGGGCGTGCTCGGCACCGGCGCGCTCGTCGCCGGATTCGCGCTGGCGGCGCTGACCGTCGGCTGGCCGATCTCGGCGTCGCTGGCCGGCCGGATCTACATGCGGATCGGGTTCCGGGACACCGCGCTGATCGGCAGCGGGGCGGTCATCGCGGGCGCGGCGCTCACGGTGTTCCTCGCCGCGGGGTCGTCGATCTGGCTGGCGGCCGCGGCCGCGTTCGTCCTCGGGCTGGGACTGGGGCTGGCGTCGAGCCCGACGCTGATCGCGGTGCAGTCCACCATCGGCTGGGAACGCCGCGGTGTCGTCACCGCGACCAACATGTTCAGCCGTTCGTTGGGCAGCGCCGTCGGCGTGGCGATCTTCGGCGCGATCGCGAACGCCACCCTGGCGAACCGCTTCGCCAACCCTCCCGCCGGGGTCACCGGCCTGCCGTCCGGCGTGGACGCGACCAGTGTCGTCCTGGAGGGCAACGGCCCGGAAACCCCGACGACGACGTTCGTGCGCGGCGCCCTCGCGGACGCCACGCACCACGTCTTCCTGGCGATGCTGGTGGTCGCCGTGCTCAGCGTCGGCGCGTTGCTGCTGATGCCGCGGCGGACCGAAGAGCTGAAGTTCGACTGAGCGCCTCAGTTCTGCAGCGGGACGGCGTGCTCGGCGAAGTTCTCCAGGAACCGCTCGATCGGCTCCGGCCCGGCCGGGTACAGCACGAACTTGCTCAGCCCGGCGTCGATGTGCTCGGCGATCAGGTCGCGGGCGGCGCTCCAGCCGTCCGCGATCAGCCGGGACGGATCCGCGCCGGACCGTGCCGAGACCGAAGCCGCGAGCGCGTCCGGGATCCCGTCCTCCGCGACGAGGAGGCTGATCCCGAAGTGGTCGGCCTCGATTTCCCGGCCCGCCTCGGCGGCCGCCTCCTGGATCGCCTCGCGGCCGGCCCGCGCCTCCTCCGGCGTGAGGAAACTGGCCAGCCAGCCGTCCGCGAGCCTGCCGACCCGCCGCAGCGCGCCGGGCGCCTTCCCGCCGAGCCAGAGATCGAGCCGTTTCAGCGGGGTGAGGCCGAGACCCACGCCCTCGACGCGGAAGAACTCGCCCTCGAAGGTCACTTCCTCCTGTTCCAGCAAGGCCCTGATCAGCCGCAACGACTCGTCGAACACCGCGGCGCGGCGGCCTTGCGGCACCGGGAACAACGGCAGTTCCGCGTCGCGCGCGGGCTTCAGGCCGAAGACCGGGAGCACCCTTTTCGGCGCGAGCGCGGCGAGAGAGGCGAGCTGTTTGGCGACCAGCACCGGATCACGGCCCGGCAGCACCATCACCCCGGTGCCGACCTTGAGTTTCGTGGTGCGGGCGAGCGCGTGCGTCAGCCCGACGACCGGATCGATCCTCGGCGAGTACACCGCCTCGGGCAGCCAGAGCGAATCGACGCCCGCCCGCTCCAGCAGATCGACCGCGGCGCCGAACTCACCGGGCCCCGTCCCGGTCCCCAGCCCCACGCCGATCCTGATCTTCAGGTCCTCCGCCACATCCGCTCCCTTCCACCGAGCCCGGTGTCCAGTGTTCCCAGCGTGAACAACCCCGCACAAGCATGGACGCATTCCGCGAATCCCCCGTACATTCCAGTGTCGTGCGGGTCGTTCCCGCGCGGATTGGGGGATTTTCGATGGCAGGACGTGCTCTGAGCAGTTGGACGCGCTGCTTCCATCCGGCGCCGTCGGCCGGGATGCGGCTGCTCGCCTTCCCGCACGCCGGTGGTTCCGCGAGCGCGTACCGCTCGTTTTCGGCCGCCCTCTCACCCACCGTCGAGGTGCACGCCGCCCAGTACCCGGGGCGGCAGGACCGGATGGGCGAGCCGGTCATCGACGACCTGCACGTCCTCGCCGAGCAACTGGTGGACGTCGTCGCCGCGTTCCCGGCACCCTTCGCCCTCTTCGGCCACAGCATGGGCGCCATCGTCGCCTTCGAGGTCGCACGGCGGCTCGAAGCGCGCGGCATCGTGCCGGCGGCGATGTTCGTCTCGGCCCGCCGCGGCCCGGACATCCACAAGGAGAAGGCGCACCACCTCGCCGACGACGACACCTTTCTCAAGGAGGTCAGCCGTCTCGGCGGCACGGACCCCACGATCTTCGACGACCCGGACATCCGCTCGCTCGCGTTGCCCGCGCTGCGCGGCGACTACAAGGCCGTCGAGACCTATCGGTACCGGCCCGGACCCGACGTGAGCTGCCCGATCGTGGCGCTCGCGGGCGACATGGACCCCGTCCTGGAGGTACCGGACGCCGAAAACTGGCGCGAACACACCAGCGGCTCCTTCGAGCTGGAAGTGTTCCCAGGCGGGCACTTCTTCCTCGACGAAAACCTGGACGCCGTCGCCGCGCGCGTCCTCGGCAAGCTGACCGTCAGTCCCTGAGACCTTCCCTGCTCGCCCACGCGACGACCTCGGTCCGGTTCGCCAGGCCCAGTTTCGCCAGAATGCTCCGGACGTGGCTTTCCACCGTACGTTCGGAAAGCACCAGTTTCTCGGCGATCCGGCGGTTGCTCAGGGCGTCGGCGAGCAGGGCGACGATCTCGCGTTCCCGCCCGGTGAGCGGGTCCGCGGCACGGCGTTCGGCGCGGATCCGGTCGAGCAGCGCCGCGGCCCGCGCGAGCGGTCCCGGCATGGCCAGCCGCCGGAACTCGTCGAGGGCCTCACGCGCGATCCCTTGCGCACGACCGAAATCGCCCATGGCGACCAGGGCTTCGGCGAGCAGCAACCGCGTCTGGGCGACGCCGGGCCGTGCGCCGATGCCTTCGTTGACCGCGATGGCCTGCTCGGACAACCGCGCCGCCTCGTCGTGGCGGCCGAGCAGGGCGTTGAGCCGGGCGGGGTGTTCCAGGCTGGATCCGGTGCCGAAGACACCCGCGCCGCCTGCCACGATCGGACGCACCTCTTCGAGGCGCCGCAACAGGTATTCCGCCATCTCGACGTCTCGAAAGGCCTCGACCAGCGGCACGAGATTGGGCAGCGCGCCGGTGGCGTGCAGTGCGAACTCCGGGCTCCGCACCAAGGGGATCAGCTGTTCGTACCGGACCCGCGCCTCGTCGAGTTCGCCCGCGAGCAGGCTCAGCAACGGCCGCGAGACCAAGGTGACCGGCAGATGCGGCGCCCGGTCCAGCAAACCCGCGTAGTCCCTTCGCAGGTCGCAGGGATCACCCGTGAGCAGCACGAGCTGGGTGCGGAACGCGTAGGACATCCCTTTCGCGGAGAAATCGTCGGCGAGTTCGGTGTCCGCCAGTTCCTCCGCCGCGACGTCGAGTTCGCGCGCCCCGGCCAGATCCCCGCGCAACGCCAGCACCGAACAGCGCAGCCGCAGGTCGTGCCAGCGGATCAGCGGCAGTCTCGTCAGCCGCGCCAGCGTGGTCACCGCGACGAGTTCGTCGTCGACGAGCGCCATCCGCCCGTCCGCCAAGGCCGCGTCGATCCGCCATTTGTGGCCCCACAAGGAAACCAGCGGCTGCCCGGTACGCGAGCCCAGCTCGGCGGCCAGCGCGCCGAGCCGCAGCCGTTCGGACAGCGGCAGTTTCTCCGGAGCGACCTTCATCCGGGCGCGGACGGCGTCGACCAGCGCCTCCGGATCGCCTGATTCCTCGGCGAGCGCGAAGGCTTCGTCGGCGAGTTTCTCCGCGTCGGTGAACCGGCCGTAGTCGGCTTCCACCGACGCGCTGTGCGCCAGCAGGCGGGCCCGCGTCGTCCGGTCGACCCCGTCGGCGGCGAGCGCGCGGACGGCGAGGTCGCGGATGCCGGGCAGAAGATCCGGCGCCGCGACGTCGCGGACCACCAGCGCCGCGCGGGCGATCAGCCCCGCGTCGGCGGCGAGCCGGGCGTGGTCGAGACTTCGCGCGAACCGGCCCGTCCGGTACTCGGCGACGGCGAGATCGAGGAGCAGCCCGGCACGGTCCACTTCGGACAGTCCGGCCTTCGCGCGGGCGTCGAGCGCCATCGCGAGGAAACGCGCCGCTTCGTCGAAGGCCAGTGCCCGGTTCGCTTCCGCCGCCGCGAGCGCCGCCCACTCGGCCGTCTTCCCCGGCGCGGTCGCCGACCGCAGCCAATGCCCGGCGACCGTCCCGGCGAGCGCGGGTTCACGCCGGGCACGCGCTTCGAGGGCGGCCGCGGCGCGACCGTGCAAAGCTTCCCGTTCGGCCTGGCCGAGATCCGCGTAGATCCCGTCGCGGACCACGGCGTGCGCGAACCGGCCGGAACCCAGCACCCCGGCCTTTTCGGCCTGATCGAGCCCGTCCGCGACCTCACCCACCGACAGGCCGGACACCTCCGAGAGCAGGGCGGCGTCTACGTCCTCACCGAGCACCGCCGCGATGGCGAGCAGCCGCCGCACCTCCGGTTCGAGAGCGGCCACCGCGGTGCGCACGAGGTGGCCGAGTTCCGCTCCACCGGCCGAACGCGCGATCGCGCCGAGGTAGAGCGGATTCCCGCCGGAGCGGCGATATGCCTCGCGTGCTTCCTCCTCCGGCAGTCCGGTGAGCAGCGCCCGCGCGTCGGACTCGGCCAGCGGCGGCAGCGAGATGCTCCGTGCGCCCGGACGGCGCAGGAGATCCGGGAGGGCCGCGTCCAGCGCGGGCGTGTGCCCGGTGTCCCGGTGCGTCGCGACCACGGCCAGCTTCGAGCGCCGCAACTCCCCCGCCAGATGCCGCAACAGCCGCAACGACGCCTCATCGGCCCAGTGCAGGTCTTCGAGGACGACGACCAGGCCCGCCGGTTCCGCCGCGGCCACCAGCGCGTCCGCCGCGGCGGCCACCAGCCGGAACCGCGCCGCCTGGACGTCGCCGGCGCCCTCGGTCTCGGCGAAAGCGGTCTTCACCGCCGAATCGACCGACGGCAGCGCCTCGACGACGCGGCGCCACGGCCACAGCGGCGGCGCACCCGGATCGTCGGCGCACCTGCCCCACACGACAGTGGACACCGCGGCCGTCGCTTCCTCGACCAGCCGGGTCTTGCCGATCCCGGGCGGGCCCGAGACGAGCACGAGCCCGCCGGAACCCAGGGCGGCGTCGGCGAGCCTGCCGCGCAGAGTCGCCAGTTCGCCTTCCCGGCCCACGAACGGTTCCCGGTTCACGCAAGGAGTATCGCTCTCCGGGCCCGATTCCGTACCGCCCTGCGTACTGGCACTGATGTCCGGCGGCCGCCGGGAGCGCACAGTCGGCACGTCCGACGGGAAAGGAAAGCCCATGTACGCCACCGTCCACCAGTTCCGGCGTTCGCACGCCGACGAGTCCGCGGGCTGGGGCCACGCCCTCGCCGCCGAACTCCATCCCGGCACCGGGTCGCCGGGCACCTGCACCCTCGCCCAGGTCGGCGGCTTGAGCGGGCTCGTGGTCGCGTTGTGGCGCGACCGCGGATCCGCGCTCGCCGCCGCCGACCGCCGCGTCTCCCACGTCATCGACGCCCGCGTCTACGCGGTCGCCGACGTCGAAAGCGGCGCGGCCGAGCCCAGGATCGCGCAGGCGACCTGGTTCGACCGGCCGCTCACCCAGGCACAGGCCGACGCCGCCCGGTTCGGCGGGCGCGAGCGGATTTTGCCTGCCGTGCGCGGGCTCGACGGGGTCGGTGGCTTCTACGTCCTGACCGCCGAGGACCGGTCCAGCCTCATTCTCGGCTTCACCGAGTCGATCGAGGCGATGGAGAGCGTCCAGAAGACGATCATGAGCACGGAATTGCTGCCCGGTGAGGATCCCGCGCTGTTGCCGGGCCCGGACCGGGTCGACGTCCACCGCGTGCTCCACACGTCCCTGCCCTCGCTCGGCCTGGTGGGTGAGCCGCGATGACCGCCGGGACGTCCGCACGGGTCGGCACCTGGACCGTGCTCGCCGACCGGACCTCGGCCACGTTCACCGTCCGGAACTTCGGGTTCCGCGTGGTCCACGGCTCGATCCCGGTCACTCTGGGCTCGGTGCGGGTCTCCGCGGCCGGCGTCGTCGCCGTCGAAGCGGCACTGGACCTCGACAAGATCGACACCGGGAACGCCAAACGCGATGCCGACCTGCGTAAACCCGGTCTGCTGGCGATCGACGCGCAGCCCGTGCTGACCTTCGCGGCGGACCGGGTCGGCGAAGGCCCGGAGGGGTGGTCGGTCGAAGGCACTCTCGGCGCACGCGGCGAGTCCTGTCCCCTCACGGTGACCGCGACCGGGCCGGACGACAACGGCGACGGCACCTGGCGGGTGCTCGCCGGGGCCGTTCTCGACCGGCGGGCGATCGGTATCCGGGCGCCGAGGTTCCTGATCGGCAGGGAGATCACGATCGCGCTCGACGTGGTCCTCTCCCCGCCGGAGTGATCAGGCCCAGGCGGCGAGCTCCTTGGCGAGGGAGGACGGTCCGGCGGCGGTGCGCAACGCCGGCGGACCGGGCCAGCAGTCCTGGTGGTCGCCGGTCCGCAAGGTCTCGGCGAACCTGGCGACCAGGCGCGGATGCGACGCCACCGTGCGGCCACCGAGGTAGGCGACGACGACGTGGTGGTCGTCGTCCGCGTGCGTCGCCACGGCGGCCGACCAGCCGTGCTCTTCGTGCCACATCAGGTCGGCGTCGCGTTCGGGGAAGCCGGGGAGGCGCCAGTTCAGCCTCAGCCGGGCGGTGACCGGACCGGTGAGGTCGACCGTGCCCGACTCCCTGCGTATCCCCAGTGCCGCAGCCACGTCCTCCAGGTAGGCGTTCAGCCTGGTCATGAGCTCCAGACCTGCTTCCGTCGGCGCGGGGGTCGAGGTGGTCACGGTCCCTCATCTTCCTGTCACTGTGTGCTGGCGTGACGGGAATTACCCACCCCGGCGCGGCTTCACACCCTCATTTCGTCACACCCCGGTTTCGGTTCGCTCAAGCCGTGGCTTCGATGACCCGGGTGAGGGCCTTGTGCAGCGCTTCCAGCTCGGAGACCTCCATGCCGAGCTTCTCCACGACGCGATACGGGATCTTCTCCGCCTCCGCGCGCAACGCGCGACCGGATTCCGTCAGCTCGACCGTGAGCAGGCGCTCGTCCTCGGAGCTGCGCCGGCGCGTGACGTAACCGATCGTCTCCAGCCGCTTGAGCAGCGGGGACAGCGTCGCGGGTTCGGCGCGCAGGGCGACGCTCAGGTCCTTGACCGCCTGCGGGCCCCGCTCCCACAGCGCCAGCATGACCAGATACTGCGGATGGGTGAGCCCATGGGGTTCGAGCAGCGGACGGTAGATGGCGATGACGCTGCGCGACGCGACCGACAGCGCGAAACACACCTGACGCTCCAGCGCGAGCGGATCCTCGCCCAGATCGATCGACTTCATCCGGCACCCCTCCGAGTCCATACCGCCGATCCTAGCCGCGACGCTAATATTTAGCGTACTAATCATTAGTGTACTGTGGCGGCATCGACGGAAGGAGTCGCCCGATGCCCCGCAAGCGCCCGGACGTGTTCCGCTGGCTGTGGTACTCACTCGGCGGCAGGCTGCCCGAGCGCTACCACGACTGGATCCTCCACGACGCGACCACCGGCAGCTGGCGTTGGCGGCACGTCGCCCGCAGCACCGTGATGATCGCCCCGCTCTGCGCGGTGTGGCTGCTCCTGCCCGGCCCGCTCCCCCTGCGGCTGGCGATCGTGCTGATGGCCGCGCTCGTGGCGTACTTCTACTCGATGGCCTACATGGAGGAGAGCATCGAGCACCGGCTCGCCAAGAACGGCTTCCCGCCGGGTATCGGGCGCCGGACCCGCGCGGAGGCTTCCGCGGCCGCGGAAGCCGAGGTGACCGAGCGGTACCTGGCGCGGTACCGGGACCAGGCGGGCTCCTGATCCCCTTTCCTTGGCCGGGCTCCCGTCGCCGCTCCGTGCGTTGGCGAAAACCCATTAGACACCGTGGGAGTTTTGGGAGAGGGGTGTCCGACCGGCACCCCCGGGGCTCTAGAGGGGCGG